>JBDTOD010000176.1:0-7939 GCA_039933415.1 bacterium
TCGACCTCGCCCCCGTGCTGGCGCGCGAGCTGTACGACGTGGACAAGCTGTCGGCGTTCTTCGACATCATGCAGCAGGATCCCACGCTGGCCGACGTGAAGCTGATCGCCGAGCCGTGGGACGTTGGACCGGGCGGCTATCAGGTGGGGAACTTCCCGGTGCGGTGGACCGAGTGGAACGGGCAATATCGCGACGCGGTGCGCAAATTCTGGAAGGGGGAGAAGGGGCAGGTATCGGAGATGGCGAGCCGCCTCGCCGGCTCGAGCGACATCTTCTCGGCGAGCGACCGCGGGGTGTACGCAAGCATCAACTTCATCACGGCGCATGACGGCTACACGCTGCGCGACCTGGTGAGCTACGAGCAGAAGCACAACGAGGCAAACGGCGAGCACAACCAGGACGGCCACAACGACAACATCAGCCGCAACTGGGGCGTCGAAGGTGAGACGAGCGATCCGGCAATCATCGAGATGCGCTATCGCCTGATGCGCACCATGCTCGCGACGCTCGCCTTCTCGCAGGGCGTGCCGATGCTCGCGCACGGCGACGAGATCGGCCGCACGCAATGCGGCAACAACAACGCGTACGCGCAGGACAACGAGCTCACGTGGATGAACTGGGATCTCGATCCGGCACAGCGGGAGCTCCAGGCGTTCACGCGCAAACTGCTCGCGCTCCGTCAGCTGCATCCGGTGCTGCGGCGGCGCCACTTCTTCCGCGGCGCGGTGATCCCCGGCTCCAAGGCGAAGGACGTGACCTGGCTGCGCCCCGACGGCACCGAGATCACCGACGCCGACTGGGGCGACCCGAACGCGCACTGCTTCGGCATGCTGATCGACGGCATGGCGACGGACGAGCGCGATGAGCGGGGCCACGTGGTGTCGGGCGACACGCTGCTGCTGTTGCTGAACTCGGGGGAAGCGCCGGCGCGGTTCACGATGCCGACGCTGTCGGACCAGAAGATGTGGGTGGTGATGGTGGACACGGCAAAGCACGAGCTGCCCGTCGTGCGGCGCGGCCAGATCACGGTGGACCCGCATACCTTGATGCTGTTGCGCTACGGCACCGATCGCCGGATCGCGACGGGCGACGACGTCCGCCACGAGCCGCTGACGTCGAAGGAAAAACACACTCCATGAGCGGATCATGAGCGAGCCTCGCTCCACCAACCGTCCGACGGCGAGCGCTCCGACGGGCGCTCACGCACAGAGCGCGGAAACCACGCACCAGATGGATGGGGGCGAGCGCCAGGCGCTGCTCGACGGGCGCCACGCGGATCCGCATCGCGTGCTCGGTCCGCATCCGGCGACGGTGGGTGGAGTGGCCGGACTCGTGATCCGCGCTTACCAGCCGGCCGCGGCGGACTGCGCGGTGGTGGTGCACGGCGTCGTGACGGCGCTCCGCTCCGAAGGCGACGGCCTGTTCGCCGGCTTCATTCCGGGCGCCACGCTGCCCTTCTCCTATCAGCTCCGGTTCATCGCACAGGATGGAACGACGTGGGAGCGCGGCGACCCATATCGTCACCTACCGGTGATTGGCGAGATGGACCTCTATCTCTTCCGCGAAGGAACACACCGGCGCCTGTGGGAGATGCTCGGTGCGCACCTGCGAGAGATGGAAGGAGATGAGGGCACAGCGTTCTCCCTGTGGGCGCCGAACGCCGAGCGCGTGAGCGTGATCGGCGACTGGTGTGCGTGGGACGGACGTCAGTTTCCGATGCGCCGCATGGGCGACAGCGGCTTGTGGGAGCTGTTCATCCCCGGCGTCCGGGCGAACGCGCTGTACAAGTTCGAGCTGCGCACCAAGGACGGCTCGCTGCGCGAGAAGACCGACCCGGTCGCGCTCAAGATGCAACAGGCGCCGGACACCGCGGCGATCGTCGTGAAGGAGCGCGACTATCGGTGGAGCGACGAGCGATGGATGACGGCGCGCGAGAAGACCGATCTCGTGCGCGAGCCCGTGCTCATCTACGAAGTGCACATCGGCTCGTGGGCGCGCGTGCCGGAGGAGGGGAATCGATCGCTCGGCTATCGCGAGATCGCGCCGCGACTGGCGGCGTACGTGAAGATGCTCGGCTTCACGCACGTCGAGCTGCTCCCGGTGATGGAGCATCCGTTTTATGGATCGTGGGGCTACCAGGTGACGGGCTATTTTGCGCCCAGCTCACGATACGGGTCGCCGGACGATTTCCGGTATCTCGTGGACACGCTGCACGAGGCGGGGATCGGCGTGCTGCTCGATTGGGTGCCGGCGCACTTTCCCAAGGACGACTACGCACTGCGCTGGTTCGACGGGAGCGCGCTGTACGAGCACGAGGATCCGCGTCTTGGCGAGCATCCTGACTGGGGCACGCTGATCTTCAACTACGGCCGCAAGGAGGTACGGAACTTCCTCGTCGCCAACGCGCTGTACTGGCTGCACGAGTTCCACGTGGATGGTCTGCGCGTGGATGCGGTGGCCTCGATGCTCTACCTCGACTACAGCCGCAATCACGGCGAGTGGGTGCCGAACCGCTACGGCGGACGCGAGAACCTCGAGGCGATCGACTTTCTGCGCGAGATGAACGCCGTGATCACGCAGGACGCGCCCGGCTGTGTGACGATCGCCGAGGATTCCACGGCGTGGCCCGGTGTGACGCGGCCGATCAACGAGGGCGGGCTCGGCTTCACCTTCAAGTGGAACATGGGGTGGATGCACGACACGCTCGCGTACTTCGAGCGCGATCCGATCCATCGCCGCTATCACCAGGGCGAGCTCACCTTCGCGATGGTGTACGAGGCCAGTGAGAACTTCATCATGCCTCTCTCGCATGACGAGATGGTGCATCTCAAGGGCTCACTCTACGAGAAGATGCCGGGCGACCACTGGCAGAAGCTCGCCAACCTTCGCGCACTGTACGCCTACCAGTTCACCCGCCCGGGCAAGACGCTCCTGTTCATGGGGAGCGAGTTCGCGCCACCGGACGAGTGGACCCACGAACACTCGCTCGACTGGCATCTGCTCGACGATCCGTCGCGTGCCGCGCTGCGCGACTACATGATGCGGCTCGCGCGGGTGTACCAGATGATTCCGGCGCTCTGGCAGAGCGACCACGACCCGCGCGGCTTCGAGTGGATCGACACCGGCGACGACGCGCATTCGGTGCTGTCGTATCTCCGGCGCTCGGGCGACTCGCATGCGGTCGTCGTGCTCAACCTCACCCCCATGCCGCACGAGCGCTACCGCATCGGCGTGCCGGAGTCGGGGATGTACGTGAGGGCGATCGGGAGCGATGATGCGCGCTGGGGCGGAAGCGGGTATCCCGTGGCCGAGCGCATCGTGGCGGACGACGTCCCCTATCACGGACGGCGATATTCCGTGGAGATCGCGCTGCCGCCGCTGTCGGCGCTCGTGCTGCTCCCGGAGCGTGTCGCGCCGGCCGGGCTGTTCGAGTCGTAACAACTGATGTCCGAGCACTCCGTCAGTCTCGATCGCCCCGCGCTGCGCCGGCTCGCCGACCGGCTTGGCATCTCCGCGAGCTATGTCGATCAGTCGGGAGGGCAGGAGCGCATCACCTCCGACGTCACCCGCGAGCGGCTGCTCGCGGCGATGGGGATCGACGCGAGCACGGAGGACCGCGCGCTCGCGGCGCTGCGCGCGCTGCGCACCAAGGCGCGCCGCGAATGGATCGCGCCAGTGCGCGTGGTGCGGCAGCGTAGCCGCGGCGTGCGCCGCGTGCGCATCCGTGTGCCGAAGATGCACGTGCATGAGGTGCGCTGGACGCTCACGCTGCGCACCGAGGACGGGATCGAGAGCCGATGGCGCGGCACGTTTCACGGAGGGCCGGCGCGCCGCATCGTGCTCGATCTGCCCACCGTGCCCCCGCTCGGCTATCACGACGTCACGATCGAGCTCGAGGCGGATGGCACGCAACGCAGCGCCAGCCAGCGCCTGATCGTCGTGCCCGCGCGGTGCACGCCGCCGGAGGCACGGCTGCGCGGACGGCGGGCGTTCGGGATCACGGCGAACCTGTACACCGTGCGGAGCGCGCGGAACTGGGGCGCGGGCGACCTCGGCGACCTGGCGACGCTCGCCGGTTGGACGGCGCGGGAAGGAGGCGCGTTCGTCGGCGTGAACCCCCTGCATGCGCTGCGCAACGAGGGCTACGACGTGAGCCCGTACTCGCCGATCACGCGACTCTTCCGCAACCCGCTCTATCTGGCGGTGGACGACGTGCCCGAGCTCAGGCACGATGCGCGGGCGCGCGCGCTCATCAAATCACCCGCGCTGCAGCGCGAGCTCGCCGAGCTGCGCGAGGCGCCGATGATGGACTACGGACGCATCATGGCGCTCCGCGCGCCGCTGCTCGCCTCGCTGCACCACACGTTCGTCGAGCGAGAGTGCAAGCCGAACACGACACGTGGGCGCGAGTACACCGCATTCGTGACGCGCGAAGATCCGCAGCTCACGCAGTTCGCGACGTTCATGGCGATCTCCGAACGCGAAGGGCCCGATGCGCGCCAGTGGCCGGACCCGTTGCACGACGCGAACGGCGAGGCGGTGGCCACGCTGCGGCGCGAGCTCGCCGACCGAGTGGACTTCCATCGCTGGATCCAGTTCGAGATCGACCGGCAGCTCGGGTGCGCGGCGTCCGATGCCGCCAAGGCAGGATTGGCGCTCGGCGTCTATCAGGATCTCGCCGTGGGGTCCGCGCCGTCGGGGAGCGACGTGTGGGCGAATCCGGGGCTGTTCGTGCCGGGTGCGACGGTGGGCGCGCCCCCCGACATGTACTCGGACGAAGGACAGAACTGGGGTCTGCCAGCGATCGATCCGCACGTCTTGCGCGAGACGCGCTACGACTACTGGATTCGCCTCCTCCGCGCCGGCTTCCGACATGCGGGAGCGCTCCGGCTCGACCATGCGCTCGGCCTGTTCCGGATGTTCTGGGTGCCGCTCGGTGCATCGGCGCGCGAGGGCACCTTCGTGAAATCGTTCGCCGAAGACCTGTTCGGCATCCTCGCACTCGAGAGCGTGCGGCACGGCTCGCTCGTCGTGGGCGAAGATCTCGGCACCGTGCCGGTGGAAGTGCCGGAGGTGATGGCGCGCTGGGGCGTGCTGAGCTCGAAGGTGCTCGTGTTCGAGCGCGACTTTCACACCGGACGGTTCCGGCGCGCCGAGGACTATCCGCGGCTCGCGCTCGCCACGGTGGACACGCATGACCTGCCGCCGCTGGTCGGATGGCTGCAGCAGCGCGACATCGTGCTGCGCAGCGAGTTGGGCGACCTTTCGGATCCGCAACAGCAGCGCGGCATGCACGACGCGCGCGCGAGCGACCGGCACGCGCTGATCGCCATGCTGGTGGACGCAGGACTGCTGGCGGAGCCGGCGCGCGAGCAGGTGGACGCGGAGTCATTGATCGCGGCGTTGCACGCGTTCATCCGTCGGACGCCGTCGGCGCTGGTCGGCCTGTCGCTCGACGACCTGGCGCGCGAATCGGAGCCGGTGAACATCCCCGGCATCTGGCAGGACAAGTATCCGAGCTGGTCGCGCCGGATGCGGGAGACGCTGGAGACGCTGCTCGCTGATCCGGGGACGACGCGAATGCTGGGGGAATGAGCGGGGTGCGGGGTGCGGGGTGAGTGACGGGTGAGCGGGGCGACGATCCTGGCGCGAGATGGTGCGATCGACGTGGCGTCCGCGCTTGACGAGCTGCCGGTCGCCGTGCTCGCTCCAACCAATGCGGCGCAATTGTTGAAAGGCTGATGAGTCGCGCCGTTCGCCGGGCGTCGGCGTCTCAGGCAGTGTTGAATGGTTGCGCAGCGGTGCCGGAATCCGGTACGATTGACTCGTCCAGTTGGGGACAACGTCGGGGTCACTCCGGCCCGATTCCGCACGTCAGGCAGTCCCGTCCATTGAATCGACGCGGCTGGCCGGTAGAATTCCCTACATCATCACCACCCTACGATTTCACCATGCGCGACCGCTGTCCGCGGGGCTGTCGTCCCCACGAGCACATCGTGCGCGCTGTGACACTTGGATGAGGCTTTCATGACGTTGACGCCCCCGCGATCCACCGTTGCGTACTTCTCGATGGAGATCTGCCTCGAGCAGGCGATCCCCACGTACAGCGGCGGGCTCGGCGTGCTGGCGGGAGACACCCTTCGCTCGGCGGCCGACCTCGGCGTGCCGATGGTCGCCGTCACCTTGCTGCATCGCAAGGGCTATTTCGTCCAGCATCTTGACGCCTCGGGGCAGCAGACCGAATCGCCGGTGGAGTGGTCGCCGGAAAAGGTGCTGGAGCCGGTGACCGAGCGAAGCAGCGTGATGATCGAGGGGCGCGAGGTGCAGGTGCGCGCCTGGCTATACCGGGTGAAGGGAGTGCGGGGGCACGAGGTGCCCGTGTATCTGCTCGACACCAACCTGCCGGGCAACTCGGAGTGGGACCGCACGCTCACCGATACACTCTACGGTGGCGACGAGCACTACCGGCTCTGTCAGGAGATCGTGCTCGGCATGGGTGGCGCGGCGCTGCTGCAGTCGAATGGCTACGACGCGGGGACGATCTACGCGCTGAACGAGGGGCACTCCGCGCTGCTGACGCTGCAGCTGCTCGAGCGGCAGCTCGACGGGCGCGAGCACTTCGAGGTCTACGATGCGGACCTCGACGCAGTGCGCCAGCGGTGTGTCTTCACGACGCACACGCCGGTGCCGGCGGGCCATGACAAGTTCCCGCTCGAGATGGTGCGGCACGTGCTCGGCGACAAGCGAGTGGCTCTGCTGGAAGGCAGCGGCGGAATTCACGAAGGGATGTTGAACATGACGCATCTCGCGCTGAGCCTCACGCGGTTCGTGAACGGCGTGGCGATGCGGCACCGCGACGTGTCGCGCGGGATGTTCCCCGAGTATGCGATCAACTCGATCACGAACGGCGTGCACGCGGTGACCTGGACTGGTCCGGAGTTCGCGGCGCTGCTCGATCGGCGGATCCCGGAGTGGCGGCGCGACAATCTGTATCTGAGGTATGCCGTCGGCATACCGCTCCAGGAGATCCGCGAGGCCCATGCGGCGAGCAAGCGTGTCCTGCTCGACGAGATCGCGCGTCGCACGGGCCAACAGCTCGACCCGAGCGTGATGACGATCGGCTTCGCGCGGCGCGCCACGCCGTACAAGCGGGCCGACCTGATCTTCTCGGACCTCGATCGGTTGACCTCGATCGCGCGCACGGTGGGAAAGATCCAGATCGTGTTCGGCGGCAAGGCGCATCCGCACGACGGCGGGGGCAAGGACCTCATCCGCCGCATCCACGGCGCGCGCGAACGGCTCGGCGATCTCGTGAAGGTCGTCTACGTCGAGAACTACGAGATGGCGCTCGCGCTCCAGATGGTGTCGGGCGTGGATCTGTGGCTGAACAACCCGATGAAGCCGCTCGAGGCGTCAGGGACGAGCGGGATGAAGGCGGCACTGAATGGTGTGCCGTCGTTCTCGGTGCTCGACGGCTGGTGGGTCGAAGGCCACGTCGAGGGAGTGACCGGCTGGTCGATTGGCGGGCCGGAGGCCGAGGGCGATCCGTCGCGCGACGCGGTGGACCTGTACATCAAGCTCGAGCGCGTCATCCTGCCGCTGTTCTACGGGCTCCCGTTCGCGTACGCGGAAGTGATGCGCTCGGCGATCTCGCTGAACGGCAGCTTCTTCAACACGCAGCGGATGGTGCGGCAGTACGTGCACAACGCGTATTTCCCGGGTGGCGTGCCGTCGGATATGGGAGTCGAGGCGACGGCACTGCTGTAAGGGCCACTGAAGTACGCGGGTATACTGGTATCGAGTATCAAGATTGGCAGACGGCCCTCCAGAATGCTTGGGGGGCCGTCCGTGCATATGGGCTCTGACCGTCGCCGCGCCTGGCGGTTGGGGTCAGAGCCCGGGGTCAGAGCCCGGGGTCAGAGCCCGGGGTCAGAGCCCG
>JBDTOD010000177.1:0-7884 GCA_039933415.1 bacterium
ATCCACACCATCTATCGCGATCCGACCAACGACTACGGTCGGAAGGACGTGGCGAAGAAATGAAGCGGGGCGTCGCCGCCGGCGTCGCGCTGCTGCTCTGGTTCGCGACGCCGGCGTACGCGCATCGCCTGGATGAGTATCTCCAGGCGACGATGATCCAGGTGGGAAAGGATCTGGTGCAGGTGCAGATCCGGCTCACGCCAGGCGTCGCCGTGTTTCCGAGCGTGCTCGCGGCCATCGACGTGAATGGCGACGGGTTCATCTCCGCTGCCGAGCAGCGCAGCTACGCGGAGCGCGTGCTGCGCGACCTCTCGCTCGCGATCGACGGCACGCGCATGCCGCTCCGGCTGATCGCGTCGAAGTTCGCGAGCATCGCGGACATGAAGGAGGGCCGCGGCGAGATCCAGCTCGACATTGAAGCCGATGTGCCGCGCGGTGGCGTCGATCGCCGGCTCACGTTCGAGAACAATCACGAGCGCGCGATCTCCGTCTACCTCGTGAATGCGCTCGTGCCGCGCGATCCCGACGTTCGCATCACGGCGCAGGACCGCAGCTACGAGCAGGCGTCATATCGCCTCGACTACGTGGAGGCCGCTGCCGTCGCCAGCTCGAGCAACGGGCCAGCTCCAGGATCGTGGACCGGCTTCGCGAGCGTGGTGAGGCTCGGTATGCGCCACATCGCCGAGGGCACCGATCATCTCCTCTTTCTGCTCGTACTGCTCCTGCCGGCGCCACTCGTCGCGAACGGTACGCGTTGGGGGCGCTACGCCGGCGTGAAGCAGAGTGCCGCGCGACTGCTTCGCGTCGTGACGGCGTTCACGATCGGCCACTCGCTCACGCTCGCGGCCGCGGCGACGGGTTGGGTGAGTGCGCCGAGCGGGCCGGTGGAGGTGCTCATCGCCGTGTCGATCTTCGTGTCGGCGCTGCATGCGCTGCGGCCGCTCTTCCCGGGTCGTGAGGCGTTCGTCGCCGGGGGGTTCGGGCTCGTGCACGGACTCGCGTTCGCCACGATGATCGCCGGCTACGGTATCGATCCCCCGACGACGGCGCTCACGGTCCTGGGCTTCAACCTGGGCATCGAGATGATGCAGCTCGTCGTCGTCGTGGTCACGGTGCCATGGCTGCTGATGCTCGCGCGAACGCCCGCGTACCGGGTGGTGCGGATCGACGGAGCCGTCGTGGCTGGCGTGGCCTCACTGGGCTGGATGGGCGAGCGCGCCTTCGGTCTCGCGAACCCCGTCACACCGTTCATCGAGCTCGCCGCCGATCGCGCCCCGCTTCTCGCCGGCGCCCTCGCCCTCGTCGCGCTCGGCGCGACTGCCTGGACGCAGGCGCGCCGCCAGGCAACCCTGTTGCCATCACCATCCTCCCGTGCGCCTTCACGCAACAAATTCCTTACAATTCGCGCACCGATGGATTGCCCCTCCGACAGCGGCTGCTCATAGCTTGCACTCGAGACAATCCACCTCGGTGACATGTCCGTCGGCTCGCCCGCTGCTTCGCCCATACGCCGCTCCCGCGCGCGCCTCTTCGTAGGGGGCGCGCTGGCCTTGCCGCTCATCCTGGGCACGGTGCTGGTGTACTACGCCAGGCGCGCACAGGCGAGCGAGGCCGCCGCTCTGCATCGAGCGACGGTCCTCTACTCGAGCTTCGCCGCAGGACGCTTCGCCCGCCAGGCGACGGCCTCTCTGCACGATCTGGTGCACCAGGCCATCCACCAGATCGACCGCGCACCGGGCGGAACGGTGCGGGTGCTCCCTGGAGACATCTCGACATACTTCTTGCCTGACACGGTGAATCCGACCCGCCCGGTCATCGCCCGAGCGAAGCGAACATTTCGTGCCGACTACCAGAGTGGCGTGGTCATCGGCCTGCAGTCGCGCGATACCTCTGCCGCCGCCGTGTGGTCGCGGCTTCGGGGAGCTGGCTTCGACAGTGTTCACGAACCGCATCAACTGCGACTCGACGCGACGCCATACGGGTTGGTGGCAACGCTGTATGGAATCATCCGCACGGACCAGGAACGCATCCGCGCGATCTACGGCGTCGAGACAGACCCACGGCTCGTCCGTCTGACGCTCGAGCAAGTCGCGTTCGAGCGACGGCTATTGCCAGATGCGCTGTTCGGACGGCCGCTCCGGCCGGATGAGCTCCGCATCGAGATCGCGACGGCAGGCGGCGATCGACTCTTCACGCTCGGGACATCGAGCGGCAACGCTCTCATCGCCACCGATTCGCTGGACCCCAGCTTCGGAGGACTGCGCGTCTCGGTGGCGCTCGATTCCGCCCTTGCGCGATCCCTGCTGCTCGGCGCCGGCAGTGCGCCTCCCCCGCTCCGGCTGATCATCGGGCTGCTGACGCTCGCAGCTGCCTTGACGGTGCTCGTGCTGATCCACCTCGATCGCGCGCGCAGGTTGGCCGAGCTGCAAAGCCAGTTCGTGGCGAACGTTTCGCACGAGCTGCGAACGCCACTCACCCACATATCCATGTTCGCCGAGTCGATCATGCTGGCCCGTGAGCGCTCGCCAGAGGAACGGGTGCGGTTCGCCACGATCATTCACCGTGAGGCCCGTCGCCTCGCCCAACTGGTCGACAGAGTGTTGCAATTCGCCCACTCGGCGGCGGGAGACGCTCAGGTCGAACGGGAAACGATGGAGCTGAGAACGATCATCCGCGACGCCGTGGATGTGTTTCGGCCCATGCTCGATGCGCGGCGTGTCGAGACGGCAATGTCGCTCACGAACGATGTCCTCGTTCACTCCGACGCTGGGGCATTGCGGCAGATCCTGATCAACCTCCTCGACAACGCGGTCAAGTTTGGCCCGATGGGCCAGACGATCTCGATCAGTACCGCCCTGGCCGGCGACAACGTCTCCATCACCGTGTCCGATCAGGGAATCGGCGTCCCGCCTCGCGATCGCGATCGGGTGTTCGAGCCATTCATTCGTCTCACCGGCGATGGCCGACCGAAGGTCGCTGGCGCCGGGATCGGTCTGTCCGTCGTACGCGACCTGGCGCAGCGCGTGGGGGGAACGGTTCACGTTGCCGACGCACCGGGTGGTGGTGCAGCGGTGACCGTCGTGCTCCCGGCCACGGTTCGTTCACGCTCGCCTGTCGACCGAAGCGACGCAGTGGAAGCACGCGTGGCCACATGATGCGCGTCGTGGTGATCGAGGACGACGAGGACCTCGCGATGGGGCTACGAGCCAATCTCGAGGTCGAGGAATTCGGTGTGTCGACCTATTCGAGCGGCGAGGCGGCCCTGGCTGACGTCATCGCTGATCCGCCGGACGTCGTCGTGCTGGATCTGATGCTGCCTGGGATCGACGGCTTCGAGGTATTGCGTCGCCTGCGAGCCGCAGGGGTCGAGACCCCGGTGCTTCTCCTCAGCGCACGATCGCAGGAGCTGGACAAGGTGCGTGGCTTCCGAGTCGGGGCCGACGACTACGTCACCAAACCCTTCGGCGTGATGGAGCTGATGCTCCGCGTGCGCGCATTGGCAAGACGAGCATCACCGCGCGCGAGTGTCCACGACAGCGAGACGATCGTTCTCGGCGATGCGATCATCGACATGGTGAACCGGACGGTGCGCCGCGACAAGGAGGAGGTGCCGCTCTCCCCTCGGGCGTTCGGACTGTTCAAGGCGCTGCTCGAGCACCGTGACAAGGTCGTGTCGCGCCACGATCTGCTGCGCAAGGTGTGGCAGTACGACGCGAGCGTCACGACGCGCACGATCGACGCCCACATCGTCGAGCTGCGACGGAAGATCGAACGCGACCAATCCAATCCGCGTCACATCCTCACCGTGCGCAACATCGGCTACCGGCTCCGTCCCTGACTCACGCCGGCTGTACCGCAGTCGTACAAACCCTTCACCATCGATGCGCCTGTCCTTTCTAACATGCTCCCATGATCTCACATGGAGCAATGATGACTGGACAAAGTTGGACAATCGCAATCGTTGGCGCGTCGCTTCAATTGTTGTCGCCCGCCAGCGCGCACGCACAGACGGTTATCCCGGCGCGAGTGCAAGCCACACTCGCCAGTGACATACGCGTGGATGGGCGATTGGACGAGCCGGTGTGGGCAGCGGCCCAATGGTCGTCCGGCTTTCTCCAGCGTGATCCCATCGAGGGCCGGCCGGCCACCCAGGCGACGGAGGTTGCCCTGGCCTTCGACGACGAGGCGCTGTACGTCGCCGCCCGACTACACAGCACCAACCCCGCCGGCATTCGCTCGCTCGTCACACGGCGCGACGTCGAGAGTGCCTCGGAGCAGCTGATCGTCTCGCTGGACACGTACCGGGACCGGCGGACGGCGTTCTCGTTCGGCGTGACGTCGGCGGGAGTGCGCCTCGACTACTATCACCCGGCTGATGATCGCACGCAACGTGACTACTCCTATGATCCGGTGTGGGAGGCCGCGACGGCGAGGGATTCCTCCGGCTGGACGGCGGAGATGCGCATTCCGTTCAGTCAGCTTCGATTCGACAACACCGCCGACTTGTCATGGGGAATCAACGTCGCGCGCCGCGTTCCCGCGTTGAACGAGGAATCGTTCCTCGTGCTCGTTCCCAAGAGCGAGACCGGATGGGCATCGCGGTTCGCCGAGCTCACTGGGCTCACGCGCCCCCCCACGACGCAGCGGGCCGAACTTCTGCCGTACGTAGCCGCCAGCGCACGTCTGCCGAGTCAGCGAAATCCGTTGAATCCGTTCGACGACGGCCGCAACATCCGCCAGCATACCGGAGTGGACCTCCGTCTGCGACTGCGCAGCAACGTTGCGCTCGAGGCCACCCTGAACCCTGACTTTGGTGAAGTCGAGGCAGACCCGGCCGAAGTCAACCTCGGCGTGTTCGAGACGACATTTCCGGAAAAGCGGCCCTTCTTTACCGAAGGCCGCGAGTTGCTCAGCGGAGGGGGGGCGTCCTACTTCTACTCGCGGCGGATCGGCGCGGTGCCTCGCCTGTCGGCGAGCGGCACGTTCGTCGACCAACCGACGAGCACCACCATCCTCGGCGCCGCGAAACTCACTGGGCGGACGCGTGGCGGTCTCGCCATCAGCGCGCTCGCGGCTGTTACCGGAGAGGAATCCGCCCGAGGGTTCGACACCCTCACCGCTCTGATGGACGAGCAGATCGTCCAACCCCGCACAACGTTCGCGGTGGCTCGGGCTCAACAACAGTTTGGCCAGTGGGGCTCCACCGGCGGAGCCATCCTCACGGCGGTGACGCGCCAGGTTCCAGAGGGGGGTGCGCTGGGCGCAGCCTATCCAACGCGCGCGATCACTGGTGGTACCGACTGGAATCTCCGCATGAAGGGCGGGGAATACGTCCTCGCCTTCGACGCCGGCTTCAGCCGCGTTACGGGCGATTCAAGCTCCATTCTCAGATTGCAGCGTTCGAGCGCGCGGTACTTTCAGCGGCCGGACGCGGAGCACGTGGAAGTGGATCCCGGCCGCCGAGCACTCTCCGGGTACCGTGCGCGGGCGGCGATCAGCAAGGAAGCCGGCCGGCACTGGCTGTGGGGGATGAACGCCGAGGCGGTGTCCCCAGGATTCGAGCTCAACGACGCTGGTCAGCTGTCGACCGCCGATGACCTCTCGGGCACGGCCGACCTGACGTATCGCGAAAACCTGCCCGGAGGCCTCTTTCAAAACTATTCCGTCAACGTGTCCGCGTTTGGAAACCGGAGCTTCGACGGCGTGACGAAAGTTGCTGAAGTGCCCTCGATCTTCGCGAATGCAACGTTGAACAACTTCTGGTCCATCAGCGCGCACTATCATTGGTCGCCTCGTACGCGTAGTACGACGGTGACGCGCGGGGGCCCCGCGATGCTCATGCCGGACAACGAGCATGTCACCTTCGACCTGCGCGGAAACCCTGGTGACCGCGTCGTGTGGAGCCTGGGGGTGGACCAGCTCACCGATGAGATCGGCCGCCGGCAGGAATTCCATGGGGGACTCGCGTTCCGGCCCGCCGGCCGCTGGCAGCTCTCGCTCTCGCCTTCGGTGACTCGGGCACGGGATCAACGGCAGTATGTAGCGACACTCGACGGCGGACCGGCCGCCACCTATGGCGCTCGCTACGTGTTCGCCAACATCGATCGCCGCGAAGTGGGCGTCCAACTCCGGGCCAACTACTCTGTCACGCAGGACCTCTCCCTGGAGCTGTTCGTCCAGCCCTTCGTCTCGATCGGGGCGTATCACGATCTGGGCGAGGTGGTGGACCCGCGCCAGCTGGAGCTCCGTCTCTATGGAACCGATGGCACCGTTCTCGAGAAGGAGCGCAGCAGATACACGATCACTGATGGCGCTGCCAGGTTTACGATCGCCGATCCGGACTTTACCGTACGCTCGCTGCGCGGCAACGCAGTCATGCGCTGGGAGTGGCACCGAGGGAGTACGCTCTACGTCGTGTGGCAACAAGATCGCTCAGCTCGAGACGCGTTCGCGCACGAAAGACTGGCCCCCACGTTCGAAGACCTGCTGCACACACCCGGGGAGCACCGGCTCGCGGTGAAGATGTCGTATTGGCTGTCGCTCTGATGCCGAGCCGCCGTGGCTGGCGCGCCGCCAGACAACAGGTCGCGCCGCTGCGGTGTAAGTAGGGAAGCGCCCTCCGCACCGCCGGCGGTGTGAACACCGCTTCGCGCTCGGAGCGTCTCCTTCATGCCGAATCCACCTCTCCCGCTGCATCGATGAAGCTGTCGCCACACCTACGGTCGTTCGGCATCTCTGGAGCCGCGATGCGCGTGCTGCGCGACGTCGCGGGCGCGACGCTGCCTCGCGCGAGCCGGGCCTCGCGCGCCCGACGCTTCGTCTTCCACTACGAGCACGTCCTCGGCACCTCGCTCGAGCTGCAGGTCGTGGCGTCGCACGAGCGCGCGGCGCGATGTGCGGAGGGCGCGGTGCTGGCGGAGGTCGATCGGCTCGCCGCCATCCTGAGCGGCTACTCCGAATCGAGTGAGCTGATCCGTTGGACGCGCACGTTCGGGACGGACGTGTCGGTGTCGCCCGAGCTGGCGGAGGTTCTGGAAGCCGCCGAGCAGTGGCGCTTCAAGACGACCGGCTCATTCAGCGCAGCGGCGGTGTCACTCGTCGAGCTCCTGCGCGACGGGCCATCCGAGGAGACAAGCGACGCGTCGCGCGCGCATCTCGTGCGCGAGCGCGTTCATGCGCTGCGGCAGCCACAGTGGTCGGTGGATCGTGCGCGTGGCATCGCGCGCCGGCGTTCCGAGCTCTCCTTCTCGCTCGACGCGCTTGCCAAGGGCTATATCGTGGATCGGGCGGCGGCGTGCGCGCGTGACGTCGACGGCGTGTCGCACGTGCTGCTCAACATCGGCGGCGACCTTCGGCATCACGGGACGCGCGCGTTGCGCGTCGGCGTGGCGAGTCCATTCGCGCCGGCCGAGAATGCGCGACCGCTCGCGATGGTCCACCTACGCGACGCTGCACTCGCCACGAGCGGCGGCTACCGGCGCGGGTTCATGATGAACGGCCGTCACGTGTCGCACATCCTCGATCCGCGCACCGGGCTCCCCGCGTCGCGCATCGTGAGCGCGTCGGTGTTCGCGCCCGACTGTGCGACGGCCGACGCGCTCTCCACGGCGTTCAGCGTGATGGAACCGCGCGAGAGTGTCACTCTCGCCTACGGCATCCCGAACGTCGGATGCCTGATCGTCGAACGCAACGGCACCGTGACCACGAACGCAGTCTGGAACGCCGCGGCACTGTCGCAGAACGAAGACACGACCTACTCGAGGTAATGAACATGCACGATATTCGTCCCGACGCCACTCTCGGCCGCCGCGATCTCCTCGTCCGGCTCGCCGGTGTCGCGCTGTCCTTCACCGGCCTCACCGCGTTCAGGCGCTCCGTGCCCAC
>JBDTOD010000178.1:0-7852 GCA_039933415.1 bacterium
TGAAGGACGAGAGCCGCAACATCTCGCCCATCGCCATCTGGCTCGGCGGCGAGGAACTGCACAACAACCACCACGCCGACCCGAAGAGCGCCAAGTTCAAGGCGAAGTGGTTCGAGTTCGACATCGGTTGGGCCTACATTCGCACGCTCCAGCTGTTCGGCCTCGCCAAGGTGGAGTACGCCCGCAACTACGGATCCGCCGCCCTGCGCCACGACGAAAACGCGGTCGACGCGGCCGCCTGAGGGCGGCGGTTGGTCGGGAGGACGGTTGATCGGTAGGACGGTTGATCGGCTGGTTTGTGGGTAATCGAACTGCATAGGCCACGGACCTGCCTGGATGCTCCCGCTGAGGGGTCGCCAGGCGAGTCCGTGGCCTTTCTCATCGACGAACCGATCAACCGTCCCATCGATCAACCGCCATTTCGACCAACCGTCCCATCGATCAACCGCTCCATCCTCTCGGGGTATAGATTTGGCATCCGCACTTTTCTAACGAGGACCAATGCCAAGCACCGTCACCTGCGTGCGCTGTGGTGAGACGCGCGCCGGATTCGAGCGCCCTCCCTTTCCCGGCGCCATCGGCGCCCGCGTCGTGGCCGAACTTTGCCAGGAATGCTGGGGGCTCTGGCTGAAGCAGCAGACCATGCTGATCAATCACTACGGACTCAACGTGATGGATCCGCAGGCACGCAGCTTCCTCACCAAGAACATGGACGCGTTCCTGTTCAAGAGTGGCGGGGAAGAAGACGTGGACACCACCAAGAAAGGGACGATCGCGTGGTAGCGCGCATGGCGCGCGCGCTGCTCGGCTGGACCGCCATCGCTGGCGTGCTGGCGGGTTGCGCCGCGACGGGTGGGACGAACCGGACCTCTGTTTCCGGTCCGATATCCGACGCGGCGTGGGCCGATTCCGTCCTCGCGACCATGTCGCTCCGGGACAAGGTGGCGCAGATGGTGTGGCCCTGGGTGCTCGGTGACTACACGGCATTCGACGATCCGGCCTACCAGCGAGTGGAGCGGCTCGTACGCGAGCAGCATCTCGGCGGCGTCATCATCTCCGTCGGCTCTCCGACGGAGATCGCCGCCAAGCTGAATGCGCTCCAGAAGGTGAGTACGTTGCCGCTACTCGTGGGCGCCGACCTCGAGACCGGCGCGGCGTTCCGCGCCCGGGGCGGATACTTCCTGCCCAACGCGATCGATCTCGGCGGTGCCACGTACTACCCATACCAGATGGGGATCGGCGCGACCCGCGATACCGCGCTCGCCTATGCCATGGGCCGGGTCACGGCGCTCGAAGGGCGCGCGCTCGGCATCCACATCGCCTTTGCTCCGGTGCTCGACGTCAACAACAACCCCAGGAATCCGGTCATCGGTCTGCGGTCGTTCGGTGAGAACCCCCAGCTCGTCGCACAGCTCGGTGCGGCACTGGTGCGAGGCATTCAGGAAAACGGCATGCTTGCCACCGGGAAGCATTTTCCCGGACACGGCGACACGGAGCAGAACTCCCATCTCGAGCTCTCGCACGTCAACGCCTCGGCGGCGCGCCTCGACAGCGTCGAGCTTGTTCCATTCCGCGCCGCGATCCGGTCCGGTGTGCGTGGAATCATGACGTTCCACGGCGTGCTGCCTGGGCTCGACAGCTCCTCGCTCCCCGCGACGTTGAATCCGCACATCATGACCGACCTGCTGCGCGGAAAGCTCGGCTTTCGAGGGTTGGTCCTCACCGATGCACTGGATATGAATGGTGTGCTCGGCAAGATGACGATGGCCGACGTGACCCAGCGCGCCGTCGGCGCGGGCGCGGACGTGCTGCTGATGCCTACGGACATCCGCACGGCGATCGACGCGGTGGTCGATGGAGTCCACCGTGGGCTCTTTCCTGAGTCGCGCATTACCGAATCGGCGCGCAAGCTGCTGATCGCCAAGCACGAGATGGGGCTGGATCGGCAGCGCTACACCGATGTGCAGGTACTCCGCACGGTCGTGGGCGATAGCGCGAACGCGGCGACGGCGCGCCTGGCCGCCGAGCGCGCGATCACGCTCGTGAAGGACTCACTCGGCGTCGTGCCCTTTGGCCGGCTGCCCAGCACGTCGCGTGTCGTGAGCGTCACCATCGCTCCGCGGACCGATCTCGGGGCGGGTGCAACGTTCAACGCAGAGCTCACGCGAGTCTTTCCCTCGCTCCGCTCGCTTTCGTTGTCGACCGAACAGGTATTCGACGCGACCGCGGCGGCCGCGGGAGGAGGCGCGCAAGGTCAGGCATACCTTGCCACTCCGCCGCCGCGGCTCGTTCCCGCGCTGGTCGAGAACACCCTGCGCGCGGCGCAAGGCGCCGATCTCGTTCTGGTGTCGTCGTATTTCGGCGCCGGTTCGTCGGTGTCGCGTCTTGGGGCGCCAGAGGGGATGGCCGACCTACTCACCGGATTGCAGAAGACCGGTGTACGCGTGGTCGTCATCACGTTCAGCAATCCGTACATCGCGCAGGATCTGCCAGCTGTGCCGAGCTACCTCATCGCGTGGGGCGGATCTCCCGTCGTGCAGCGCGCGGCCGCGCGCGCGCTCCTCGGTCTCGCGCCGATCAGCGGGCACCTTCCGATCACCATCCCGTCAGTCGCGCCATACGGTACCGGATTGCGTCGCGACGCGCTGAACACGGTCGTGACCCCGAACGCGCCGCCAACGCCATAAACGATTGACGCGCGCGTCATCGCGCGCGTCGGCGTCGTCCGTTTGGGTCAGGCGCCGCCCGATTCTTGCGCGAGGAATGGCGCAGGACGCTGTCGCGGCGACTGTGCGCCATTCGGCCACATCGTCCGTTGACGCCGCCGACGGGAGGCGGTATATCACGCATCGCGACGCGCCGGAACATTTGGAATCAGTTTGCTACCAAATACGCTGGTCGCCGTGAAGGTGCTCTTGACATTAGTGACGAATTGTTACTAATTCGCGACGTCATGCGAGAGCGCCCTCCCCACCCCGTGAAGTCGGTCGTCCGCAGGACGACACTCGCGGTCGACGTGGTGGTGCTCTCTCCTCAATCGGACACGCTCGCCGCGCTTCTCGTGCGCACCGCTCCCGGCGGACGTGAGCGGTGGTCGCTCCCATGGGATGCGCCGCTGCCTGGCGAGGGTCTCGAGGACGCCGCGACGCGAATTACGGAGGGCGCGCTCGGTGCGGCCCCGGCGCTGCTCGAGCAGGTCGGTGCGTTCGCTGACACGCGTCGGCACCCGGGAGACGCCGACGTCTCGGTGGGCATCGTGGCCCTCACGCCGAAGGTTGAGGCGGCGCTGGTGGCGGGCGCGGAGTGGTTCTCCCTCGTCGCCCTGCCGGCGCTGTCGCCCAGGCACCGCGCCATCGTCGACCGCGCCACGACGGTCGTTCGGCAGCGGGTCGACCAGTCGCCACTTGCCTTCCGCCTGCTCGCCCCGGCCTTCACGCTCAGCGATCTGCAGGGGATCTACGAGCTTCTCCTCGGTCGCCCCCTGCACAAGGCCAGCTTCCGACGCGCGCTCCAGGCGAGCTACCTGGTGGAGCCGACCGACGAGTGGCGGAGCGAGGGCCGAGGCCGCCCGGCGCAACTCTTCCGCTACGCTCCGCGCAAGCGCCGCGGCGCACGTCGGGGGGTTCGGTTCGACCTCTTTACGGAAGGCTGACGAAGATCGTCCATTCGGTACGAGACCGCGCACTGCCAGGGCTTGCGTTCTGGCACATTAGTCGCAATATGTTATTTAGGTCAAATGCCGGAGTTCTTCGATGCTCGACTATCTGGACGGCCTCTGCGCGGCGCTGCTCGCGCGGAATGGAACGGAGATTCGGCGCCTGCTTCGGCACCCACTGGCGCGCGCCCTGCCGCGTCGCGTGCGCGAAGAAGGCTACGCCATCGCGCGCGCCGGCCCGGAAAGCCTGCGCGCCCCCGTCCAGACCCTGCACTTCTACCATCAGACGCTCCACCTCCTCGGTGCACGCCCGGCTCGTGCCGGCGAAGGCGCAACGCCGATCGGCGTCGAGCGCTCCGAGGATCGTCAGATCGAGATGCCGCTGCGAGCCGCCGGCGGCTGATCGCGCTCAGTCGACGCGCACACGCGCCGACTGCCATTGCATCAGCCGCCGAGCCAGCGCCGCGTTGTCGTGGGCGAGCCGGAAGAGTTCAGCGAGCAACGCGTCGGCGTCGTCGTGAATCTCCTCCGCGACGATCGGCGGGTGATGCCCGAATCGTCGTCCGACGTCGGCACGCCGCTCGACGATGAGCCACCCGCGCGACGGCCCGTTCTCACGCGCCGGCTCGATTTCGATCTCCACGTAGCCACCGCCCGGCAACGGCCGGTGATAGCGCGCATCTCGAGGGCTGCCGTCAGCGCTTGCGCGCCCGGCGTCGTGTTGTTGGTCCAGCATGTGACCCTCCTGCCTTTTTTCGTGCTGGGCGATCCTGCCGCGGCGGGGGCGCCGCGTCCTCATCGTCCAGTGCCGCCATCACCCGCGCGAGCATGCGCACAGTGGGACGCGTGGCGATCGCGTCTCCCCAGAGGTCGCCCGCTCGCGACAGCCGCGTGGGCATCGTACGAACGGTGAATGCGTCGATGCGAAGTCGGCTCGTGAGCTCGCGGGCACTGATCGGCGCTGACACGGATGCCGACGCACGCGGACGTACGCTGTAGGGCGCCGCCATGCTCTTGCCGCGCGCGTTCTGCAGCGCGTCCACATAGATGGTTCCCTTCGGACGCGCCTTCATGCTGCGCTCGACGGTGGCCACTTCCGGATGCTCGGCGACAATTGCGTTGGCGAGTCGCATCGCCAGGGCCGCCGATGTCTCGTACGTCGTGCGAGGCGGAAGCGGCAGCACGATGTGGATGCCGCTCGCGCCTGATGTCTTGAGCGCCGCGTTCAGGCCGTGCGCTTCCACCAGGCGCTTCACCTCGCGCGCGAGCACTGTCACGGTGTCGAATGCGACGTCGTCACCCGGATCGAGATCGATCAGGCAGCGGTCCGGTGCGTCCACGTCGCTCACGCGGGAGAGCCACGGGTGCACCTCGATTGCGCCGAGTTGCACGGTGTACAGCAGCGTGAGCAGATCGCCGCCGATGATGCGCGGCTTGGCGCCCATGTCGACGGTATCCAGGGTCGCGACGCGCACGCCGTCCGGCACGTGTTCGCCGGCGTTCTGCTGGAAGAACACCGGTCCATCCACACCGTTCGGATACCGCTTCAGCACGAGCGCTCGGCCTTCGATTTCCGGGAGCAGAAAGGGCGCGACGCGCGTGTAGTAGCGCATCAGCCCACCCTTCGTGATCCCTGCCTCGGGAAAGAACGGCTTGCTCAGGCTGGAGACGTGGAGACTCGCGCCCCGGCCAAAGGTGATCTCGCCGTCGCCCGCTCCGCTCTCGAGCGCTTGAAGCTGCGCGTCTACATCGTCGTCCGCGACGCGCGTGCGCGGCGTCATTCGCACAGGCTCCCGTGCCGCAGCGCTGACGGCTCACGCCTTCCTTTATTGCCAGGCGTGGCGTACATCGGCTCGAGTTCGGCGCGCGCGATCGGCACGACGTCCAAAGCGGCAAGAGAGATGCCCCCGCGCGGCACTGAGAAGGTGGTGAGCATCGCTCAGCGCTCAGGAAGCACGCGCAGAGCGCGATACGACGAACGCCCGGAGTCACACGCCCCCGAGCGTTCCACTGATTCCGGTAGGCATCGAGCCGTCGCCTGCCCGACGGGGCCGGCCGTGCGTCTAGCCCGGCTTCGTCACGTCGGCTGCCTGCGGCCCCTTCTGCCCCTGGACGATCTCGAACTCGACCTTGTCTCCCTCGGCGAGCGACTTGAACCCGTTCCCTTGAATGGCGCTGAAGTGCACGAACACGTCGGGGCCTCCTTCACGCGAGATGAATCCGAAGCCCTTCGCGTCGTTGAACCATTTCACCGTGCCAGTGATGCGAGCCATGAACCGTACCTCTTACCAGAGCTATGGAGCCTGATCGCGCGCGCGAGGGGGTTGGCCGTCCGCGGCCGCCGCTCGTCCCACGTGATCCCTGTGATGCCCGTCGGGCCGATCACTCGACACTCGGGGCGGGACGTATGCCTTTGATTCGGGCAAGTTTTGTGCACATGCGGAGTTGCGGCTGCGCACGCCAGCGGGACAAACGCGAAAACGGGGCCGGTGTCGGCCCCGTTTCACGGGTGAGTTACTGCGGCGTACGGATGGATCCAGACGGTCGTGACCGCTACGCAGCGCCAGCGATGTAGCGTGCGACGCGGCCGCACTCACGACACTGCAGGGTGACCTGCGAGCGAGGTGGTGGCGGGAAATCGTCAGGAGTTCGTTCGATTTGCCCAGAGCAGGACGGACAGCTCAGTGGTGAGCCGTTCCGGTCATTTGCGATCAAATGGAGCGCTTGCACTGGGTTATACGTAGCCGGACGCGGCTTGCGCATTGGCCCTCCAGAATGTTTTCGAACCACCCGGTTGACGAGGCGCCGGGCCGCCCTGACGAATAGTAACCCTCAAAGCGCCTAAAGCACAGTGGGGCATCGTCTTGCGAAGTAGATTGCGCGTGGCCCTCTATACCGGGCTTGGATTTCTGTGCGCCTGCGGACCCAGAGCGCACGTTCCGTCACGGCCGGTCGCCGTCCCCGACGCGCTTTCGTCGTCGGACGAATCGGCCAGGCTCGCACATAGACTTGCGCCTCTTCTATACCTGCAGCGCGATGAATGGTTCCCTCTCGATCGCGCTGTCGCCGTCGTGCATCCCACGCGACCCATCATCGCCTATCATCTCCTCTGGCGTGACGACGTGCACGGCGCGTGGATCCCGTTCACCGTGCCGACCGACGAGGAGATCGTGTGGGTGGGCTACGAGCCGAGCGGCGCGCCAACCGATGTCTGGACGTACTGGCACGGGAAGATTCTGCATGCCGACTGGCGCGGACGAGGGACGCCAGCTGTCGACGTGCAGTGGGGAAAGCATGGACTGCTGCCGCACGGAATCATCGAGAGCGACTTGCCGCGGCTGCGTACACTGAACGCCTTCTATGTCTACCACCAACTCGGACTGCCCGACATCCTGCTGGGTCGGATCACGCGGCCGGGACCGTCGGGATTCTTCCACTCCTACGGTCGGTATCGCGAATTCACGCGCGTGATGATACTCGGCGACTCGCTCGACGTCGTCATTCGCACCGCACATCCCGCCGACGTACTCGCGACGGTGTTCGGCCGACCGTACTCGACGAAGCCTCTCTGGCCCTGACGCACACCCGGCCGGTCGCCGCGCGCGCCATCGCCGCGGCGCTGGCCGAGTGTCACGCGAGGCCCCATGTTCCTGTGCGGTGTGATTGCATGTGAGACTCGGTCTTCACGACGAGCGCACGATTCGTCGTGTGAATCGCCAGTCGACTCGCGGCGTTCACGCATTCGCACCGCGACACGCAGTACTATTGAGCGTGGCGACGTCAGAATCGAGCACGATCACGTGCCCGAATCTGGCGCACCCGTCCACAATTCGCGCAGCACCGAGAGCCACCACCTGGCAGAGGAGACGCAGCGATGGCAACGAAGAAGAAGGGCGGCAGCAAGCGAAGCGCTGGAAGGAGCTCGGCGCGCCGCGGTGGCGTCAAACGTGGCGCCAAGCGTGGCGCCAAGCGTGGCGCCAAGCGGTCGACGGCGAAGAAGAGTCGCGCGAAGAAAGGCGGTGCCAAGAAGAGCGGCGCCAAGAACACCGCGAAGAAGTCGGCGATGAAGCGTGGCGGCGCGAAGAAGTCGAGCGCGAGGAAGTCGGTGATGAAGCGTGGTGCCGCGAAGAAGTCGACCACGAAGAAGTCGACCGCGAAGAAGTCGACCGCGAAGAAGTCGACCGCGAAGAAGTCGAC
>JBDTOD010000179.1:0-7767 GCA_039933415.1 bacterium
CGATCCGGTGCGCCGCTCTTCCGTCGTACCCCTCCATGCGCGCTCCTCAAACGCACGTTGACGATCGTCGCGTCCGGTCGTCTGTCGAGCATGACGCGTCCCGTTTCCAGGCCATCGCTCCGTACGGAGCTCCTCATCGACTTCGGGATTCTCGCGACCGCCGCGCTGCTCTTCGCGGTCGCGACGACGGTGCTGCTCCACGGGCGCGTCGAGCCGCGACGCGAAGTGCTGTACCTCGCGCTGGTCATCGCCGCGGATGTGTCGATCGTCGCGATCGTCGCCGCGCACATGATCGACCGCTGCCTCGTGCGACCGCTGCGCGAGGTGAATGCCGCGACCGAAAAGATCGCCGCCGGCAGTTTCGTGCATCGCCTCCAACCACATGCGTCGCTCGAGCTCGACCGCCTGGCCGAGAACGTGAACCGGCTGGCGGAGCGACTCGTCGACGAACAGGCGCTGCTCGCGAGCGCCGAGCAACGCTCGAGCGTGAGCGAGCTCGCCGCGAGCCTCGCGAAGGAGCTCGGCAATCCACTCGTCATGTTGAATGGATTCGGTCGCAGCCTCCGTGCACAGAATGCCGGGAATCAGCTCGCGCTGGACGCCGTCGCGGGAATGGAACGCGAAACGGCGCGCATCGATCGCGTCGTGCGCGCACTACACGACTACGCCAGGCCGTCACAGCCGGCGCAGGCGCCGATCGACGTCAACGCGTCGCTGCGGCACGTCGTGGATCTCCTCAGCGCGCAGGGCGTATTGCGCCGCATGGAGCTCCGTCTCGAGCTGGCGAACGAGACGCCTCACGTGCTCGGCGAGCGCGATCAGCTCGAGCAGCTACTCGCCAATCTGGTTCTGAATGCATCGCAGGCGGTCGAAGGGATCGGCACGGTCGCGATCAGGACGACGTGCATCGCTCGCGCCGATCTCGAGGCGGGGATGGTCCGTGCCGGCGACGCGCCGGGCGCGATGGTGCCGCATCCTCCATCGCCGAGCGTGCGGCGCTGGCTGCAGGCCGAGCACCCGCCGGAGGAGGTGGTGAAGATCGTCGTCGCCGACTCCGGACCTGGTGTGCCAGTCGAGAACCGCGAGCGCATCTTCGATCCCTTCTTCACCACGAGTGAGCCCGGCCAGGGCACGGGACTCGGTCTCGCCATCGCACAACGCATCGTCGAGAGCTTCCAGGGCATCGTGTGGGTGCAGCCGGCGCGCGAAGGCGGTGCCGCCTTCCACGTGCTGTTGCCGCTCGCGGCGTCCGGCACGGACGTGCGCGTCGTGATCTCCACCACCGCTCCCTTCCCGGCGCTCGCCTGAGCGTCGCTGGGCCGCGCGTGTAGTTGGCGCGCGCGAGCGCCGCGCCGCGCGCTCGAACGGTGCGGACCGTTGACATGTGCGCGCTACACTGACGCCATGCGAACGGAGCGGAGCAGCACGGAGCAATCGATGCATCGGCGACGCCGATCGGGACTCGGCATCATCGAGGTGCTGGTCGCGCTCGTGCTCCTCACCGTCGGCCTGCTCGGCGTCGCGGGTGCGTGCGCGCGCTCCATTCGCATGAGCGCCGCGTCCGCGCGGGAACGCCGCGCGTCGCAACGCGCCGCCGACCGCGTCGCGGTGCTCGCGTCACAGGGCTGCGCGGCGGCGCGCAGCGGCACGCTCGTGGATTCCACCGCGTCGCTCTCGGAGACGTGGTCCGTCATCCCCAGCCCGGCCGGTGTCACGCTCGTCGACGCGCAGGTGCAGTGGACATCGCCCAGTGGTGCGCGCGCGGTGACGATCCGGAGCGCGATCCTGTGCTGACGCGGCGAGGCACCTCACTCGTCGAGTTGATCATCGCGCTCACCCTCGCCGGCCTGGTGCTGGGCGCGGCGGCATCGAGCCTCCTGCAGCAGCAGCGTGGCGCACGGTGGGCAGGCGCGTTCGGTGGAGCGGAGTCGCAGATGCGTCCCCTCGCGCAACTTCTTCCGGCGGAACTGGCATTGCTCGACGCCGGCGTGGGTGATCTCGCGAGTGGTGCGGCGAGTGACTCCACGCTGCAGCTTCGCGCCGTCGTCGCCAGCTCGCTCAGCTGCGACACCGCCACCGCTGTGGTGACGCTTCTTCCCGACGTCACGACCGGCGTGGCGATCGGCGGGATCGCGCGCGCGCCGATTGCCGGCGACTCGCTCTGGTTCTACGCCAACGACTCGCTGGGATGGCAGTCGCGGCGAGTGGTCGCCGTCGGACAGGTGACCGCGAGCTGCCTCGCGCCGGCGATCCCGTCGGGGAGCGCGTATCGTCTCACGCTGGACGCACCGGTCGCTCTGCCAGGCGCCACGCCGGTGCGCGTCACGCGCCAGGAGCGATACGCCGTCTATCGCGCGAGCGATGGGTGGTGGTATCTCGGACTTCGCGCCTGGAGCGCATCGACCGCATCGTTCGCCGCGCCCCAGCCGATCGCGGGGCCATTTGTCCGCTCGCTCCCGAGCGGGGCCATCACCGGCTTCCGATACTTCGACTCGTCCGGTTCGCCCCTCGTGCCCGATGGCACGAACGAGCGTACGATCGCGCGGGTGCGCGTGAGCAGCGTCGCGCTCGTGCCGTCGCTCGCCGGATCGGACACACTCAGGCGCGATTCCGCCGACGTCGCGCTGGTGCGCAGTGGTGCGTTCTAGCTGCGATCGGGCGCCCCGTCGACGCCGCGGCATGGCGCTCGTCGCCACGCTCGCCATCCTCGCGCTCGCGGGCGTGTTGCTCGCCGGAGCGTACGCATCGGCCACCGCATCCGCGCGCGCGACACGCTCGGCCCGCGCGTCGCTCGTCGCCGATGCCGCGGTGCGCCGCGCACTGGCGATGGCGCTGATGCAGTGGAGCGCGGCGGACGATTCACTCCCCGTCGGCGGCACACTGTCGCATGCCGTACCCAGCTCGGCTTCAGCGCCGCTGGACTCTGCCGATACTCGCCTCGTCGTCCAGCGTCTCACGACGTCGCTCCATGTGGTGGCCGCGGACGTCACCGTTCCTGCGTCGGGAGCGCCACTCGCGCGCCGACGCATGCGCATGCTCGTGCGACGACGCACGCCGATCGACACCACGATGATTCAACCGCCGACCACCATCAGTCGATGGCCCGTCGGCTCGCTCTATTGACGCGGCAACCCGTTCCTCGCGGGCCCGCGAATTACGCCCGTGATGAATGTCACATGCACTCCGCATCCCCTTGTTACCATCGCCCGTGTCCGGTCGTGTGTTCGGTACCGGTGACCGGACGCACGGTCACGATGCCCGACGGACGGGTAAGAAGACGTAGTCTCCTCGGATGCAAGTGAAAGCGGGGCAGCACGGAACGACGCCTCGCTCGATGTCGTCTCGCACTCTGTTGGAAGGCGGCATTCTGTCCGCCGCCCGTCCACTCCGTCCGTCTTCGCTTCACGCCGACCCACCCCCTCCCGGGTCGGCATTCCGCTCCCGCTTCCGGCGCGTCCCATGGCACTGTTCGGTCGAAAGAAAACCACCGTCGGTCTCGACATCGGTTCCGGCCTGATCAAGGTCGCCGTCATCGATCACTCCAAGAAGGAACCGGAGCTGGTCAAGGTGGCGGTCGTTCCGCTGCTCGCCGACGCGATCGTCGAAGGCGAGGTGATGGATCCAGGCATCGTCGCCGAGGCGATCCAGGCCGCGCTGGCCGCGGCGGGCGTGAAGACGAGCTCCGTCGTCACCGCCGTCGGCGGTCGCGACGTGATCATCAAGAAGATTCAGATCGAGCGCGTCAAGGAACAGCAGGCGCGCGAGCTGATGCGGTGGGAAGCCGAGCAGCACGTGCCGTTCGACATGGAGTCGGTCGAGCTGGACTTCCAGATCCTCGATCCAGACGGCGACGGCGTGGAGATGAGCGTGCTGCTCGTCGCCGCCAAGCGCGAGTTGATCGAGTCCAAGCTGCGCATCCTCACCGACGCGGGCCTCGAGCCCGGTGTGGTCGACGTCGACGCCTTCGCGCTCCACAACGCCTTCGAGATCAACTATCCCGAGGCGATGAAGGGAATCGTCGCGCTGGTGAACATCGGCCACGAAGTCACGAACATCAACATCCTCGACGACGGCGTGCCGATCCTCACCCGCGACATCACGGTGGGCACGCGCCGCTTCCGCGAAGATCTGCAGCGCGAGCGCGGCATCTCGGCCGACGAAGCGCAGCAGCTGTTGCAGGGCTTCGACCGCTCCGCGCATCTCGACGCCGTGCTCGAAGGACGCGGTGAGGAGATCGCCGTCGGCATCGAGCGCGCCGCCGCATTCCTCGCGTCGTCGTCGCGCTCGGCCGGTTCGGTCCGCGCCATCTACACCTGCGGCGGCGGTTCACGCATCCCAGGCCTCACCGATACGCTCGCGGATCGCCTCCGCCTTTCTGTCCAACAGGCGAACCCGCTCACCAACCTCCACATCCGTGATGGCGCGATGGACAGCCTCGTCACCGATGAAGTCGCGCCCCTCCTGATGCTTCCGATCGGGTTGGCCATGCGACAGGTCGCCTGAGGAGCATCCCGCGATGATCGAGATCAATCTTCTCCCCGGCTCCGGCAGGAAGTCCCGCAAGGGCGCCGGTGGTCCCAAGCTCAACATCGGTGCCGCCCTCGGTGGTCTGCGCGATCGCGTGCGCGATCCGTGGCTCATCGGCGCGATCGCGTCGGCCGTCGTCGGCATCGCCGCCGTCGCGACGCTCTGGATCTCGCAGGGTGCGCGCGAAGCGCGGCTCGACGAAGCGCTCCAGAAGGCCGTCCAGGATTCCACGCGCTACTCCTCCGTCCTGCGCGAGCGCGAGACGGCCGAGGCGAAGCGCGACACCGTCGTGCGGTCGCTCAACATGATCCGCGCCATCGACGACGACCGCTACATCTGGCCGCACGTGATGGACGAAGTGAGCCGCGCCCTGCCGCCGTACACGTGGCTGGTGACGCTCGGCTTCAGCGGCACGGGGCAGGCACAGACCGCGATCACGACCGTGGCCCCGGCGGTCGACAGCGTGGCCGGCCATCGCAAGCGCAAGCCGGTCGCGACGACCGTCGTGCGTGACACGGTGCGCGTTCGCCTCGTCGGCAACACGGTCGACATCCAGGCGCTCACCCGATTCATGAAGCAGCTCGAAGTGTCGCCCTTCTTCGAGCAGGTGCAGCTCGCGAAGTCCGAGCGCGCCAACGACAACGGAAAGGAAGTCACGCAGTTCCAGCTCGACATGCTCTACTCGCGCCCCGGTCCCGCCGATGTGCGCCGCGTTCCCCTTGCAGTCTCGGTGAGGTAGACCATGGCGCTCCTGCCATCCAACAGCCGCGACCGGAAGATGCTCCTGTACGCGATCGTGCCGCTCGCACTGGCCATCGCGTACTGGTACCTCCTCTGGAATCCGCAGAACGTCACGCTCGGCGAGACGCAGAGTCACGTCGACTCCCTGCTCGTCATCAATCAGCGCGCCAAGTCGGAGCTCGCGCAGGGCAAGACCGCGCAGCTCAAGGCCGAGGCCGAGCAGTACTCGCAGGACCTCGAGGTGATGCGCCAGCTCGTGCCGACCGGGAACGAAGTGCCGGCGCTGCTCGAGCAGGTGTCCACGGCCGCGCGCCGCGTCGGGCTCGACATCGCCGACGTGCAGCCGCTGCCGCAGCTCGCCGGCGATCAGTACGACGCCTACAAGTACCGCATGAGCGTGAAAGGCTCGTACAGCCAGATCGCGCTCTTCCTCTCCAACGTCGGCTCGCTGCAGCGCATCGTCGCGCCAGTGAACCTTTCGCTCAATCCGAGCGCGCTCGATCCGCGCGCTCGCAAGGCGCCGCGCTCGCAGCCGCTCGACGCGCGTTTCGAGATCCAGACCTACGTCGCACGCACGCGGCCGACGCCGAAGCCGGCTCCAGCAGCGCGTCCCGAGCCCGAGCCCTCCAAGCCAGGTGAACGATGAACGCGGTCTTCTCTAAGCTCGGCGCGATCGTGCGTCCGACCATCCGTCGCGCCGTCATCGGCGTGAGCGTCGTCGGACTGCTCGGCGTCGTTGCGGCCATGCGCGCTCCGGGCGCGACGGCCGCTCCGGCGCGGCAGGGCATCATCGATCTCAACGCGCCCAAGCGCGCGGCGCAGAACGCCGTCGCCGCCGAGAATGCGCAGCTCTCCGCGCAGACCGGTCAGACCGTGCCAACCCGCATGTCGGCCGCCGCGCCCATCTCGGGACCCGGCAGCAACGGCGTGCCCGCCGCGCCGGCCGTCGAAGCCGCCGGCGCGGTCGAGTCGGGTGCCGGCAGCCGGCTCGGCGCGCCGGTGACGCGTGAGTCCTACGTCTACGAAGGCGAAGGCCGTCGCGATCCGTTCTTCTCGCTCATCCTCACCGACGATCTGCGCCCGCTCCTCGCGGATCTGCGCCTCGTCGGAATTCTGTACGAACCGTCTGGTCGTCGCACCGTCGCCGTCATGCGCGACCTCCAGACGAATGCGCAGTACCGCGTGAGTGCGGGGGCGACGCTTGGCCGTATGCGCGTCGCTCAGATCCGCCAGCGCGCCGTGATTTTCTCGATTGATGAGTTCGGGCTCAGCCGCCAGGACTCTCTGGTCTGGTCGGATACCACCAAGGTGAATAAATGAAGCCCGTACTGGCTGTCCTCGTTGCTGCATTCGTCGCGCTCGGCCCTGACGCCGCGCCCGCTGCAGCGCGCCTCGCTGAGGGAGCGGTCACGTCTCTCAGTGTGGTGCCGTCGTCCGGACGCGCGGAGCTCGTCATCGGCGTTGCCGGCGGCGTAGAGGTGTCCGACTTCACGCTCAAGTCGCCCGACCGCATCGTCCTCGACGTCGCCGGCGCGTCGCTCGGCATGACGGCGCGGGCCTACGATCACGTCGAGCGCGGCGGCATCAGAGACGTCCGCTACTCGCAATACAAGAAGGGCACGGTGCGCGTCGTCATCTATCTCGACGGTCCGCACACCTATGAGTTGAGCCGCGAAGCGGATGAAGTTCGCGTCTCCGTCGCGACCGACGGCGGCACGACCTTCGCCGGCTGGCACATTGGCGGCGAGCGCGGCGACACGCGCACGGTCGCTCGGTCCGAGCGCGCCGAGCCGGATCGCTCGATCGATCGCGCGGTGGACGACAACAAGGCCAAGCGCGACCGGATCGACGACACCCGCCCGATGCGCACCGCCGTTCAGCAGCAGGCGCAGCAGCGCTCGCAGCAGCCCCGCATCACCGTCACCTATCAGCAGGCCGACATCCGCGACGTGCTTGCCGCGTTCGCCGCCTTCTCCGGCCGCACGATCATCCCGAGCTCGCAGATCCCCGCCATTCGCGTGGACGCCGAGATCCGCGATCAACCGTGGGACGTCGCGCTCGCGGCGATCCTCTCGTCGCAGGGCCTCGCCGCCACCGAAGATGCGAACGGCATCCTCATCGTGGATACGCAGGACCGCATCGCGCTGCGCGCGCAGACCGAGCCGCTCCAGACGCGCGTCGTACGCCTCAACTACCAGCGCGCCACGCCGGTCGGCGAACAGCTTCGCACGCGACTCCTTCAGTGCATCCCGTCCGAGCGTGGCGGCTCGTCCGCCGGCCAGGCTCCGGCCGCCGGTGCGCCGCCCGCGCAGCCGATCGTCTCCGGTGGCGCCACGCCAGGCGCCAGCGACCAGGGCAGCACCTGCCATGGCCGCGGCAGCATCTCGGCCGACGAAGTGACCAACAGCATCAGCATCACCGCGCCGGTCAGCATGCTCGATGACCTGGTCGCGTTCTCCGAGTCGCTCGATCTCCGCCAGCCGCAGGTGAACATCAAGG
>JBDTOD010000180.1:0-7694 GCA_039933415.1 bacterium
GAGCGTCCGCATCGGCTCCCACTGCGCGCGACTCGGTGCGCGTGATGGGAGGCACTCTGCAGTACAGCGCGAGAGGGAAAGGCATGCCCATCGTGCTGCTGAGCGGCGGGCCGGGCTACGCGGGAAGCTTCCTGGAGCCGGTGTTCGCGCACCTTTCAGAGCGTCATCGCGTCGTCCTGCCGGACCAACGCGGCACGGGTCTGTCCGTCGCGTTCGACGATGCCACCAGGTTCACCGTGGCGAACGCCGTCGAGGATATCGAGGCACTACGCCGGCGTCTGGGCGTCGAACGAATCGACCTCATTGGACATTCCTGGGGCGGCATGCTCGCGATGGTATATGCCTCCACTTACCCGGAACACACGTCAGGCCTCACTCTGATCGGTTCGGGCGGATTCGATGCGGGAGCGGACGCAATCATCTCGGAACGCCTCCGGGCCCGTCTGACGAAAAGCGATCGCGACTCAATGCGGGTGCTCAGCGCGCGGTTGGGAAATCAGTCGAATCAAGAAAGCGCGCTTCGTGCGATGCGGCTCTTGAACTGGAAGGCATATCAGTTCGATCCGGCCAATGCGCGAAAGCTCAGCGCCTATCTGACGCCCAATGGCTTCAATGGCCGGACCGCACGGTGGATGACGTCCGACCTCGAGCGTTCGCGTCCGCGCATCGCCACCGATCTGGATCGGGCGAGCATCGCCCTCGGGCGGTTACCCGTCCTGATCGTCTATGGCGAAGCGGATGTCATCGGTCTGGCGACCGCGCCCGAGCTCCGCCGCCGATTTCCCTCGGCGAAGGAAGTGGTCATCAAGCGAAGCGGACATCATCCGTGGATCGAGTCGCCTGCGGCGCTCTACCAGTCCATTGATCTCTTCCTGGACGACCGGCCATAGGAACGTGCCGCACCGAGTTCGCGGCAACGAAAACACAGTAGTCCCGCGCGCACCCCGCACCCCGCACCCCGCACCCCGCACCCCGCACCCCGCACCCCGCACCCCGCACTACCGCGCCTTCACACCCGCGCCGCGCAGGTACTCCGCCATCTTGCTGGCGTACTGCGGCATCGAGACTTCCGGCTCCTCGATCTCCGGGTGCCAGCGCTTCTCCCACTCGAAGCTGTAGATCCCCGAGTAGCCGATGCGCGCGAGCGCTTCCACCTGGCGCCGCACCGGCACGTCGCCCGTACCGGTGAGCACGTACTTCCGATCAGTGCCCGCGGGGACGGAGTCCTTCAAGTGCGTGTGGCGGATGTAGCGGCCAAGCTGCGCCACCGTCGTCTCCGGCGTCTCTCCACCGACGAATGTGTGGTGCGCATCCCAGAGCAGCGCGACGCCGGGCGAATCGGCGAGCCGCATCAGCTCGAGCAACGTCTTCGAGTCCACGAAGTCGCCGTGAGACTCGAGCACCACGGTGACGTTGCGCGGTCGCGCGTACTCGCCCAGCTCGTGAAAGTTGCGCGCGACGTACGCCAGCACCGCCTCGTGCGACATCCCCTTCACCCAGTTGTTGCCGAACACGCGGACGTACGGCGTCCCCATCGCGCTCGCGAGGTCGATGAAGCGGCGAGTCTCCGCCATCGCGGTCGCCAGCTTCGCCGCATCCTGCTCGTGCATGTTGATGGACGCGCCGAGGCAGGGGACGACCAGCCCGCGATCGGTGAGCTCGCGCTTCGTCTCTGCGAGCCTGGCCGTCTGGAACTCCGGAAGCTGCGACAGATCCATCGTCTGCTGAATCCCGCGAAGCTCCACCGCAGCGAACCCGTTCGCCGCCGCGAAGTCGAGGGTATGGATCCAATCCCACTTGGGTGAGCCGAGGGTGGAGAAGCCAATGGGTAGTCGGGACGACCCGCCCGCGTTCGCTCCCCGCATTCCACCACGCGCGCAACCGGCCAACGCTGCCGCGGCCGCGCCGGCCGTCGTCAGAAACCGCCTCCGATCCATCGACCAGCTGTCCATGTGGTCCTCTCCGCTATTCGCGACGTCGGTTGTCGTCAGTGCATGTCGGTCGCAAGTCGACAGCACATGACCCTCAGCAATCAGCCTACCTCTCTCCGAACAGAAGGAGAATGCTCTTCAGTGCCGTCGTCCGCAGGTTGGAGCTCCCGTCGTCGCGGTTCATCACCTCGCGGGTGGACGGTTCGCCCATCCTCTGCTTCATGTCGAGCAGGCGCCGCTCCTCAGCCAGGTATTCCCGTTCGCGTGCCCGCATCTTGTCGAGGCCTCCACTCCGGATGAACTCGACCACACGTCTCAGCTCGTCGGCGTCGAACCAGGTGCCATGCTTGGCGCAACTATCGAGAATGACTCCCGAGCGCTTCGCAAAGTTGATCCGATTCATGAGCTTCCCGCACTCCGGGCAGGGAATGTAGCGCACTGTCTCCACCGCGCTTCCCTTCGTCCGATGCTCGGTCAACTCCGGACCGAGCACGACCGACCCGCGCTCCTCCTCCGAATTGAGGCGCTGGAACACACCCTGGCGCACCCACATGCCGACGCACGTTTCGCACTCTTCCAGGTCGATGCCGCCGAGCTGGATGGCACGCAGTGCCCCACAGCCACGTGGACAGGAATGCGGCGACTCCGCGACACGATCGGGCGACATCATCGCCGCGCCGCAGTGTCCGCAGTGCCTGCTTCCGATGAAGACGAGCCCGAAGCAGTGCGAGCAGGGAACAGTCGCGAGCCGCGCGTGACAGAACGCGCAGGTGGTGGTATCGCTGCCGGCGGCGGCTCCGCATTGCGGGCAAGTGAGCGCTTGGGCGTCCATCTACGGGTGCGTGGGTGAGAGCGTCGAGGAGAGGTACTCCCTGGACGACTCGCCGCCGCCCTCGGTCAGCGCACCCTCATGCGAACGCCACGAACCGCTCCGCCGTCTCCCGCACGAGCTCGTCCAGCGGCCGCTCCCAGATGCGCTCGTTGAAGATCTCGACTTCGATCGGACCGCGATACCCGGCCCGCTCGATCTCCCCCCGAATGCGGCGCAGCTCGATCACGCCATCGCCCATCATCCCGCGGTTCATCAGCACGTTTTTCACCGGCACCAGCCAGTCGTTCGTGTGAAACCCGGCAATGCGATCGCCAAGGCGGGCGATCTCCTCGGCACGCTCCGGGTCCCACCACACGTGATACACGTCGACGACGACCCCGACGTTCGATGCCTCGAACCGCTCCGAGATCAGCCGCGCCTCACGCATCGTCGTGATGCACGACCGTTCGGCGCAGAACGCCGGATGCAGCGGCTCGATGCCGAGTCGCACGCCGCGCTCTGCCGCGTACGGCGCGATGGCGGCGATGCCGTCGGCAATCATCGCGCGCGCGGCGCGCAGATCACGGTCTGGCGCGGCTCCGCACACCAGCACCAGCACCTCCGCGCCCAGGGCGGCGGCATCGTCGATCGCGCGCCGGTTGTCGTCGATCCGCGCCGCGCGCTCCGTCGCCGTCGGAGCAGGGAACATCCCGCCTCGACAGACGCTCGACACCGCGAGCCCTGCGTCGCGGATCTGTCGCGCCGCCGCATCCACCCCGAGCTCGGCGAGCTTGTGCCGCCACACGGAGATGGCCGGCACGCCGTGACGAGCACACGAGTCGATCACGTCGCGCAGCGACGCGCGCTCCGCCGTCGCCTGATTGAAGCTCAGCCGCGCGATGTCGGTGAGCGGCGCCGCGTCGTCCGCCGAATGCGTGGGCGCGAGCGTCGCGCGGCCGAGGTCGCTCATCGGTCCCGTCATGCGATCCCCGCCACGGCGAAGACGCCGCGCGCGCGCTCGGCGGCGAGCTCGGGATCCTGGAGCAGCCCGGCCGCGTCGGCGAGCCGGATGAGCTCAGCGAGATGCACCGCCGTGCGCGCGCTCTCCGCGCCGCCCAGCATGCGGAAGTGCGATTGGTGACCGTTCAGATAGGCGAGGAAGACGATCCCCGTCTTGTACGCGTGCGTCGGCTTCTTGAAGATGTGCCGCGACAGGGGCACCGTCGGCTCGAGGATCGCGTGATAGCTCGCGAGATCGCCCGCGTCGAATGCCTGGAGGGCCGCCGACGCGGCCGGTGCGATGCCGTCGAAGATGCCGAGCAGTGCATCGCTGTAGCCGACGTCGTCGCCCTTGATCAGCGCCGCATAGTTGAAGTCGTCGCCCGTGTACATGCGCACGCCCTTCGGCAGCCGGCGACGCATGTCGATCTCCCGCTGCGCATCGAGCAGCGAGATCTTGATGCCGTCCACCTTGTCGGCGTGCGCCTCGATCACACCGAGACAGACGTCCATCGCCTCGTCGAGATCCGCCGTACCCCAATAGCCGGCGAGCTGCGGATCGAACATGTCGCCGAGCCAGTGGAGGATCACCGGCTGCCGCACCTGGCGCAGCACGCCGCCATAAATCTCACGATAGTCGTCGGCGGATCGGGCAGCCTTCGCGAGCGCACGGCTCGCCATGAGAATGACGCGGCCTCCGACACTCTCCACGTAGCCGACCTGCTCCTCGTATGCGCGGCGCACCTCCGCCAGCGTCACTGAGGGCGTCGGCGCCAGATGGTCCGTTCCGGCGCCGAAGGCGATCCCGCCGTTCTCGGCGAGCGCCTCTGACTGCGCGCGCTTGATCAGCTCCTGCGCCGACTTCCACGTGAGACCACCACCGCGTTGCGCCGTGTCCATCGCTTCGGCGACGGCGAAGCCATGCTGCCACAGGTGACGACGATAGGCCAGCGTTGCATCCCAGTCGATCGCGTTCTCGGTGAAGACGTCGACGTCGCGCCTCGGATCGGCCACGACGTGCGCCGCGGCGTACGCGATGCGCTGCTCGAACGGTGCCAAGGGCCTGGGCCAGTTGCGCGGCTCGCTCAGCGTGAACGGCACCAGCGTGCCGTCCAGATGGGGCAGGGTCAGTGTACCTCGCATGGCGGCTTGCGCTACGTGCGCGCCGTGGCCGGTGCGCCAGGCAGTGCCGGCACGGCCAGCCACCGCTGCTCGGCCCACGACTTGAGCCCCAGCTCGGCGAGCTGCACACCCTTCGCGCCTTCATAGAAGTCGTGGATGAACGGCGCGTCGATCGCCACGTGGCGAAGGAACAGCTCCCACTGGTACTTGAACGCGTTGTCGAACTCGCCGTTGTCCGGCACGTCCTGCCAGTCGGCGAAGAAGTTGAACGGGTTCTCGATGTCCGGGTTCCAGGTAGGACGCGGCGTGTTGACGCGATGCTGCGTCTTGCAGCCGCGCAGGCCGGCCACCGCGCTGCCTTCGGTGCCGTCCACGTGGATGGAGAGCAGCTCGTCGCGATAGACGCGCACCGCCCACGACGAGTTGAACTGCGCGATGATCTCGCTCTCCGGGCCGGCGAGCTTGAAGGTGCCGTATGCTGCGTCGTCCGCCGTCGCCCTGTAGCGGATGCCCTTCTCGTCCACGCGCTCGGGAATGTGCGTGGCGCCCATGCACGACACGTCGGTCACCTCGCCGAACGTATGGTCGAGCACGTAGCGCCAGTGACAGAACATGTCGGCGATGATCCCGCCGCCGTCCTCGCTTCGATAGTTCCACGACGGACGCTGCGCCGTCTGCAGGTCACCCTCGAACACCCAGTAGCCGAACTCGCCGCGTACGCTCAGGATGCGGCCGAAAAAGTTCGCGTCGACGAGACGCTTGAGCTTGCGGATGCCCGGCAGGAACAGCTTGTCCTGCACCACACCGTGCTTCACGCCGGCCTTGTCGGCGAGGCGCGCGAGATCGAGCGCTTCCTCGGTGCTGATCGAGAGGGGCTTCTCGCAGTACACGTGCTTGCCGTGTTCGATCGCGAGCCGCACGTTCGCCGCGCGCACGTTGGTCAGGGTCGCATCGAAGTAGATAGGATCGGATTTGTTCGAGAGCGCCTTCTCGAGGTTGGTCGAGTAGCGCTCGATCCCATGCGTCCTGGCGAGCGCCTTGAGCTTGCGCTCGTCGCGGCCGACGAGGATGGGGTCCGGCATGAGTCGCGAGCCGTCCGGCATGGGCACGCCACCCTGCGCGCGGATCGCGACGATCGAGCGCACGAGGTGCTGGTTGAGTCCCATGCGTCCGGTGACGCCGTTCATGACGATGCCGATCGTGTTGCCCTCCATGGCCACTCCTCTTCACTCAGTGGGAACGTGATGTGTCGAACGACTCCGCGTCTCCGCGGAAAACTCCGGCAACAGATGCATCACGCCGCGGCAGCAACGCGATGGCAATCGCTCCGGTGATGGCGAAGCCGATGAGCACCGAGAACCCGGTGACGTAGGTGCCCGACACATCACGCAGCCGACCGACGAGCACCGGTGCGAGCGCCTCGGCGACGCCGTCGGCCGCCAGCACGATCCCCATCGCTCGCCCGAGCACGCGTGTGCCGAACAGCTCGGCCGCCATCAGCGGGATCACCATGTACTCGCCGCCCAGCCCGATGCCGAAGACGATCGCGAACAGCGTCACCGCGCCCGGCGTGCCCGCATACAGCAGGATCGGGATCGACGCCGCGACGAGCGTGTAGATCAGCAGCATCACGTACTTCTTGGGCCACCGGTCGGCGAGCCATCCCATGCCGAGCCGGCCGACGAGGCTCGCCGCGAGCGTGAGCGACGCGACCCCCGCCGCGGCGCCCTGCGTGTACGCGTGGTCGAGACTCAGGTAGAGCTTGAGATGCTGGTTCGCGCCGCCCACCGCGGCGATCGAGCACATGCTGCCGAGCATCAGCAGATAGAACGCGGGACGTCGCAGCACGTCGCCGATCGGAGTCGGCGGCGGAGGAGTGGTACGACGCTGCGCCACCGAAGCGTCGGGGGACTCCTTCACGAAGAGCGCGAGCGGCAGCGCGATCACGACGATGGCGACACCCAGCACTCTGAGCGCTCCCTGCCATCCGTACGCGGCGACGAGTCGCACGGCGACAAGGGGAACGAGCGCGCCGCCGAGCCCGATGCCGAGATACGCGAAGCCCATCGCGCGGCCGCGCGCCGCGTTGAACCAGCGCGACAGCAGCACCTGGTTCGGCAACGGTCCGCCGAACACGTAGCCGATCGCGTTGAACAGGTAGAAGAAATAGAAGCCGGCGAGCGTGTGGATCGAGCCGAGTCCGATCAACGCCGTGCCGGCCATGAGGATGCCGACGATCATCAGTCGGCGCGGGCCGAAGCGATCGACGAACCACCCGGCCGCGAAGCCGAACAGCGGTCCGACCACCAGCTTGCTCAGTGCGTTGCCGGAGGTGACCTGCGCGCGCGACCACCCGAAGTCGCGCACCATGAAGTCGTAGAAGAACGGCAGCCCGTAGAGCGCGAGCCCGACGATGGCGAAGAGCGACATGAAAGAGGTCGCTGCCACCTGCACCTGTGCGGCGCGCGGTGGCTCGATCGGTCGCTGCTCTGAGGAGAGTTCCATGTCGTCGGTGCGGTCGCGTCGAAGCGAAGCGAAGGCGCGTCTGGCGCGCTCGGCGTTGGCGAAAGCAATATTGTTCGTACGGAGAGCAAATTGACCAGGGGTGCAAGATGCAGCAACGGCGAGAGTTCGTGAAGCGGTTGGCGGCCCTCGGCGCGGTCGCGCCAGTGGGTGGGCTGACAGTCGCGAATGCAGAGACGTTCACGAGACGTTTCGCGGCACGTGAGACCGCGCCCTCGCCCGAGTCGCGCGACGAATGGTTGCGCATCCTCGTGCGAATCGCGGATCCCGTGCTCTCGGCGCTCGCTGGGGGGACGCTCCGAAAGACC
>JBDTOD010000181.1:0-7631 GCA_039933415.1 bacterium
TGTGATCAGCAAGGTGCGCCCTTCTCCCGAAGATATGCGGCGATCTCCGCGCGCCCGCCGTGGAGCGCCCATCCGAGCGGCGTGCCGAAGTAGATCGTATCCTCGATGTCCAGCCGCGCGCCGAGGCGGAATCGTGGGTGCATCCACCTGAATCGCTACTCGGCGTCCTCGTCGTTCGCGGTCACGGCGTCGTGCAACGCGACGGCCTGCGCCAGGTCATCGGCGAGCGGGGCGCGAAAAGGCGAGCGGAGGCTGGCTGCTCAGGTCTCGAGCGAAACTACCTCGGCGTCCGTGTCGTAGACACGCCCAGCCTACCGGCTCGCTCCGCTTCACCCTCGCGCGGAGCGCCGGATCCCCGTATGATTGCCCTCCTATGGCCGCGCCTGCCGATCTCTCCAAGCTTCGTATCGACCGCGCCGCGCCGCCTGCCCCAGTTCGGTCAGCGCTGCGCCGCAATCTCATCCTCTTCGCGGCTGCCGTCGTCGTCGTCGTGGCGACGTATGTCGTGCTCAGGAGCCGGTCTGTGCCAGTCGTCCAGGTGGCGACGGCCGCCATCGGGGGAGGCAGCGCAGGCTCGTCCGCCGCTGGCGCCACGAGCGTGACGGCGAACGGCTATGTCGTCGCGCGCACCAAAGCGTCGGTGTCCGCCAAGACCGCGGGCCGGATGACCTACCTCGGTGTGAGCGAGGGTTCGTTCGTGCACCGCGGTGACATCATCGCTCGCCTGGACAACGCCGACTTCCAGGCGTCCGTCGCGCAGGCGCAGGCGAACATCGCGACCGCCGACGCGACCGTCATCGAGGCGACGTCGGATCGCGACCAGAGCCTCCGCGACGCCGCTCGCATTCGCGAGATCCGCACGAGCAACCCGAACCTGATGTCGCCGCAGGATCTGGAGACGGCGACGAGCCGCGCCGCGCAGGCGGACGCGCGCTACGCCGCCGCCGTCGCGCGAAAGCGGAGCGCCGAGGCCGGGCTGCGGCTCGCGCAGGCCAGCAACGAGAACACGATCATCCGCGCGCCGTTCACCGGCACCGTGCTGCGGAAGGACGCCGAGGTGGGCGAAGTCGTCGCGCCGTCCGTTGGTGGAGGGCTCACGCGCGGTGCCGTGGTGACGATGGCGGATCTGTCGACGCTCGAGGTCGAGGTGGACGTGAACGAGGCGTACATCGGACGCATCGCGAGCGGACGCCAGGCGCGCATCACGCTCGATGCGTATCCGGACACGACGTTCCGCGGCAACGTGCGTCAGGTCGTCCCGACCGCGGATCGACAGCGCGCGACCGTGCAGGTGAAGGTCGCGATCGACGATCACGATCCACGCATCCTGCCGGAGATGGGCGCGAAGGTGGACTTCCTCGAGCCTGCGCAGCCGAGCACGGGCACGTCGTCGGCGCCCGCGCGCTCCACCGTCCGAGTTCCCGCCGCCGCCGTGAAGGCCGACGGCAGCACCAGCTTCGTCTGGCTCGTGCGCGACGGCAAGCTCACCAAGCGCCCCGTGACCACCGGCCCCGTGTCCGGCGGCTTCCTGGAGATCCGCTCCGGCCTGAACGGCGGAGAGCAGCTGTTGATCGGGGGTGTCGAGGTGCCGTCAGAGGGAATGAGAGTGAAGACTCAGTGAGACGGTGGGGGGTGGGGAGTGGGGGGTGACGTCAAGGGCCCCGCGACGCAGCAGCGTCCCGAGGTCGGAAACTCCCCACTCCCCACTCCCCACCGTTCTTCAGAATTCAGTCACCACCCACCCCAAGGTTCTCATGTCTCTCGTCGAAATCCGCGACGTCGACAAGTCGTTCAAGCGCGAAGCACAGACCGTCGACGTCTACAACGGCCTCTCGATCGACTTCGAAGAGGGCAGCTTCACCGCGCTCATGGGGCCTTCCGGGTCGGGAAAGTCTACCTTGCTCAACCTCGTCGCGGGGCTCGACAAGCCGACGCGCGGCACCGTCCGCGTCGCCGGTCAGGAGGTGAGCGCGATGAACTCCGGGCAGCTCGCCGCGTGGCGCTCGCGCACGATCGGCTTCGTATTCCAGTCGTACAACCTGCTGCCCGTGCTCACGGCGGAGCAGAACGTCGAGCTGCCGTTGCTGCTCACCAACCTCGGCAAGAAGGACCGCGCCGAGCGCACGGCGATCGCGTTGGGCGTCGTGGGGCTGTCCGACCGGATGGATCACTATCCTCGGCAGCTCTCGGGCGGACAGGAGCAGCGCGTCGCCATCGCGCGCGCCATCGTCGCCGACCCGACGCTCATCCTGCTCGACGAGCCAACCGGCCAGCTCGACTCCAAGAGCTCGGATGAAGTGCTCGATCTGCTGCGCCGCCTGAACGAGGAGTTCCGGAAGACCATCATGATGGTCACCCACGACGCGAAGGCGGCCGCCAGCGCGAAGACGGTGCTGCACCTCGAGAAGGGTGTGCTCCTCGAGCGCGAAGCGCTGCATGCGGGCGGCGGCATCGACGCGTCCGGTATGGAGGTGACGCGATGAAATTTCTTCCGCTGGTACTCGCCAACCTCAAGCGCCACAAGCTGCGCACCCTCCTCACGATGTGCAGCGTCGCGCTCGCGCTCTTCCTGTTCGCGTCGCTGCGCACGGTCGTCACGACGCTCAACGCCGGCGGCGAGGTGAGCAGCGCGTCGCGGATGATCACGCAGAACGCGACGGCGTTCGTCATCCCGCTGCCGATGAGCTACGCGCAGCGGCTCAAGTCGGTGCCGCACGTGACCGACGTGACGTGGGCGAACTGGTTCGGTGGCAAATACGGCGACGGGAAGGAGTTCTTCGCGCAGTTCGCCATCGATCCGGAGACGTATCTCAAGATGTATCCCGAGCTCTCCGTCCCAGAGGATCAGAAGCAGGCGTTCCTCAAGGAGCGCTCCGCCGCGATCATTGGCGAGGGGCTCGTGCGCAAGTTCGGCTGGAAAGTGGGCGACAACGTCACGATGCAGGGGACGATCTTTCCTGGCGACTGGACCTTCACGATCCGCGGCATCTACCACCCGACGCTCAAGGAGTACGGTGACGACTCCTTCATGTTCCACTACGACTACCTGTACGAGCGTGAGCCGACGCGCGTGACGCCGGGCTGGTTCATCATGAAGATCGACGACCCCACCGCGGCCGCGACGGTCGCGAAGACGATCGACGATCAGTTCCGGAATTCCACCGCGCCGACGAAGACGGGCACCGAGAAGGCGTTCGCGGCAGGCTTTGCCAGCATGTGGGGCAACGTGAAGCTGCTCATGAGCACGATCGGCATGGCCGTCGTGTTCGCGATCCTGCTCGTGACGGCGAACGCGATGATGATGAATCAGCGCGAACGGACGGGCGAGGTCGCGGTGATGAAGACCGTCGGCTTCTCCGATCGCCGCGTCTTCGGACTCGTCATCATCGAGGCGGCAGTGATCGCACTCACGGGCGCTGCGCTCGGGCTCGGCGCGGCAACGCTGCTGCCCATCGTGACGGGCTTCGGCGAGGGTGGCTTCCTCCCGGGCTTCCACGTCACGGCGGGCACGCTGCTCGTCGGCGTCACGGTCGCCGTGCTGCTCACCGTCGCCAGCGGGATCTTCCCCGCCTGGCAGGCGGCGAAGCTGCCGGTCGTGCAGGCGCTGCGGAGGGTCGAGTGAAGATCCCCTTCGTCTACAACGTGCGCAGCGTCACGCAGCGGCCGGTCTCGACGCTGCTCACCGCGCTCGGCATCGCGCTCGTGGTTGCGGTGTTCGTCGCCATGCTCGCGCTGGCCAACGGCTTCATCGCCGCGCTCGTGAAGACCGGCTCCCCCGACAACGTGCTCCTGCTGCGCAAGGGTGCCGACAGCGAGCTCTCGAGCAGCATTCCGCGCGAGGCGATCAGCATCATCTCCGCGTCGCCGGCGATCGCCACCGCCGCCGACGGAAAGCCACTCGTGAGCCCCGAGACGTACATCGTCATCAACATCCCGCGCCTCAACGGGGGGGCGTTCGACGTCGCCAACGTCGTCGCGCGCGGCGTCTCGGACAAGGCGTTCGAGGTCCGGCGCAGCATCAAGGTCATCGAGGGGCGACGCTTCGCGTCGGGCCAGAGCGAGATCTGCGTCGGCTCCAAGCTGAAGGGTCGCTTCAACAACGTGAACGTCGGCGACGTGCTCAAATTCTCGAATCGAAGCTGGAATGTCGTCTGTCGCTTCAGCGCCGACGGCTCGAGCTTCGAGTCGGAGATCTGGGGTGAGAACGAGCAGTTTCAGAGCGTGTTCCGCGGTGGCGCCTTCCAGGACGTGGCGTTTCGCCTGAAGGACCCGAACGGCTTCGAGGATGTGAAGCGCGCCTTCGCCGCCGACCAGCGAGTCCAGATCGAGGCGCATCGCGAGTCGGAGTTCTACGCCAGCCAGTCCGAGCTGCTCGGCAACATCCTGCGCTTCCTCGCGATCATGATCACGTCGATCATGTCGGTGGGCGCGGTGTTCGGCGCGGTGAACACGATGTACGCGGCGGTGAGCTCGCGCACGCCGGAGATCGCCGTCCTGCTCACGCTCGGCTTCCATCCGCGGAGCGTGCTCGCGAGCTTCCTCGCCGAGTCGGCGGTGATCGCCTTCATCGGCGGGGTACTCGGTTGTCTGCTCGCGCTGCCGATCAACGGCGTCGTCACGAGCACCACCAACTGGGCGAGCTTCAGCGAGATCGCGTTCGCCTTCCGCGTCACACCACAGCTACTGCTGACCGGAATGGTGTTCGCCGTGGTGATGGGCGTGGTCGGCGGATTCTTTCCCGCGCGGCGCGCCTCGAAGCTTCCGGTGATCCAGGCGCTCAGGTAGCGAGAGGTGTCGGCATCGGCGCGCTCTGCCCTGGCGATGCTCGCGAGCGTGCTCGTTGCCCTCGCCGCGCCTGCGCACGCGCAGAGCGCGGCCGACAGCGCCGGCATTCGGGCTGCGGCGCTCGACTACATCGAAGGCTGGTATGCCGGCGACGGCGCGCGCATGGAGCGGGCGCTCCACCCGGAGCTCGCCAAGCGCAACGTGACCACCGACTCCGCGAGCGGCCGCAGCAGGTTGTCGCAGCTCGGCGCCCTCACGATGGTGCTGAGCACCCGTGCCGGCGGCGGCACGAGAATTCCCGCCGGTGAGCGGAAGTCGGAGGTGCAGATTCTCGACATCTATCGCGGCGCGGCGAGCGCGCGCGTGCGCGCCGCGTCGTGGATCGACTATCTGCACCTGGCCCGCTACAATGGCCGCTGGGTGATCGTGAACGTGCTCTGGGAGTACGACGCAGGGTCATGCAGTGCGTCGGCATCGCCCCCGGCGGGGTGCGCCGCGCGCTGACTCCGCGGCGCTCGGCCGAAGGCGCTACAGCCGCGGAATGGCCATCGCCGCGAGCGAGCGCTCGGCGGTCAGCTCGTTCGGCACCGCGTGGCTCTGCCCGACGTCGATGATGAGCGTCGTGTTCCCGTGCCGCACGGTGAGCTGGCCGCGCGCCGTGAAGGCTTCGTCGCCGATTCCGGTCACGTCGTGGAAGCCCACCGTGCCCGAAAGCGACTTCCGGTACTGCTCGAACGTCGTGCGGCCACTCGAGCCGAGCGCGAGCCGACCGAGCACGAGGTCCGATCCGTAGAGGCAGTACTGCGCGCGTACCGCGCCGGCGCCGCGGACGGCCAACGTGGCGCTCTTCTCCACGCCGGCCGGCAGCGTGCCACTGATCACTCTCGACGCCTCGGCGCGCGTGACGAGTCCGCAGGCGCCCTCATCGCCGTCGCCATACGCGGTCGACGGCGGCGTCGTCGACCGGCCCACTCGTCCGTCGTCCGCGCGCGCGGTGGTGGACGTCAGCGTCAGCGCGAGCGCCGCGCACGCGAAGGGCATGATCTGGAAACGCATCGTCGTTCCTCCATGCGGGGTCGGTCGAGGAGTCCGGCGACGCCTGTCTCGCGGACACCTGCCATCGCAAATAGGGGGAAAAGAGCCCGAGCGCGCAATGGCGGAGGCCCCCTACTTCACAGAGCTCGCACACGGGAAAGGCCGTCGGCGGAATCCGATCTCAGGGAATCCGCTCTCCGGACTCCGATCGCCGCGACAGGAGCATCATCATGTGCGACTCTGCCGCGGCGAGTCGTTCCGTCTCACTGCGCGTCGCTTCGAGATCTCCCTCGAGCTGTGCGACGCGCGCGCGAAGCTCGTCGAGCTCGGCGCGGCCCAGAGGCCGGCGCTCCGTTGCCCGGACGAAACGGAACGCCAGATAGAGCACGATGCCCCAGAAGCCGATCGATCCGCCGGCGATCAAAAGCCACATCAGGAGACCCATGATGTCCTCGGGGAATGGGTATTCACGGCCAGTTTCGCTGGTTTTTCAACGAGTCGATTTTCAAGAGGCTTCATGGGGTCAGCATCGTTGAAAAACGATGATGCCAACATCGTTTTCCAACGATGCTGACCCCCTTGAAACGACCCCCTGAAATGCAGATGGCGGTCGCCAGACGCCGCACGAGGATACGAGCTACGGTACTCGGTACGGAAGTACCGCCAGAAAGCGTAGGCGGTCGAACGACCGGCTGCTCCTACGCTCCCTCCAGCACCCCTCCGCTCAGCCGCGCTTCGCGGCCCATCCGACGTCGCATCCCGTCGGCGGCATGCTGCTGTGCCTTTGATGTCGAAGGTGAATGCGCCGGCGTGCGGGCCGCTCACGCCGCTGCCATGCGGGAAGCGCAAAGCATGGTAGCGAAGTCGATCCCCCGACGTTGCGACACCGGTGGGATAGAACACACCGCGCCCAGTGAGTGACGGGTCAGTCCAGCCCGCGGCGCCAACGACGATCCGCGCGCCGCCGATCTCGATGCCGTTCGGCGCCGTAGCCGTAACGCGCATCGCCTGGAGAAGCAGCCTGATCGAGACGCGTCACTTCACGACGCGATCTGCCAGGCTTCAGCTCGGTGCGTGGTCGGCGTTGTCAACGATTCCCTTGGCGCCGGACGCGTGGGCGCAGTGCGCGCAGCAATAGAAGGTGCCGTTCGCCTCGACGCCGTGGCCGATGATCTTGCAGCCGCAGTGCGCGCAGCTCGGCGCGAGCTTGTGGATCGCGCACTCGAAGCAGTCGAACGTGTGCGTCTGGCCGGCCGTCACGACCTGAAAGGCCAGCTCGTAGTCGTTGCCGCAGACTTCGCATTTCGCCATCGGATCCTCCTTGGAGAGGGCGCGAGATGGACAAGTGGCGTGCCCCTGGGTGGCGCGGGGCTCGAATGCCGAGGCGTCTTATCCAGTCGGTGGTTGCAAGACCACCGGCGGACGACGGACCTCCACCGTGTAGCCGTCTCGCGAGAGCAGCTCCGTGAGCACCTTGATCGCGCTCTGGTCGGCGTGCTCGAGGATTCCCGACTGCCGCGCCGCGGCGGCCATCTGCGTGCGAATGCGCGCCTGAATCGCGTCGCGATCTTCGGGACGAAACGGATTCCAGAGACCGGCGCGCTCGTCGTACGTCGTGACGTTGACCACGTCGACGCTCGTGATCTGCGCGGGAGGCAGCGTGACGACGATGCGCTTCTCGGCCGAGTCGATGCGGACGTCGGTGTCGCGCGACAGGTCGATCCCGGCCGAGACGCGCGCCGTGACGACGAGAAGGGTGCGCTTCGTCGAGCGGAACTGCGTCTGCTCGTAGGTGACGACGTCGCGCAGCG
>JBDTOD010000182.1:0-7559 GCA_039933415.1 bacterium
CCTTCGAGTCGAACAGCGCGAAGCCGTCGTGATGCTTGGACGTGATGATGATGTACTTCATGCCGGCGTCCTTCGCCGTGCGCACCCACGCGTCGGCGTCGAATCCGGTCGGGTTGAACTGTTTCGCGAGCGGCGCGTATTCGCTGCCCGGGATCTTCGCGCGAGCCATGATCCATTCGCCGAGTCCGTCGACGCGCTCGCCCTTCCAGGTCCCGGCAGGCACGGCGTAGAGGCCCCAGTGGATGAACATTCCGAAGCGTGCCTCACGCCACCAGGCCATGCGCGCGTCCTTCTGTGCCGCTGTCTCTCGGGTTGCAGACTGCGCGGTGAGCGATGAGACGAGCGATCCCGTCACCAGCGTTGCGAACAGCGTTCCGAGTACGAGCCGTCGAAGACGCACGGGTTGACTCCTGGTGCGAGGTGCGGGATGCGGGATGCGGGATGCGGGATGCGGATGCACCACGATCTTACATCGCGGTGAAGCCACCGTCGACCGGCAGCGCGACGCCGGTGATGAACGACGCCTCGTCCGACACGAGCCAGAGCGCCGCGTCGGCGCACTCTTCCGCCGTGCCGAGCCGGCCCATCGGCTGCGCCGCGGCGTGCGCGGCCCACGACTCGGCCGGGTCGGGACGCGAGTCAGTGAACGTGCGCAGCATCGGGGTCTCGATGATTCCAGGGCACAACGCGTTGACCCGGATACCGCGAGTGGCGTAGTCCAGCGCGAGCGCCTTGGCGAGCATGACGACGGCGCCCTTCGACGCGCAGTACACCGGCGAGTCGTACTGGGCGACGAGGCCCGTCTTGCTCGCGGTGAAGAGCATCGTGCCGCCACGCGGCTGCTCGAGCATGCGCGGGATCGCGTGGCGCGCCGCATACATCACCGCCAGCACGTTCACGCCGAGCAGTCGCTCGATCTCCGCGTCGCTGCTCTCATGCAGTTGCTTGGGAAGAGTGATGCCGGCGTTGCAGAACAGGATGTCGATGCCGCCGTAGCGCTCGACGCACTGGTCGATGGCGCGCTCGTTGTCGGAACGGCTCGCGACGTCGGTACGGAGAAAAGCGACGGTGCCGCCCGCGGCGGCGATCTCACGGTCGAGTGATTCACCGGCCCGTTCGTCGATATCCGCGAGGACGAGGCGGGCGCCCTCGCGGGCGAAGCGCAGCGCGCACGCGCGGCCGATCCCCGTGCCGGCGCCGGTGATGACGGCGGACTTTCCCGCGAGGCGCATCGTTCGCCTGGAAGTGGTGGATGAAAACACGTCGGGCGCCGCGGAGTAACCCGCGCCCCCCGACGTGCTCTGACGTGCTCAGTAGCCCGGATTCTGGGCCATCGTGCCGGTGGAGAGCAGGATCTCGTTGTTCGGGATCGGCCGCAGGTTGTGGAACGCCTGGATGTTTGGCGCCGCGTCCACGTTGTACTTCTTCACCCGCGCTACGAGCGTGCCCGTCCGCTTGAGGTCGAACCAGCGAGTGACCTCGCCGGTGAGCTCGCGCGCCCGCTCGTCGAGGATGAAGTCGAGGTTGAGGTCCGCCGCAGTCACGTCCATCGCCGCGGCCTGGCCCGCCACCGCACCGCGCTCGCGCACCTTGTTCACGTACACCACCGCCTGGGCTGGCTTGCCGTCGCGCATCAGCGCCTCGGCGAGCATCAGGTAGGTGTTGGCCAGGCGCATGAGCACCAGGTCACGCTGTCCCCGCTCCTCGTTGGTCGAGGTACGCGTGGGATCGAGGAACTTGTTGAGTGTCGGAAACATCGCGGCCGTGTACTCCGACGGATTGTAGATCTTGTAGCGAGTCGCCGCCTTCTCGGCCGCCGAGTATTCCCGACCCGGCATGTACACCGCCGTATCGCCGACCTGATACTTGGGTTTGCCCGCGGCGTCCTTGAGCGGGTTGGCCGGATTGTTCGAGATCCAGACCACCTTGTACATCTGATCGTACCGGGAATCCTTGGTCCGGTCCCAGATGCCCGGGAAACCGCCGTAACCCAGCTGCCATGGTGTGGGGTGGAACCGGCGGAAGGGGCGATCGTTCGCGATGTCGCGCTTCATGCCGGGCTCCAGATCGTACGCGGCAGTGAAGTACAGGTGGAGCTTATTGCCGTCGCCCGTGGTCAACGGATCGGGGGTGTACTGGATGGCCCAGACGACTTCCTTGTTGCCTTCGTTGCCGATGTCGAAGTTGTCGCTGTATTTGGCCAGCAAACCGAAGCGCGGGTTGTCCACGACCGCCTGGAGCTGCGCCGCCGCGAGGGCGAAGTCGCCCGACGAGGTGGCCGCACCAGCGCGGCTGAGGTAGACCTCGCCCAGGAGGTGCTGCGCCGCCGGCTTGTCGGCGCGGCCGAACTGCGCCGCCTTGTCCGGCAGTGCTCCCTGCGCCGCGATGAGATCGGCGATGATGGCGTCGTACACCTTGGCGACCGGCACACGCGTCGTCTCCGTGAGCACGCCCGCGGTGGGTTCCAGCGGCAATGGGATGTCGCCGTACGTGCGGACGAGCGTGAAGAAGTACAGCGCCCGCATGAATTTCGCCTCGCCGGTGCGAAGCGACTTCTGCGCATCGGGAATGTTGGCGGTCTTCGCCGCGTCGATGACGGTGTTCGCCGTGTTGATCCCCTGGTAGAAGTCACGCCAGGTGTCACGGATGAAGTCGACGTCGCCGTTGAGCTGCGACGTGTAGTCGTTGAAGAACTTGTAGCTGCCGTCGGCGCCCTTGGTGAACGAGTCGGTCCCGAACACGGTAAACGTGGAGCCGCGCTCGAGCGCCCACCAGGTGCGCGCCGGCTGATACATGGCGTTCACGGCGGACTCGAAGCCACCCGGCGTGGAGTAGTACGCGCTCGTGATCCCGGTGATCGGGGTCTCGGTGAGATCGACGCAGCCCGCCGCGCCGCCCGCGATCAGTGCGGCGAGAGGGAGAAGGAGTCTGCGGGTCATATGGGCAGTCTGGGATGCAGTGGGAGGAGTGGTCATCGCTTAGAAGCCGAAGCTCCCGCCAATGAGAAGCGTGCGATACGAGGGGACGCCGTTGCCCGTCTGCCCCTCGGGATCCAGCACCGTGGAGTTCGTGAAGAGGAAGGGATCCTGCGCCGTGACGTAGATGCGCATCGACTGCGCGCCCACCCGCGAAATCAGATGCGCCGGAACCTGCGCACCGAGCGTGATGTTGCGGATCTTCACGAACGAGCCGTCCTCGTATCCGCGGGAGGTGGAAAAGAACGGGTTCTCGGTGTTCTTGTCCGGGCGCGGCGTGGTGTTGCTCGGGTTGTTCGGCGTCCAGAAGTTCTCCGCCGGGCTGTTGTACCGGCCCGCCAGCGTCGCGTCGCGGATCATGGAGTTGCGGATCATGAAGCCGCGGCGGGTGATTGCCTGCGCCGACAGGTCGAAGCCGCGATAGTCGAGGCGCGTGCTGTAGCTCCCCGTCCACGACGGATAGGTGTTGCCGAGGATGACCTTGTCCAGATCGCTGAACTTTCCGTCGCCGTTCACGTCGACGATCTTGATCTCGCCCGGCTTGCGGCCGAACGAGGCAGCCTGCGCGGCTTCGCTCGTCTGCCAGATGCCGTCGAACTTGTAGTCGTACCAGAGGCTGTTGCTCGCGTTGCCGGCATGGATCGGCTGCCCGATGAACCAGAGGTTGCCGGGATCATCCACCTTTCCGCCGTTGAGCGACACGATCTCGTTCTTGTTCTTGGAGTAGGTGATGTCGTTGGTCCACCGCAGGCCGCGCCAACCGTCGAGCGTGACCGCCGAGAGCGCGAACTCGATACCCGTGTTGCGGGTCGCGCCGACGTTCTGCGTGATGGACGAGTAGCCCGTGGACGGCGGGAGATTGCGATCGAGCAGCAGGTCGGTCGTGTTCGCCCGGTAGTAGTCGGCAGAACCGGTGAGACGACCGTCGAAGAGACCGAAGTCGGCGCCGCCGTCGAAGGTGGCGGTCTTCTCCCAGCGCAGCTCGGGGTTGGCGAGCGAGCCCGGACGATACCCGAACGCGGCGGTCGAGCCGTACGAGTACGCCGTGCGCACCAGCCCGCCCTGCGTCTGGTACGGATCCACGGACGTGTTTCCGGTGGTGCCGTACGAGCCGCGGAGCTTCAAGGTGTTGAACGGTCCCATCCGCTGGCTGGCTGCGTCGTCGATCACGCGCCAGGCGAGGGCCACCGACGGGAAGGTGGCGAACTTGTTCCCCTCGGCCAGCCGCGAGGATCCGTCCACGCGAGACGTCAGGGTGAGCAGGTACTTGTCGAGCAGCGTGTAGTTGAGGCGGGCCATGTACGACTGGAGCGCCCACTGCGAGATCTGGCTGCTGATGCCCTCGACCGTCGCGCCGGCGCCGAGATTGTAATACAGCGCGCTCTCGTAGGGGAGTGAGCTGGAGCGACCGTAGTTCTCCTCGAATCTCTGCTGCTCGACGGAATAGAGCAGCGTCGCGTCCACCTTGTGCGCGCGGCCCAGCGCCTTCTTGTAGGTGAGCAGATTGTCGAGGGTGTAGTCGAACGTCTTCTGATCGCGGATCTCGGCCTGGTTGCCGGCGCCCTGATTTGCCTGGGTCTGCGCGCCGACGAACTGGCCATTCCGCCGGAAGGTGAGATCAGGACCGAAGTTCACGCGGTAGTCGAGCCCCTCGAACAGATTCACCTGCGCGAACAGCGTTCCGAAGACTCGGTTGCGCAGGTCGTCGTTGAGCCAGTTGTTGGCGTCGGAGAGCGGGTTGTCGCGCTGCGCGTCGGGGGTCGGCTTGAAGACGAGATTGCCGAGGCTGTCGTACGGGACGCTGAGCGGAGTGTCGGCCAGCGCTTCTCCGTAAAGACCGTCGCCGCGACCGAGCCGCTGAAGGCTCCGCACCACGAGCGCCGAGCCGCCGGCGCGGAAGCGCGGGTTGGCCTGTCCCTCGAAGTTCACGCGCATCGACTTGCGATCGTAGTCCTGCGACTTCGTGACGCCGATCTGCTTGAGCAGGTTGCCGCTGACGGCGAACTGTCCACGGTCGTTGCCACCGGTGACGGAGAGCTGGTGGCTGACCTGTGAACCCTTCCGGCTGATCAGATCCTGCCAGTCGGTGAAGGTCCCGGCCTTCAGCGCGTCGACCTCCTCCTTGTAGAAGGTCGCCGCGTCGCCTTCGTCGCAGACCGACGTGGAGGGCACGCCGCCGCACTTGTAGAGGCCGGCGTTGCGGTACGCCTCGCGCTTGTAATCGGCGTAGCCCTGTGCGTCGAACACCTCGACGCGCCGGGTGATGTCCTGACGGCCGACGTAGGTGTCGTACGCGACGCGGGTATTGCCGGCAACGCCGCGCTTGGAGGTGACGAGCACGACGCCGTTGGCGCCGCGCGAGCCGTAGATGGCGGTGGCGCTGGCGTCCTTGAGCACTTCGATCGACTCGATGTCGGTCGGGTTCAGGTCGCCGATGCCGCCGGCCATCGGGATGCCGTCGAGCACGTAGAGCGGATCGTTCGACGCCTTGAGGGACCGAGTGCCGCGGATGCGGACCCGCACACCGTCACCCGGCTTGTAGCCGGTGGAGACAATGTCCACGCCGGCCACGCGGCCCTTGATGGCCTCGATGGCGTTGGTGGTGGGGATCTGCTTGATCTGCTCGGCCGCGACCGATCCGACGGCGCCCGTCACATCGCGCTTGGCGAGCGTGCCGTAGCCGACGACGACGACCTGCTCGAGCTGCACCGTCTGGTGCTTGAGCGAGATGTCGGCATTGGCGGTCTGACCGGCGCGCACCGGAATGCTGTCGACGATCACCGGCGTGTAGCCGATGGCCGAGGCGCGGAGCCGATAGGAGCCAGGCGCGATCCCCGTGATCGTGTACCGACCTTGCGGGTTGCTGGTGACGGTGAGCTGGGTGCCGAGGAGAGTGACGCGCACTCCCTGGATCGGCTGATTGCCCTCCGTGGCGGTGATCGTACCGGTGATTCGACCGGTCGATGCGTTCTGCGCGACGGCGCGCGACGCTGGCAGCGCGAGAGCGCAAGCGGACAGCAGACTGACGGTGATGAGCCGACGCTTCATTGTGGGCGATGCTCCGAAGCGGGTGGGACCTGCGGGGTAGTGCGGGCGAAGGGGAGGAACGGTCGTGATGGAACACCAGCATCCGGGCGGCTGGGTAGGCCGCTCCGGCGAAATACGCAATTTGTTCTCTCAAAGGACAATTGGCCTTCAACGACTTCGCCACTCATCCCAACTAGACGTACACGGTCCATCGACAGGAGGTGACCATCGGGACTTCGAACACGTTCGAGGTGCCGCGATCATTCACCGTTCGCCGCCCGTTCCGGGGAATCCCGACCACGATGGCGCGCGAATATCGGTTGCTACGAGAGAGGAAGACCGCGCTTGTTTCGGAACGGTCACACACAAATTCCCGCTCCTCTGCCGTGAAATGCCTTACGGCGAGCGACCATCGTACCGCCCAACCGAACGGGGCGCAAGATCAGGATTCTTCACAGGGCGTGGTCGGGAGGAAGATCAGCGCCCGACCAGAGGAGCTTCGCTGTCCAGGGTGCGGCGGGCGCCGTCCAGAACGGATCGGACGCGGCGAGACCGAGGGGCAGCAGCCCAACCGCGCAGAGATAGGCGCTCCCCGACGAGATGTAGCTCTCGCCCAGCTTTGGCTGGTGACCCGCGAGCCCGACGGTCAGCCAGCCGGCCGAGTCGAAGGTGCCGGGCGCGTCCATCGTGCGATGGATCATCGCGCTCATCGCCCCGCGAACCTGCGCGGGTGCGAGCCTCTCCGGCAGCTCGTGTCGAAGCGCCATCTGACCGAGGAGCTGGAACGCCCCACACCGATACGCCAGCGACCGGCCGACCGGGGGGAACGTGCCCTCCGGCGAGATCATCCGCTCCTGAAGCGCCGCGTAGCGGCGCGCGCGGACGACGGCCTCGGTCTCGATCGACTTCCACTCGTCGGTCAGGCGCGACGTCACCCGCAGCACGTCCAGCAGCATGGGGTGGATGACATAGCTATTGTAGTAGTCCACGTGCAGCGTGGGGCCGTCGCCATACGTCCCGTCCCCCTTGTACCACTGCTGGTGCTGCCGCACCGCGTAGTCCACGCGCAGGCGATCCCAGCTCGCCCCCATCATGCTCAGCGCCGCCTCGATCATCGCGCTGAACAGCAGCCAGTTGTTCGTCCCTGGCTGAATAGGTCGCGTCGACTCGAGCGCCCGCACCACCGCCGCGCGCGCGCCGGCGTCGAGCGGAGTCCACAGCTGCTCCGGCGCACGCACGATGGCGTGCGCGAGAAACGCCGCGTCGACGAGCGGCTGTCTCCCCTTCGTGAAATTGAGAAAGTCGGGCGACGCCGGATCGGTGCCCCGTTGAAGGCCTGCACGCGCCAGCTCACCAAGGCGTGCGCGCTGCCGACCCTCGGGCGTCGCGTCGGGTCCGAGCTCGAGCCATGGCGCGATGCCCGCGAGCAATCTCCCAAACGCCTCGAGATGCGCGTACTCGCGCCGCTCGACCGTCGCCGTCGCGGAGAGCTCCACCGGCATGGTCTTTCGGAGCGTCCCCCCAGCGAGCGCCGAGAGCACGGGATCCGCGATTCGC
>JBDTOD010000183.1:0-7528 GCA_039933415.1 bacterium
GGTGAACGACTTGCCGCTGATCGCGTCCACGCTGCCGATACCGACCTTCAGCGCCACGGGATGCCAGTCGGCACCATGGAACGAGAGCCAGAGCGCCTCGCGCTGGTACATGGGGAGGAAGAATCCGCCAGCGTCACGCCACGCCTGCGGCACCTTGTCGGCGTAATCGCGCACGCGGCGAATGGGGAAGCTGCCGAGTCCCGGAGGAAGCGGATAGTCGCGGCCGTCGTCCGGGATGCGCAGCGTGCGTTGAAAGCTCACCTCGAAGAATCGGCCGACTCGAATGGCATCGTTCGACAGGCGGATGCGTCTCATGGGAACCTCGGCTCGGTGGTCGCGCGTGAATCCTGTGCGCCGTACCACACGATATGCTCGAGGTCTGACAGTCCCGCTCAGCCGGATCCCATACTCACCGAACGCAGTCCGGCGTCAACGGAAAGCCCGGCCAATCGCCTGCATCGGTCAACCGCTTAGGGTCTCCACCAGCCGGCGAGGCACTTCGGATCGCCGGTGCGTGGTTCATGGTATGAGGAGGGACAGACTGTCGCGCAGCTTGTCCGCGTAATCCTTCGGATCGAGCTGAATCCCGCCGCCGCGCTTGTTCGATCCAGCATTCCATCGGCCGCCGAAGCTGGAATCCCAATGCTGGATATCCAAACGATGAAGCGTGAGACCCGGTGGCGCTGCCCTGCCCAGGCGAATCTTCACCGTCCAATGACCAGGTAGATGCGCGTGCGGGGTCGCCAACATGATCACCGCTGCGTCGGCGAGCAGGGCGGGAAAGAATGCGCCGTCGACCTCCTCATCGGACTTCGCGAACGCCACCGACCTATCGACGGTGAACGCGCCCGAGTCGACCAGTCGTCCAGCCTGTGCCCGACGCTCGCCTCGGCGCCGAACGGCGTCCTTGGCTTGCGGCTCCAGCTCCTCCCCCACCAGCAGGCGCTTGAGGTTTCGGAGCGACTCGAGGTACTGCTCCTCCGTGCGGTCCCCCTGCCGCCCCTCGTCCAGCGCCTGGAGCAGGTCGGCCACAGGATGCTCTTCTCCGGTGTGATCAGCGCACTTCGACGCGTGTACGAGGTCCGTATCGGCGTCCAAGTGTCCCAAGAGCATCGCGCTCGAGAGGACGCTGTCGCAGTCGGTGTGGTTGATCACGATCCAGGAAGCAGGCGCTCCCGCGTGATCCACCGCACCTGACTCTCGTGCCTGCAGATGTTCGTAGGCGAGCTGGGTGCTCGTGATCTGCGCCTCCATTCGCGGAAGCTCGGCGTGGTGATCGACGTTGAGGATCCGGCCGAGTCTCACCCCACCTGTTTCGGGCCGCCCCTGCTCCGCGCCTTGCAGGTAGAAATCGCACACGACAATCGGACGATCACCCGGGCACTCCGCCTCCACCTCCTCGGGCGTGATCGCGTTCCTGAGCGGCATGATCGTCGGCGCCCGGAGCGCGGCGTCCCCGCGCTCACGGGCAAGCAGGTGTAGCAGCTTTCTGGCTCGTCCGTACCTGACGACGCGCTCGCGATCCACGTCCGTGGTCATCGCGGTGCGCGAGAGGTCGAGATTGTCTTCGATGTCGGCGAGCTTCACTGGGCGGGCGACGTCATTTTGCGCGGCACGCTCGACGAAACCGAGGTACCGATCCGGGCCTTCCTCGTCGGGGCGTTTCGTGAGCGCCTCGACGGCATCGAGCACCGGGTCTGGAAAGCCGCTCGCGCGGAGCTCGTCGAGCGTGACGCTCGTGTCCTCCACGACGTCGTGAAGCACAGCAGCCACACGCGACGCCTCGCCGTGGACGCGGAGCATCACGCGTAGTGGATGGAGGATGTACGGGGCGCCGGCTTTGTCGAGCTGACCGGCGTGGGCCTGGGTGGCGAGGATGATCGCGCGTTCGATGTCGTTCAATCGGCTGTTGGGTGAGAGGTGAGAGCAAATTGGAACCGTGTGTCAGATCTCTCGAGCAGCGCCTCCGCCATCGCGATGAGTTGTTTCGGCATGCTCAGAACATTCCGCCATTCGGCAGGAATCGCCTCGTAGCCGTAGAACGTCCCGGCTAGCTGGCCGTAGATCGCTCCGGTGGTGTCCGCGTCGTTCCCGAGGTTCACGGCGGCGAGCGCACCGCTTCGGAAGTCGTCGGTGGTGTGGAACGCCCAGAGGGCCGCCTCGAGAGCGTCGATGACATAGCCGGTGCCGCGGATCGTCGGTGGTGACTTGATCCGAAATGATCCGTCGGCGACTGCAGCCACCGCCGCGTGCAGTGGCTCGCGGTCCCACAGCCCTGGGACGGGCGAATACCGCGGCTCGAGCAGCGTCGCCTTGGGCTCTCCGCGCAGAGCGCCGAGCAGCAGACCGGCGAAGTAGCGGCACGCATCGACGGCGGCCGCCGTGCCGTGCGTCGTGCGGGAGCTTTCGCCCGACATGCGAATGGCGAGCTCCGGATCGCTCGCGAAGAACAGCGGGACGGGTGCGAGTCGCATGAGCGATCCATTCCCGGCCGAGTTCTCCGCCGTGGATCCCGAAAAGCCCACGCCAGTCTTACGGAAGCTCTCGAGCGCCGACCTCACCGTGTTGCCCACGTCGAAGCGTGCGCCGGTGCTCGACCAGTGGCCGTGATCGAGCCAGCGAAGATACCGCTGCATCTGATCCACCGCGTCGAACCCCTTGCACTTCACGAGACTCTCGGCGAGGCAGAGCGCCATGGACGTATCATCCGTCCACTGTCCTGGCTCGAGACCGAATGGCCCTCCACCAAGCATCGCGCCAATCGGCGCGAATGTGCCGGGCGCCCTGAACTCGAGCGTCGTGCCGAGTGCGTCGCCGGCGGCGAGGCCGAGCATCGCACCCACATAGCGATCGCGAGACGTCCGCTCGCGTCGGACGGTTCGCGGACGGGTCGCCTTCGTGGACACGTCGCTCGCGCGCCAGCTACGCACCATCGAACACTGCGCCGATGTCTGCGGCGACATTCCGCCATGTCGCCGGACCTTGGCGGGAGACATCGTGCCGAACAGTTCCTTCACGGTGGCGAGAGCCGCCTCTCCCTCCGCTCCTCTGCGCACGAGGTGACAGCCGATCACGAGTCCCGTTCGCCCCACCCCACCCCAGCAATGCACGTAGACCGGACACCCCTCGCTCGCATGGTACTCGAGATCGTCGAGGATCTGGTTCATGAGGTCCGGATGCGAGACGTCGACGTCAGGGATCGGGTACGAGACCCGAGTCGCGCTAACGCCCCTGCGGAGCGCTTCCTCGGCGAGGATGGCGTCGTAGGGCGCCATTCGGTCCTCGGGCGTCGTCAGATCGACGAAGACGCGGACACCGGCATCCAGGAGCGCGCCAATCTTCTCGCGCGCGCGCTCCGGCTCGAGATCGCCGGGATACTCGCCGGCCAGCACGTGATCCGACAGGCGGTAGCTGTTGGGGATGGGCGCTTTCACTTCACACCTCCGATCTCGATCGCTGGATCGACATCGGTGAGCGCGATCCGCATCAGTGCGTGATGATACTGATCCAGGGTGAACAGGGAGAACGCGATCATGTTGTCGACCATCGTCGTGCTCAACACTCCATCCTCGACGTCCATGCTGGTGCGGAATCGCACCTCTCCGTCGGCGAAGTCGAGGTCGAAGTTGCCGATGACGAGGCGCAGGTTGATCCGTGCGATCGCCTCGGCGATCGCCAGCCGTCGCTCTTCCGGAATGCGGGTTCCCAGGCTCCCCTGCACACGCACCAGATCGGTCGTATCGTTGCCGATGATGAGGAACGGATACGTTCCCGTCTCGTTCGTGATGGACAGATCGAACATGTGGTCGTCGACCACCCGGTATCGAAGCTGCTGACGGTCGAGTGCCGCTCGGATGATGGAAGCGAGCGTTCCCTCTTCCTCGACCATCTCGTCGCTCGGCTGGGCTTCGGACATCGCTGCTATCGGTGCCGGGTCAATGGGTGCGTCGACCGGACGTGGCGGCGCCGTGAACAGCGCGCCGGTCTGGAAATCGAGCCAGATCTCGCGGTGTGTTTCGTCAGCGAGCTTGATGCAGCGATCCGATTCGTCGCGGAGGTCGTGAAAGGTCAGTCCTCGCGACTGCGCTGGCGTCCAGTTGTCCGGAACGTGCATTGGATCGGGATCGCCTCCCGTCACCCAGCAGTAGGTGAAGCCGTCCTGGTGGCGGCGCCACTCGAGCCAATCGCATGGCATCATGGGACCCGCCACCTGGTCCACGAGTGCCAGCTCGTAGAAGCCACCGTCGTCCACGCCGACGACGCCGAAGTCCCTCAGTTCGTCAGCGACGACCTGCGCCTGGTCGACGCTGTGGAAGCTGACGCTCACGAGCTGATCGTCGGCGCACACGAGCCGGCACGGCACCGACGGCTCGCACATCCGCTTCATGAAGTCGTGCGTCCCACCGGGATACCCGATATCGAGCACTCGACGGGGGACGATGAGACTCAGGGCTTCGACGAGAACACTCATTGCGCGTGCACCTCCACTGGGCGGAGCTCAGTATGACTTCCGGAGCGTGCACGTATGATACGGCTGCCCTCTGACAGCCTCGTTGTCGAGATCGTGCGGACGGTCGTATCAGAGCGGCCGGACTTTCACTCGCGCCAGCTCGACCAGATGTCCCACGCAACCGACGCCGAGCAGCTGATTGCGCCAGTGCGTCGCCGTTCGCCGGTCGATGCGTCCTTCGTGCACGCCCTCGTTCCGCACTTCGCGGAACTGGTCCAACGCCGCAGCAAACTCTCGAGTGAGCCAGCCGCCATTCACCAGCGCCGCTGCGAGCGCAACACTGCGCTTCTCCTCTTCGGCAAGCAGCTGCACGAGCGCACCGAGCATGAAGGAGCTCCGCTCGATGACATCGACGGTCTGTCCGTCGACGTTCATCAGCCGTAGCTCGCGAGGGATCCTCGGGAGGACCTGTCGCACGACCACGTTGAGCTGGACCTCGATCGCCTTGGCGAAGCTGCCCAGCACCGGCGCGAAGTCGAACGCCGGATCGTTCCGATGTTCGCGAAAGACCTTCTCGCCGGTCGCGATGAAGCTGCGAACGGTGCTATCGAGCGCGCTCCAGGCTAACTCTCCCATCAGATCGTCGCGGAGGGATCGCTCGACCGCCATGATCCCCGGTCCCATCTGCGCGTCGAACTCCGCCCAGAGGGCGGCGTCAGTGGCGACATCTCGCTCGTCCTCGCCGAAGAACTGCGTGCCGTCCGGGCGGGTCACGACGAGGGGAAGGTCCACCATCCCGCCGTACAACGATACCGGCTGGTCATGGTAGTGAACGTTGCGGAGTCGCTTCAGCTCCTCGATCGTCGCGCCCATGTCGTCGGAGACGAGTCGTCGCACGTCCCACACCTTGAACCAGAAGTCACACTCCAGCCGATCGCTGGCGTAGTACCCGGGGACGTGTGAGCGCTCCTCGTCGGGGAGCGCTCCGAAATGGATCTCCGCCAGATCGGCGACGTACAGCGACTGGTAGTCGGTGAGATACAGATGAGTCTCTGGCGCGTCCTCGCCCTCCAGCGCCGCGTCGATCGCGCGCACATCCTCGATGTTGGCGAGCGCCGTGCGCCGATTTCGCGACCGTACCCTTCCCCACCACACGTAGACGTCCTCGTCACGTACTCGCCCTGCGCGCAGCGCGGCGGCGTGCGCGAGGAGTACGGCCAGGTGTTCCTCCATGGCGTTCCGCGCATAGGAGGGATTCCAGACCGCCACGAGATGTCGTGCCGTCGCCTCGCTCACGCCCGCGTCGCGGCGAGCGTCTCGAGGCGCTCGCGAAGTGCCGCCCGTAGCTCCGGTGGGTCGAGCAGCTCGGCATCAGGGCCGTACTGGAGCACGTGACGGACGGCCCACGACTCGTCGGCGACGGGATGCTCCAGCGTCAGGCTCCCATCGGCCTGCACCGGCACGCCCTCTCGCTCGGCGATCCAGCGCGCGATGCGCGGTGAGTAGCGAACAGTCATGCGCCGAGCGGTGTCCGACACGAAGGCACGCCCGGCTTCCTGTACGCGTTCACCGATCGTGGCGTCGCGCTCGAACGTCGCGTCCAGCAAACGGACCGACTCCACACGATCGAGTCGGAAGAAGCGCACTCCATCGTGCTCCCCCGTCGCGGCGACATACCACATCTGATCGGCGTAGTGGAGCGAGTGCGGAGCGATTCGTCGTGTCGCGCTCGTGGTCGAGCCTCCAGCTCGATAGCGAAGCTCCAGCATCCGCTGTTCGCGAAGCGCACCACGGAGCACTGCCAGATGCTCCGCTGAACCGGCGTCGGCCAGGTCTCCATATCGGGTGCCCTCGTAGCGGTCATTCGAGGGGACCTGACTGATCGCGTGCCGGAGCCGAGCGAGTGCTCGCTCGAGCGGTGCCTGCTCGGCCGGCGTGCGTTCTCGGCGCAGCATGGTGAGGCCAAGCTCGATCGCGCAGAGCTCGGGCATGGTCAGTCGCATCGGTCGAAGGAAGTGATTCGCGTGAACCGAGACGGTGCGCTCCTCCACGAGGATCGAAACGCCCTCCACGAAACCGCCCGGCGCGTCGTAGCGCTCCGAAATGGCGGTCAGGTCCGCCAGGATCTGGGATGGCCGAGTGCCAGCCGCGGCGGCGACTTCCTCGAACGAATGCTCAGCGTCGTCAGCGAGCCGGGGGATGAGGTCGAGCACTCGCTTGAGCTGCGCGGCTGCGGTGTCAGCCATCGGCCCTGTCCTCGTAGAGGGCGCGCGTGCTCGCGAGAAGCCGGGTGTACTCGTGGACGAGCGTCTCTGGACCGACAGGCACGACATCACCCGCGAAGGAGAACAGCCAGCGTGCGAAGCTGTCGGCTCGACGTACCGTGAACCGGCGCTGCGTCGGCGCGCCGTCGACCGGTGTGCCGAGGGCCGAGGCGGCGAGTACGGCGCCGGTGCCGCCAGTGAAGTTCACGATCGCTTCGATGGTGTCGCCATCACCGATCTCCCAGGCCTGTCGCGACTGGGCGTGCTCCCTGAGCGTGAAGCCCGCGGGGATCTCGTAGTCCGATGTGCCGGCCTTCGCGGCATTCAGCGTGACCTCTTCGATCCGGCTCACCCTGAAGTTGCGGAGCGCGTCCTTGTCGACATCTCGCGCGGCGAGATACCAGTGGCCATTGACGAAGAACAGCCCGTACGGCTCCACGGTTCTCTGGCTGCTCGCACCTGTTCCCATGGTGTGGTAACTGACCGTGACGCGCTTTCGCCGGAACAGTGCGTCGCCGAGCACCGTGAGCGCTTTGGGGTCAGCACGATTTCGCGGCGCTGCCAGAGTTGGTTCGCCAGGACCATCCGTTGCGCCGAGCGGAAGATCGAAGGCGAGCTTGCGAACGGCGTGGCGCGCTTCGGCCGCGAGCACGGGGTCGCCGGCCTGCTCGACTCGGCGCGCTCCCTCGACGATGCCCTGCAGCTCGTCCGGTTCGAACGCCAGGATCGCCAGCGATTGATATCCGTATCGGTCGACCTTCGTCGGTTCCTCCACGCCGCGACCCGAGACGATGCCGAGGTACGGGAGGTAGAA
>JBDTOD010000184.1:0-7419 GCA_039933415.1 bacterium
CCATGTGCCCGCCGAGACACTGCGCGAGCAGATGGAACGTCAATTCTAGGAAGGGAGACAGGCCAGTCGCACGACATGGACGAGTCGCGGAGTCATGGGGATTGATGCGGCAGCGGAAGACGTTCTGGCACGCACCGCGACGACCGAGTTGCGCGACCAAGGAGCGCAGTACTACGATCCCCGACTCGAGTCGCCGACGACGGTGCTCGAAACTCCGGTGAGCGCGCGCGCCGCGTCGCCGCCTCGCCGCAATCGCCAGAGAGATGCCCCGAATGGCTGCGGCCCCCGTTCAAGAGATTCAGTCGCCTCCGCACGCGGACGTGACGCGCGCCCCGGAACAGGGAGCGGTTCACCGCCAGGTGCAGCTCGACACGATCCGGGCGCTGTCGCTCGTCACCGTCGTGTTCCAGCACACGATGAATCCGCAGGGGAGAGTCGCCGGCACCATCGGCTCGATGGGCCTGATGGTCTTCTTCGTTCTGTCCGGCTATCTCATCAACGGACTGCTGCTCGAAGCCCGCGCTCGTGCCGAAGCCGAGCAGGTGAAGATGGGCGTGGTGCTCCGACGGTTCTACATCCGGCGCTTCCTGCGAATCTTTCCTCTCTACTACGCGGTGCTGGGCATCGCCGTCCTCCTCGGTGAGCCGACGACGCGCCGGTACATCGTCGAGCTGGCGACGTACCAGACGAACTTCCTGATGGCCAGCGTGGGGCACAACCTGCCCCCTGTCACCCCGCTCTGGTCGCTCGCGGTCGAGGAGCACTTCTACCTGTTCTGGCCACTGATCGCGCTGTACACGTCGCGGCGGTTCGCGCGGCTCTCGATCGTCGTGATGATCCTCGGACCCGTGGTCGCCCGGGCGATCGCTGCGGCCCAGGGCAGCTCGTTCCAGGTGGTCGCGATGCCCACCTACGCGGCGATCGACGGGATCGCGATGGGCTGCGCGCTCGCGATACTGATGCGGGACGCGAGCGCCGAGGTGCGCGCCAGATGGGTCACGGGCTCTCTCTGGGCGGGCATCGCCCTGTTCGTCCTCTTCGTGGCCCTCCGCCACTCGTCATTTCCGCAGCGTCGCGTGTGGTCGAGTGCGCTCAACATGATCCCGATTGGTCTGATGACCATCTGGCTCATCGACCGCGCCGCGAGCAACAGATTGCCGCATCTATTCAACAATCTGCTGCTTGGACGCCTCGGTGTGATCAGCTACGGGATGTACATGCTCCACCGATATGTGATGCATTTTCTGGGGTATGATGGGAGCCGTGGGTGGGTCGTCTTCGGCTCGGTGTACGCGGTCAGCGCCCTGCTGGCTGCCCTGTCCTGGCAGTTCTTCGAGAGCCCCCTGAACAACCTGAAAAGGTTCTGGCCGTACGTGCCAGCTCACGACGGCAGAAGGGCCCAAGCGGTGGCATCTGACGTGCGAACAGTCACAAGTACGTTGTGACGCACGCCCCCTGGTCACTCGACTAGAACGGCTGGCTATCGCTCCTCGAATATCAACTGAAGTCGGGTGACCACGTGCCGTTCGTGCGGCACGCGCCTCCGCCCGCGCTCGACGGCGCCGGACCTCTCCCTTCCAGCTTCAGCCGACGATGGCCGAACAACGCTCCTCCCAGCTGGACGCACTGCGGGCCCTGGGGCTCGCGGGGGTGATCTTCCAGCACACGATGAACCCGAAGAACGCGCTGCTCGCCGACTGGCCGGCGTTGGCGCTGACGATGTTCTTCGTGCTCTCCGGCTTTCTCATCACGGGCCTCCTGCTCGACGCGCGGTCGCGCGCGGAGGCGCGCTCGATCAGCCGCGCCGGGGTGCTCAAGCGGTTCTACATCCGACGTTTCCTCCGGATCTTCCCGGTCTACTACGGCGTGGTGTTCATCGCGCTGCTGATGGGTGAGCCGGAAACGCGCGGCTACCTCAACTACCTGCTCTCGTACACGACGAACTTCCTGCTCGCGAACGTCGGCCACAATCTCCCGCCGATCACGCCGTTCTGGTCGCTCGCCGTCGAGGAGCACTTCTACATCTTCTGGCCGTTCATCGCCCTGTTCGCGTCTCGACGCATGATGTGGACGTCGGCCACGCTGATGGTCGTGATCTCCGTCGCAAGCCGTGGCATCGCGTCGTTCAACGGGGCGAACTACACCCAGGCCACGATGCCCACGTACGCCTCGCTCGATGGCATTGCCATCGGGTGCATGCTCGCCATCGCCTACCGGGACATGACGGCCGAAGCGCGGGAGCCGTGGATCAAACGGGCGGTCGTGTTCGGCGGCGCGGTCGTCCTCATCCGCATGGCGATGATGATCGATGGCGGGTACAACGACTGGGTGAACACGATTCACGCGTTCCCATTCGCCCTTGTCACGGTGTGGCTGATCGACCGCGGTTCGCGGGGTGTCCTCCCCACGTTCCTGAACTCGCGGGTGCTGGGCGGCATGGGCATCACGACATACACCGGATACATCGTGCATCGTTACGTGATGCACTTCCTCGGGTACGATGGCGAGCGCGGCCTGCACGTGTTCTTTCCGGTCCTGCTCGTCACGTACGTGATCGCTGCTGTCTCCTGGGTCTGCATCGAGGGCCCGATCAACAGCCTGAAGCGGTTCTGGCCATATGTGCCGCGTCTCGGTACTGCGGTCCCGGGGGCCGGCCTGGTCGCGATCCCGCAGGGCTTCGTCGTTGCGCTGCCAGGCTCGCTGGCCGGTGCGCAGGCCATCGCGGAGGCCGCTCCGATTCCCTGATTCGCTCGGGGTAAAAGGCGCCCCACCGCGCCGTTGCGACCACCCGCGCTCCCGCGTCTCTTTGGACGCGGGGGCGTTAACTTTCGGACCTCGTCCATGCCCCTCGCGTGCCGCCAAGTACACATCGGATTCCGCTCGGCGCCGCTCCCGACCACTCTCGCCCCCGACCAGATCGCCCGATGACCCTCCCACCGACGTACCGCTGGCCGATGGGACATCGTCTGGACCTGCGCAAACTCCAGGATGGGGCATGGGCGCGATGACCGGTTCCGCGAGGCCTGACGCCTCGCCGAGCGATGTGCGGAGCCTCACACCTGCAACCGCACAGGATGTCGGGGAGCCGGGCATGCAGAGCCGAGTGGCGGGCGCCTACGTCCTCCATCATTCCGACGCGCCGGCCGAAGTTCGACACACGATCCTCGGCGACCTGCGCGAGATCGTTGCCGAGATGCGCCAGTGCCGAGATCTCGTCGAGCAGCTCATGATGCGCGACATCCGCATCCGGTACAAACAGGCCGCACTTGGCTTCGCGTGGGCGCTGCTCATTCCCGCCGCCATCGTGCTCGCGGGCATCGCCGTGCGCGTCGCGTTTGCCTACACGACCGGCCGAGGGATCCAACTGGAACACCTCGGAGGGATGGCGGTGAAGGCGGTGCCGTGGGCGTTCTTCGTCGGCTGTCTCAGCGCCGGCACCGCGAGCCTCGTGTCGAACCTGTCACTCGTGACGAAGATCTATTTCCCACGCGAGGTGCTGCCCCTCTCGACCGTGCTCGCACAGACCTTCGACTCGACGATCGGACTCGCGCTCGTCACACTGCTTCTTCCCTTCTTCGGCGTCAGGCCGTCGTGGCAGCTGCTCTGGGTGCCCGTGCTCCTCGGCCTGCTCTGGTGTCTCGCGCTCGCCGCCGCACTCTTCCTGAGCCGCGCGAACCTGTTCTTCCGCGACGTGAAGTATCTCGTGCAGGTGTTCCTGACGTTCGGCATCTTCATCACGCCGGTCATCCTCGACGCGCCGATGTTCGGCCCGATCGGCAGCCGGATCATGATGCTGAATCCCGTCGCGCCACTGCTGGAAGGGCTGCGCCTGAGCGTGGTCGGCCACTATAATCTGCTCCGGCCGCTTTACTCGTCCAGCGGCTTCCTCTTCTGGCGTCCGTGGTATCTCGCGTACTGCGCCGCCTGGGCGATCGGCGGGTTGCTCATCAGCGCGATCCTGTTCCACCGCAGCGAGCGGCGCTTCGCCGAAGTCGCGTGACGCACGGTTCGATTTCGCGATGACTCAGCCGCGAGTGATCTTCGACCGCGTGTGGAAGAAGTTCCACCGCGGGGAGCTGCACGACAGCCTGCGGGACCTGATCCCTGCCGCGATTCGCCACGTGACCGGTCGCGGTCCCAGCAAGATCGACCTGCAGAGTGGCGACTTCTGGGCCGTGCGCGACCTCTCCTTCGAGGTGCGTCCCGGACAGACGCTGGGTATCATCGGGCCGAACGGGTCGGGCAAGTCCACGACGCTCAAGCTGCTGACGCGGATCTACGAGCCGACGCGCGGGCACTGCTCCATCACCGGTCGTGTCGGCACGCTCATCGAGGTGTCGGCCGGATTCCACGGCGATCTCACCGGGCGCGAGAACATCTTCCTGCAGGGCGCGATCATGGGGATGCGTTCGAAGGACATCGTGCGGAAGTTCGACGAGATCGTCGAGTTTTCCGGGATCAGCGATTTCATCGACACGCAGGTGAAGCGTTACTCCAGCGGCATGAACGCGCGGCTGGGCTTCTCCATCGCGGCGCACCTCGAGCCCGACGTGCTGATCATCGACGAGGTGCTCGCCGTCGGCGACATGTCGTTCCAGGAGCGCGCGTTCGGCCGGATCCGCGAGCTGGCGCAGAGTGGTATCCCCGTCGTGATGGTGTCGCACCAGCTCGATCGGATCGCTGAGCTGTGCACGGACGTGGTCGTGCTGAACAAGGGCGAAGTGCTGGCGCGCGGCACGCCGTCGGACGCGATCACCGCGTATGTGCAGCAGCACGATGCTGGGCGGGCGGCGATCACCTCGGACCGGATCAGCTTCGATCCCGTGGAGATCCTGAGCGAGATGCCGGTGCGGTCGGGCGACACCTTCGAGATCCAGGTGTCGGGACGCGTGAACGAGTACATGAGCGAGAACGTCGAGCCGCTCGCCGTGCGCGTCCGGTCGCTTCGCACGGGCAGCATGGTCTACAGCTCGGGCTCGCGCCGGCTCGCCATCGACCTTGGTCAGCCCGGTCCGTTCGAGGTGCACATCACGCTGCAGGCCAACCTGCCTGCCGGCAGCTACATGGTCGAGGTGGGCTCGCAGGATCTGCTGAAGCGGAAGGACTTCGCCACCGCGCCGTCGGCGATGATTCGCGTGGCCGAGGGGACGAACTTCAAGGGGTCGGTCCAGCTCAACGCGGGGATGCGGGTGCTGACCAGCTGATCCGGCGCCCCGGGCTCTGACCCCGGGCTCTGACCCCGGGCTCTGACCCCGTCGTCGCGGAGTCACGGGGTCCACTCGACGATCGAGACCATCTGCGGCCCCACGTCCTCGAGTTGCTCGCCATCGCCCTGGCCGACACGCTGCACCTGTAGCGCGAGGCGACCGCTCGTGCGCCAGAGCTCAGGATCGTACGTCGGCTCCCACTGGCCCACCGAGGTCGTGAGCAGCTCGGACAGCGACCACCTCGCATGGGCGGCGTCGGTGGAGCGTGCGACGGTGATCCCCCCGCCGCGCTCCTCGTCGCGGAAGACGACGTACACCGCGCCGCGGCGACCCGCGAGCACCTGCGGACGCGAGATCGGGATGCGCTTCGTGCCGCCGCCGCTCAATCGAAAGGGCGTGGTGCGCGCGCCGACCTGAGTGGCGCGCCAACGCGAGCCGTCGTGCCAGACGAGCTGGAACTGCGGCACGTCCGATCCGACGGGACGCCAGTACGTCGCGATCATCGGCCGGCGGGCCGCGTCCGCGGTCATCGACGTCTGATTGATCAACTCGCTCCCCTGCGGCACCGACCACGCCACCTCCGCCGTCGCGGCCGTTATCGGAAGCGTGTAGCGCGCGCCCGACGATCTCCGCCAGGTGCGACCTTCGTCGGGGGAGTAGGCGTACATCACATCGTGGTTCGTCGCCACGTTGGGCGATTCGCGCCAGACCCACGACACGTGCCATCCGCCGCGCGCGTCCACCGCGACCTGATTGACGTACGCGTTGCGTTTTCCCTCGCCCGCGATGAGTGGATGATGCACGGCGCGCCAGGCGCGTCGCCGGACGTCGTACCGATCGAGCAGTACGTCGCCGCTTCCCGAGCGGCCATCTCGATAGACGAACAGCAGGTCTCCGCCACGCAACGCGTAGAACTGCGGATAGGTGACCTGCTCCTCGCGCAGCCCGGTCATCGCGGTCGGCGCGCCGAGGGTGAGCGAGCCTGGTGCGATGCCCCGGGCGTAGTGGAGCGCCTTGTTGTGCTCCGCCCACGCCACGTGCAGGACGCCGCTTCCGTCCACGGCGAGCGAGATCGCGTTGTGTGCGTCGGTGACGTCGTTCGTGTACGACGTCCGTTCGATCTGCCATCGCGTGGAGCCGGTGTCGCGCTTCGCCAGCACGACGTGCGCGCTGTCGTCGTAGTACGCGGTGTACTGGGTGCGGCCGTGCGTCACGACGCTGCTCGTGCGGAAGATCACGGCGTTCACCGACGAACGCGCCCAACCGAGGCCGACCGGCACCACGCGGACGCCGGTCGGCTGCGCTTCGTTGCGCGGCGCGTGCACGATGCTGATCGCGGCGCAGAGCGCGAGCACACGCACCGCCGAGCGGTGTGACGTCACGGCTTTTTCAGCGCGAGCTGCCGAGCCTTGAGGTTCGCCGCGCAGTGCTGCACCACGGCGGCGATCCGCTGCGCTCTCGTCTCCGGGCGGACGGCCTGCCGCAGCCAATGCAGATAGCCCTTGCGCGACGTTGGCGAAAAGGCGGCGAAGTTGCGCGCGGCAATGGGCTGCTTCGCGAACGCGTTCGCGAGATCGTCCGACACCTCCAACGCTTCGACCGAGTCGAGTGCGGTCCACGTTCCGTTCGCCTTCGCCGTGTCGATCGCCGCCAGGCCGGCCGGGGCGATCAGGTCGCCGGCGAGCAGACGCGCGACGCGTTTCTTGTTGAGCTTCGACCAGGTGCTCCTTGCCTTGCGCGGCGTGAAGAGCTGCATATAGCGCGTCTCGTCGAGTGGGCGCAGGGTGCTGTCGATCCAGCCGTAGCAGAGCGCCTCCTCCACCGAGTCGGCGTAGGCGAGCCGGCCGGGCCGGCTGGCCTTCTTGTCGAAGATGAGCCAGATGCCGGGCGACGACGCGTGATGTCTGGCGAGCCATCGGCGCCACGCGGCGCGCGACTTCACGTAGACCTGCTCGAGATGCGCGGCGACGGGTTTGCGGGGAGCTGGTGTGGGCATCGGCGCGAAGGTATGGGCTCGAAAGCGGGCCGCCACTCTATTCTAAACTGCCACTGAAGTACGCGGGTAGCACGAGTACGGCGTATCGAGATTGGCAGACGGCCCCCCGGAATGCGTGGGAGGCCGTCCGTGCAATGGGCGCTGACCGTCGCAGCGCCGTACCGCGCTTTTCAAGTGGGGTCAAGTGGGGTCAGCATCGTTGAAATCCGCCCATGG
>JBDTOD010000185.1:0-7288 GCA_039933415.1 bacterium
GTGATCGCCTGCACCATCTGACGCGCGCGCTGCATCGCCTCGCCGCCGACGGCGGCGATCGTGACCAGGCCCGTATCGTCGACGGTGAGCTCGGCGCCCGTCTCATCCTGAATGCCGCGAATCGTCTTGCCCTTCGGTCCGATCAGGTCGCCGATCTTCTCCGGATTGATCTGCAGCGTCACGATACGCGGCGCGTAGGTGCTCAGCTCGGCCCGCGGCTCGGCGAGTGCCTTCTCCATCTCGCCCAGGATGTGCAACCGGCCTTCCTTCGCCTGCGCCAGCGCTTCCTTCATGATCTGCAGGTCGAGACCCTCGATCTTGATGTCCATCTGGATCGAGGTGATGCCCGCCTTCGTTCCCGCGACCTTGAAATCCATGTCGCCGAGATGATCTTCGGTGCCGAGGATGTCCGTGAGGATCGCGTACTTCTTTCCTTCCTTGATCAGTCCCATCGCCACGCCGGCCACCGCGGCGCGGATCGGGATGCCGGCATCCATCATCGCCAGCGAGCCGCCGCAGACCGACGCCATGGAGCTCGAACCATTGGACTCGAGAATCTCGGAGACGATGCGCAGCGTGTACGGGAAGTCGGCGAAGTCGGGCAGCACGGCCTGCAGCGCGCGCTCGGCCAGGTTGCCGTGGCCGATCTCGCGACGCGAGGTGCCGCGCATCGGGCGAACCTCACCCGTGGAGAACGGCGGGAAGTTGTAGTGCAGCATGAACGTGCGGTTCGTCTCGCTCGCGCTGTCGATCGAGTCGAGGCGCTGCGCATCCGAGGCCGTCCCGAGCGTCACGGCGACGAGCGCCTGCGTCTGGCCGCGCGTGAACAGCGAGGAGCCGTGTGCACGCGGCAGCAGGCCGGTGTCGATCGAGATCTGACGGACCTCGTTCGTCGCGCGGCCATCGACGCGCTTCTTCGTCGTCAGCACCTGCGAACGCAGCGCGTTGTACTCGAGATCGCCGAGGATGTTCTTGATCTCCTTGGCGTTGTCCGGAAGATCGGCGAGCATCTGCTCGGCGACTTCCTTTTTCACGAGCTCCACGGCCTGTACGCGCGTCTGCTTGTCCTTCTGGTTGAGCGCCGCGGCGATGCGCACATCGGCGATGGCCTTCACCTTGTCGGTGAGACCTTCCGTGACCGCGGCCCGCTCCCAGTTCATCTTGGCGGTCGGGCCGGCCGCGGTGAGCAGCTCCTGCTGGTAGCCGATCAACTCACGGATGCCGCTCTGCGCCACCGTCAGCGCCTCGACGACGTCCTCTTCGCTCACCTCGAGCGCGCCACCCTCGACCATCATGATCGAGTCGTTCGAGCCGGCGACGACGAGCTCCATGTCGCTGTACTCGACCTGCTGGAGCGTCGGGTTGAGCACCCAGTTGCCCTGGACGCGGCCGACGCGTACGGCGGCAATCGGTCCGCCCCATGGCGTCCGGCTCGCGGAGAGCGCGTACGACGTCGCGGTGAGCGCGAGCACGTCGGCCTTGTTCTCCTGGTCGGCCGAGATGACGTAGCAGAACACCTGCACTTCGTTCTGGAAGCCTTCCGGGAACAGCGGACGAATGGAGCGGTCGATGATCCGGCAGCTCAGGATCTCGCCATCGGTTGGACGGCCCTCCCGCTTGATGAATCCACCGGGGATCTTGCCGGCGGCGTAGGTCTTTTCCTTGTACTCGACCGTGAGCGGGAAGAAGGGGAGCGGGCTCTTGTTGTCGCTCACCGTGACGGTCGCGAGGACCATCGTGTCACCGTAGGTGACGAGGCATGAGCCAGCGGCCTGCTTGGCCATGCGGCCGGTCTCGATGACCAGCTTGCGTCCCGCGAACGTCTTTTCAATGCGTTGCATGTTTTGTCCTGTTGTCTCTTCATTGCGGCCGGCCGTATTGCCGGCGCGCGCTTCGTGAAATGCAAAACGCGCGGGCCGCATAGATGCGCCCGCGCGTGTCCTGATGGCCCGTCTTAGTATCGGAGTCCGAGCTCCTGAACGATCTTGCGATACCCGTCGATGTCCGTCCGCTTCATGTAATTGAGCAGTCGGCGACGCGTACCGACCATCTTCAGCAGCCCTCGGCGGCCGTGATGGTCCTTCTTGTGCGCCCGAAAGTGCTCGGTCAGGTAGTTGATGCGCTCTGTGAGCAGGGCAACCTGGACGCGGGCGGAGCCGGTATCGGTCTCGTGCGTCTTGTACTTCTCGAGCGTCGGTGCGTTATCGAAAGCCATTGTGAATGAACGGTCCCCGCCGAGTGGGCGGTCTAAGCGAAGCCAAAGTGATTGAGCACGGGAAGTTAGCCAGCTGGAGCACCCATGTAAAGGGTACCCGTCTACTATCTACGCGAAGAACCTGACGAGAAATTCACGCACGTCGTTAAATGTCGAGAGCGCGAAGATCAACAGGATCGCCACCAGGCCGAACCGGAGGATGTAGTCGCGGGTCCGCGTGCTGAACGGGCTTCCTTTCGCCGCTTCCACCACGTTCATCAGAATCTGACCCCCGTCGAGAATCGGGATCGGCAGAAGGTTCAGCACGGCGACGTTCACGCTGAGTAGCGCGATCAGCAGGAAGAGACTCTCCAGTCCGCTCTGCGCCGCGGCCACCGACGCGCGGGTGATGGCGATCGGACCGCCCAGTTGCTTCACCGAGACTTCTCGCGTGATCAGCCCGCGCACCACGTCGACGATCTTCGTGGCCGTGAGCCATGTCTGGCGGCCGGCGACCTCGAACGACTGCGCGGTCGACATCGGGACCCTGACCGACACGTCGGCTCCGACCGCGCCGATGCGACCAACCGTCTTCATCTCCTTCGTCGCCGGATCGCGCACCGTGGTCGGCTCGGGCCGCAGCGTGAGCGCGACGACTCGTCCTCCGCGGAATACCTCGAACGGCAGATCCGCACCTGGCGAAGCGCTGACTCGCTCCTGGAGGTCGGCCCAGCGCTGCAGCGGGGCGTGCCCGATGCTCACGATGCTATCGCCCGGAAGAAGTCCCGCGCGCGACGCGGGGCTCCCCGACACCACCTCTCCGATCACCGGCGGAATGAACACGTCGATCGCGGAGGAGACTTCGCGCGCCGACAACGCCGCTTCACCCCCGAGCGGAACGCGAACTTCCTCGCGCTGGGTGCGAATCGTCACGGCGTCGCCCGTCGTGGCGGCGATCGCATCGGAGACCTCGTTCCAGGTGTGTACGATGCTGCCGTTCACCGCGGCGATGGTGTCGCCGGCCTGGAGGCGGGCGAGCGCCGGAACGCCTCGCGGCGCGTGTACGGCGCCGATCACGCGCGACGTCACCACCGGCTCGCCGTACGCCATGTTGAGCGCCGAGAACACGACGAAGGCGAGCACGACGTTCATCACCACGCCGGCGATCATGATCAGCAGGCGCGCCGCGAGTCCCTTGGATTCGAACCACCGATGCTCCGGCACGGGATGCGGTCCGAACGGTTGGAGCGCGTCGGGGTCGTATCCCTTGTCCCCCGGCTTCAGCGCGCCGCTCTCCTCGTTCCCCCCTTCCAGGAACGCCGCCTCGGCATCGTGGCGCGAGGCCATGCGCACGTATCCGCCCAGCGGAAGCAGTGCGAGCACGTATTCCGTCTCGCCGCGACGGTACCGGAACAGCGCGGGACCGAACCCGATCGAAAAGCGCGGCGTGTACACGCCCACCAGCTTCGCGGCCATGAAATGACCCAGTTCGTGAACGAAGATCACGAGGCCGAAAACGACGATTGGCGCGACGAGGGCTAGCATCGAAAGAGCTCCTGCACATGGCGGCGAGCGGATGCGTCGGCGGCGAGGATGGCATCCCGCGTGCCGAAGGGGGCATCACCGAATCCGGTCAGCGCGCTCTCGATCGCGCGCGGAATGTCGCTGAACCGAATGGTGCCCTCCAGAAAGTAAGCGACTGCCTGCTCGTTGGCTGCGTTGAACACGGCCGGTGCCGCACCACCCTGCCGGCCCGCCTGCATGCCGAGCTCGAGCGCCGGAAACTCTCGCACCCGAACTCTCTCGAACGTCAGCGGCGAAAGCTCGACCGGGTCGAACGGAGGTACCCCGGTGTCGGGGACTCGATCCGGATACGTGAGTGCGTACAGGACGGGGAGCTCCATGCTCGGCACGCCGAGCTGCGCGAGCACGCTTCCGTCGACGAACTCGACGAACGAGTGGACCACGCTCTGCGGATGTACCACGACCTCGATTCGATCGTAGGGAAGGCCGAACAGAAAGTGCGCTTCGATGACCTCCAGCGCCTTGTTCGCCAACGTCGCGCTGTCGACCGTGATCTTGCGCCCCATCCGCCACGTCGGATGCTGGAGCGCGTCCGCGACCGTCGCATTCTCGAGCTGCGCTCCGCTCCACCGGCGGAACGGCCCTCCCGAAGCCGTCACGACCAGCCGACGCACTTCGGACGTTGGCCGACCGGCGATGCACTGGAGAATGGCGCTGTGCTCGCTGTCCACGGGCACCAGCTCGCCGCCGCCGCGTGCGGCCGCCTCGGCAACGAGCGCGCCCCCCATGACGAGGGACTCCTTGTTCGCCAGGGCGACGCGCTTGCCACGTTCGAGGGCAGCGAGCGTCGCGTCCAATCCGGCGGCGCCCACGATCGCGTTCAACACGATGTCCGCCCCGTCGAACACCGCCGCGTCGACCAGGCAGCGAGTCCCCATGCCCCATCCAGGATGCTCTCCGTCGCCGTTCTGCACGAGGCCGACGTACGCGGGCGCGAAGCGTGCCGCCTGCTCGGCGAGCAGCGCCGCATTGCTGAACGCCGTGAGTGCCGCGACGTGAAATCGATCTCGCTGGCGCTCGAGCACGCGCAGCGCGGTCGTACCGATGGAACCGGTCGACCCGAGAATCGCAACGCCGCGGGACATCACCGAACGATCGGAATCGGGAGCCAGCCGAGCAGGAGGTAGGCGACTGGCATCACGAAGATCAGGCTGTCGAAGCGGTCGAGCACTCCACCGTGACCGGGGATGATGCGCGAGCTGTCCTTGACGCCGCCTTCGCGCTTGAGGAGCGACTCGAAGAGATCGCCCACCTGCGCCGCGATGCTGATGATCGCCCCGAAGCCGAGCGCACCCCACGGGGTGAGGCCGAGGCTCGCGACCGGGACGAGCACGCTCCGCGCATAGAGCCATGCGACGAGCATGCTCGCGACCAGGCCGCCGACCGCTCCCGAGACCGTCTTTCCCGGGCTCACGGCGGGAATGAGCTTTCGTCCACCGATCGTGCGCCCCACGAAGAACGCGCCGATGTCGGATGCCCACGTGACGACCATCGGGAAGATGAGCAGCACTCCGCCGGGTGGAATGGCCAGCCGGAGCGCGCCGATCGCGACGTGCTTGGCGCCCACCAGGTCGTATCCGAGCACGCTGTCGTGGTAGCGGATCGCGTAACCGAAGCTGAGCATCCCTGCCGTGTACGCGACGCCGAGCAGCGTGGAGGCCGCCGCGCCGAGCGGCTTGCCTTCGACACCGCGGAGCCAGATGGTCGCGGCGAGGACGCCGAGCGCGATCACCGCCGCCATCGCGGGCCGTACGGCGATCAAACCGAGGTAGTGGGCATGCACGGCGAGGGGAACCAGTCCGGCCAGCGCGATACCGACGTCGTCGAGCGGGTGCGCTCCCGAAGCGCGCGCGATGCGAAAGAACTCCCATGCACCGATCGCGCTGACGACCGCCAGGAGCGCCGCCAGCGGAGCGCCGCCGGCGAGCACGATCCAGAGCGCCAGCGGGGCGGCGACGACCGAGAAGAGGATGCGAAGGGCGAGCTCCGACATGCGCGCGGGCGCCGCGGCCCGCGTCAGACTTCCATGATCTCGGCCTCTTTGGCCTTGATCATCTGGTCGATCTTCCCGATGTAATCGTCGTGCACCTTCTGCAGGTCCTTCTCTGCGTGCTTGACGTCGTCCTCACTCACGCCGGAGAGCTTCTTCAGCGCGTCGCGCGCATGCGTGCGCGCATGACGCACGGCGATCTTGGCGTCTTCGGCGAGCTTGTGCACGACCTTCACGAGCTCCTTGCGGCGCTGCTCGTTCATCTGCGGCAGCGGGACGCGAATTGCGCCGCCCTGTGCCGACGGCTCGAGACCGAGATCCGAATCGCGGATCGCCTTCTCGATCGCCTTCACCTGCCCCTTGTCGAAGGGCGTCACGAGGATCGTGCGCGGCTCGGGAGCGGCGATGCTCGCGACCTGATTCAACATCATCGCCTGTCCATACATCTCGACGCGCACGGTGTCGAGCATGTTGGGCGAGGCCTTCCCCGACCGGACCGACGCGAACTCACGCTTGGCGGCGTCGATGCCCTTGTCCATCGAGGTCCGGCAGTCTTTCAGGATCAGTGGGATAGTGCTCATCGGACGAGAGTGCCGATGCGCTCGCCTTGCACGGCGGCGGCGATTGCGCCCGGTCGGTGAATGTTCAACACGATCAGCGGCAGCGAGTTCTCCTTGCAGAGCGTGACGGCGGTCTGGTCCATTACCTTGAGCTCCTCGAGCATCACATCGCGGTAGCTGATCTCATTGTAGAACTTGGCGTTCGGATACTCCTTCGGATCGGCGGAATACACGCCGTCCACACTCGTCGCCTTGATGATGACCTGCGCCTTGATCTGGATGGCGCGCAGGGCGGCAGCCGTGTCGGTGCTAAAGTAGGGATTTCCGGTGCCGGCGGCAAAGATGACGATTCGCGCGTTGTCGAGATGCGCGAGCGCACGCCGGCGAATGTACGGCTCCGCGAGCTCCTCCATGCGGATCGCCGTCATGACGCGCGTCTCGAGTCCCTTGCGCTCGAGGATGTCCTGCACGGCGAGCGCATTGATCACCGTGCCGAGCATTCCCATGTAATCGGCGCCGACCCGGTCCATCCCCATCTTCGAGAGCTGCGAGCCGCGCACGATGTTGCCGCCGCCGATCACCAGGCCGAGCGACGTGCCGAGGCGCACCACCGCGGCGATCTCGTCGGCGATCCGATCCATCGTCTCGAAATCGAAGCCGATGCCGCGATCTCCGGCGAGCGCCTCGCCGGAGATCTTCAACAGGACCCGTGGATAGGAGAGCTCCGCCACGGGCGCGCTCACTCCTGGCCGATCTGGAAGCGTGCGAAACGGCGGATCGAGACGCCGGGGCCGGCCGCCTTCACCAGATCACCGATCGTCTTGCTGTCGTCGCGCACCCACGGCTGATCGAGGAGCGTGATCTCCTTGTAGAACTTGTCGATGCGTCCGTCGACCATCTTCTGGATGATGTTCTCCGGCTTGCCGCTCGCGGCGGCCTGCTCGGTGAAGATGCGACGCT
>JBDTOD010000186.1:0-7203 GCA_039933415.1 bacterium
TCGTCGCCGACTACTCGCACGGCATCATGCGCGTCGACGTGCGCTCCGGTGACGTGACCCGTGTCGCCGACGCGCCGCAGTCCACCTCGCTCGGCTGCGATGGAATCGTCTGGGACCGTGACGGGATCATCGCGATCCAGAACGGCGTCACTCCAGTGCGCGTTACGCGCTTCACGCTCGACGCCGATGGAACGCGCTTCGTTCGCGCCGATGTCCTCGACCGCAACTTTCCCGTGGCCGACGAGCCCACCATCGGCGAGATCGTCGGCGGCGACTTCGTCTACGTCGCGAACAGCCAGTGGGACAAGCACAACGACGACGGCACGGTCGTCCCCGGTGCGCGCCTCACGCGGCCGATGCTGCTCGCAGTCCCGCTCCCGCAGTAATCCCTTCCTCGGCATCACCTACAACGACGTCGACAGCGACCTCGCGTCGCAGTTCCGCCTGCCGGTGAAGAGCGGCGTGCTCGTCACCAGCGTGCAGGCCGGCTCACCCGCCGCCCGTGCCGGCCTGAGAGAGCAGGACATCATCACGCGCCTGAACGACTCCCCGATCACGATGGGCGGCGACCTGCGGCGCATACTTCGCTCGCTCAAGCCCGGTGATCCGGCGCGATTGACCGTCGTCCGTCCGTCGGCCGACGCGCGCGCCACCCTCGACGTCAGGCTCGGTCAGGCGAGCGATTAGTGAGGGTAGGCTGAGTCGTGAGCTGTGAGTCATGGGTGTCACCCACCACTCCCAACCCGTGACCCGTCACCGCATGTCCGCGCCGCGCTCCACGTGGACGCCGGAGAGCCACGGGAACGTCGAATCCTCACTCGCTCGCCGGCGGATGCAGTGCGCGCCTATTCTCGCGGTCGGCGACGAGCTCGCATACGCGCAGCGTGATCGGAACGACGATGCGGTCCAAGCGTTCTTGCCAGCGCACGGTGCGCCAGCGGTTCACGCCCACTCCGACTCCAGCTCCGACGACGATCCCCACCAGCGAGACGATGGCGGTGCCGAGCAGGTGCCAATGTCCTCCCGTGACGGCCACCACGGGGAACATCACCGGCGGCACCCCGAGCAGCGCCCAGCCGATCGTGTCAGCCACGCTCAGCGCTGGTGCATTCGTCTAGAACGACAGCGTCGTGGCGCCCTCCGTTGACCGAACGTGCATCGCCAGAGAGCCTGGTCCCCCCGGCGGGTAACCGACCTCGAACTCGACGCCGTCGGCGATGCGATGGATGGCCGCCGGCCCCGCGATGGTGCGGATGTCGTTCACCAGCCGCTCGTAGTCGTCCGTCGTCAGCTCGCCCGCGAGATCGTGCGAGACATGGATGCGTCCGGACTCGTCGCGCGCCGATCCGAGGGTACGTCGAAGCCATGCGGCCGTCACCGCGGCGGGCGCAATTCCTACTGCGGCCGCGGCATGCTCGATCGCCGTCAGCGTGAGCCGATCATCACCGGTTGCGGCTGGCAAAGCGCGCGACGATGCATCGACGCGTGGCGTGTCGAGTTGCGCCGCCTCATGGAGGATCAGCGCCACCTCGTCGCGGTCGTAGGTGCGGCCATCGGATGAACTGTCGCTCATCTCCCTGAGGCGTGAGTTCGGGCGGATCGGATCGGCTCGCGAGCCTTGCGGCAGCGCGCCACACATGGTGCGCGGCACCCCAACGTAGCCGTACGGGCCATTCGAAAGAATACCGATCGAGCCGCCGGCCCGAATGCCATCCCGGAGCGCGGCCACTGGCGCCCTCCAATCGGCGCTGCATACTCCGGAGCAGGGCACCGACGCCGGTTCACCGAGATCCGCGGCTCCCTCCGGTCCCGCACTCGCACGCGAGGGGAAGTGGAGCCATCGAGGGAGCTCGACGCGCTGTACAGCCTCGCCTACGAGGAGCTGCGCCGCCTCGCACGCGCAACGCTCCGGCGCGAGGTGCACGCGAGCATCAGCCCGACGACGCTGGTGCACGAGGCGTGGCTCAAGCTCCAGGGGTCGCACGAAGTCCGCGCGGACTCGCCGCTTCACTTCAAGCGGATCGCCGCGCGCGCCATGCGGCAGGTGCTCGTCGACGCCGCGCGCCGTCGCAATGCCACGAAGCGCGGCAGCGGCGTCGCGCTCGTCACCTTCGACGAAACGCTCGACCAACCCGACGCCGGCGCCGCCGCGTTGCTGGAGCTCGACTCCGCGCTCCTCGAGCTGGCGCGCGTGCATCCGCGTCAGGCCGAGATGATCGAGTCGCGCTACTTCGGCGGGCTCTCCGCGCCGGAGGTCGCGTCCCTCATGGGTATCTCCGAGGCGACCATTCACCGCGACTGGCGCGCCGCGCGCGCTTGGCTCGCTGCCGAGATCGCCGATGGGCGCTGACGAGAGCTGGGAGCGCATCGCGACGTTGTTCGAGTCGCTCGTCACGCTTCCGCCGCACGATCGCTCGCGCGCGCTCGATGCGCTCTCGGGCGACGATGCGCTCCATCGCGACCGCCTGGCGGCGATGATCGCCGCGGACGCCGCGAGCGAGCTGCCTCTGGATGGCGGCTCGAGCGCAATTGCCGGCGGCCTGCTCGACACGGGCCCCGTGGCCTCCCGCCAGGTCGGCGCCTATCGCCTCGAGCGCATGCTCGGCGAAGGCGGCTCCGCTGTCGTGCACCTCGCCACGCGTGCCGACCTCGGACATCGGGTGGCCATCAAGTTCCTCCGCGACGCCTGGCTCTCGCCTGTACGACTCGAGCGCTTCCTCGGGGAGCAGCGCACGCTCGCCAAGCTCAACCATCCCGCCATCGCCACCTTCCACGACGCCGACATTCTCCCGGACGGCACCCCGTGGCTCGCCATGGAGTACGTCGAAGGAGTGCCCATCACGGAGCACTGCCGGAGCCAAGGCATCGGCGAGCTCGACCGGCTTAGGCTGATCCGGCGAGTGGCCGAAGGCGTGCGGCACGCGCACCAGCAGGCGGTCATTCATCGCGACTTGAAACCGAGCAACATCCTCGTCACCGAACGGGGCCAGGTGAAGATCGTCGACTTCGGCATCGCGAAGCATCTCGAGCTCGTCGTGAACGGCGAGAGCACGCGCACCGGGTTGCGGATGATGACTCCGGCGTACGCTGCACCCGAACAGCTCACGTCCTCCGCCGTCGGCACCTACACCGACGTGTATGCGCTCGGCGTCGTAGCCTATGAGCTGCTCACCGGCCAGCTCCCCTTCGCGCTCGATGGACTGTCGATCACGGACGCCGCGGCGCTCGTCACCCAGGGTAACGCGCCGCCACCGTCCCGCATTGCCGGATCGTCGCTGCAGCGCCATCACCTCGCCGCCGACATCGACGTCTTGCTCGCCACCGCGATGCATCCGGATCCGCAGCGGCGCTATCGCGACACGGACGCATTCATCCGCGACATCGACCACCTGCTCGCCGAGCAGCCGCTCGAAGCACGCCCCGATTCGATGCGCTACCGTGCTGGCAAGTTCGCGCGCCGAAACGCGCGCGGCGTCGGCGCCGCGCTCGCCACGACGGCGGCGCTCGTCGCGCTGATCACCTTCTACACGATCCGTCTGCGGCAGGCGCGCGACGCCGCGCTCGCCGAGACCGCGCGCGTGGAGAGCGTGCAGCGGTTCACGCAGAACCTGTTCGAAGGAGGCGACGCCTCCGCCGCGCCTCCCGAGACGCTCCGCGTGCTGACGCTGCTCGAGCGCGGCGTGCAGGAGGCGCGCAGCCTCGCTGGCGATCCACGCACGCAGGGTGAGCTGTTCCTCACGCTCGGCGGCATCTATCAGAAGCTCGGCCGTCTCGACCGCGCCGATACGCTCGTGCGTGCCGGCGTCGATCGCCGAACGCTCGAGCACGGCGCGCGTGATCCGATCACCGCGGATGCACTCGTCGCGCTCGCGCTGCTCCGGATGGATCAGGCGCGCTACGCCGATGCCGAGCGGCTCGCGCGCGACGCGATGGCGATCCACGCCGAGCGCCGTCCACCGGGTCATCCGTCGCATGCGGCGGATCGCGTGGCGCTCGGCCGCATCCTCGAGGCGAAGGGTGACTATCCCGCCGCGCTCGGCGTGTTGCGTGAGGCCGTGCGCATGCACGCGGCGCGTGACAGCACGTCGGCGGACTACGTCGCGGCGGCGACAGCACTGGCCAACACGAACTTCTATGCCGGCAACTACGACGCGGCGGATTCGCTCAATCGGCGCGTCCTCGTGCTCGACCGCGTGCGGCATGGCGCGCGGCATCCCTCGGTCGCTGAAGATCTCATCAACCTCGGCGCGACCGAGTTCGAGCGCGGCAAGTACAAGGAGGCGGAGGCATTGTACCGCGAGGCGCTGGGTATCACGCGCGCCTGGTACGGCGAGATGCACCCCGCCACCGCCGCGAGCCTCACGATGCTCGGCCGCGCGCTCGTGCGCGCCGAACGTTGGGAGGAGGCCACGTCGAGTCTCGAGCAGGCGCTCGCTATCCGCGAGCGAGTGTTCGGAATGAACCATCCCAACGTCGCGTCCACCGTCAACGAGCTGGGCACTGTCGAGCTGAGACGCAAGCGCTGGGACGAGGCCGAGCGTCACTACCAACGCGCCGCGCAGATCTACCGCACTGCCTACAACGGGAAGCACTACCTCATTGGCATCGCGCTCTCGAACCTCGGCTCCGTGCGGATGGGCCGAAAGGATTTCGTCGGTGCGGAGCGCGTATTGCGCGAAGGGCTGCAGAAGTTCACGGAGACACTGCCGCCGGAGCACACCAACATCGCCATCGCGCGCATCAAGCTCGGCTCCGCGTTGCTCGGCCAGCAACGCTACAGCGACGTGGTGAAGGAGTCGACCGCCGGCTACGATGTGCTTGCCCGGCAGGCGACTCCTTCCATGCGGTTCCTGCAGATGGCCCGACACGATCTTGCCGCGGCGCATGGCGCGCTGGGCGACACGATCGCTGCCGCTCGGTGGCGGGCCGACTCCGCCGTGATGGCGGCGAAGCGGTCCTGAGCGCTAGCGCATCGACCGGCCCCGCGCGACGAGCGCCTCGACGCCGTCCTCTGCATCCGGCGTGATGCGGACGCGCTTGAAGCCGTCGACCGTCTGGATGAAGAAGGTGAGGGTGCCGCCCTCTCCCATCGTCCAGCCACCCGGCGCCTTCAGCGGCTCGCGGCCCTGCTCGTCGAACTCGTACACCGAGCGACCGTCGAGGAAGATCTTGATCAGCGAGTGGTTGCCGTCCTCCACGAGCCAGAAAAGATGCTTGCTGTCGGGAGTGAACGTCGGGAACGTGACGCGCGACGTCTTCCCCTGCGAGATGTAGCGGCCCCCGATCACGAAGCCGAACTCGCCCTGGTACCCCTGCGAACCCGGCGCGCCGTAGTGCAGCGTGTATTTGCCGTTCGGGCTCCAGATGTACTTCGCGGGATCACCATTCCGGTACTGGCCGAAGTCGGTGATCATGCTCGGCGGCCCGACAACGTTGTCGATCGCGACGTTGCCGCCAGATACACTGCCGCCGACCACGTAGGCGAAGTGCGCGCCGTCGGGTGAAAAGGAGAACTTGTCCGCGTCCGTCCGCCGATCGAACTGCTTGATCTTGCCGTCCACCACCAGCGCCGAACCCTGATTCGTGGGACCGATCCAGCCGAAACGGCCGTTTGGCATCAGCTTGATGTCCATCGGCGAGTTGGTGGTGAATCCCACCTCGGTTTCCGCGTGATCGATCATGACGAACTTGTTGGCCCCCGAGCGCGCCGTGTAGACGGCGTGCTTCGAGTCCGGTGTCCAGCGCAGCGTGTCGATCGCGTCGTAGGGCTGCCCCATCTTGCCGTCGATCAGCACGCGCTGCGGCTGGCCATTCATGCCGGCGACGGCTGCGACGCGCCGCCCATCGGGGCTGAACACGATCCTCGGGAAGCCCGTGGATGCACTGCCGGGCACGCGCTGCCCGCCGACCACGAGCTCAAAGGCGTCGCGGTTCTGCGCGAATCCGCCGACCACGATCACGGCGCGATCACCCACCGGCGGCACGTGCACCGCGAAGTTGGTCGCACGCATGATCGGGCGTCCGTCGAGGACCAGCTCCGTCGTCGGTTTGCCCACCGCGGGTGACACGTCGCGCGTCGTGTACAGGTGCACGCCGTCGGAGGTGAACACCGGGTTGAAGGCGAGGTAGGGCGCGATCTTGCCGTCGATGACCAGCGCCTTCTGCGCCGGGTTCGCGGGATTGAGGATCGTGTACGCATACCGTTCACCATCCGGGCTGACGACTGGCTCGCTTTCCAGGCTGGCGGGTCCCGCGACACCGTCCCAGAAGAAGAGGTTGGGTGCTGTGTGGAGATTGTTCGTGATCACGTCGCGCCAGGAGAAGTAGTAATGCCGGCTGTTCGGCGTGAACGCGAGGTTCAGCCCCTGGCCGCTCCCCACGTTCGGATTGCCGGCGAACGGCGCACGGCGCACCTCCTTCCCGTCCACCATCACTACGTAGTCGGTGCCCGAGATCGCGACATATCCGAAGCGCTTGCCGTCGGGGCTCATCGCGACGCGAGTGCCGCTCGACGCCGAGTTGATCTTGTCGAACACTGGTCCCACGACTCCATCCCACATCACGGCGTAGCGGCTCCCCTTGCGTACGACGGCGGCCAGGTGCGAGCCCTTCGGATGGATGCTGTAACCGATATCCTGCTCGTTCGGCGCGACGATCAGCTCCTCCACCTTCGCGTTGCCGCGTTGGACGGGGGCGGACGTTGCGTCTGCACTACCTCGCGTCGCCACTGCTGCGGACGGTGCGGCGGCCGCGCCAGCCGCCGTCGTCGGCGTAGCTCCGGCCACTGGCGCTCCACCCTGCGGATTAAGCGCACGTTTGAGGGAATCCGCCTGCTCCGCCGCCCGCTTCGCGCGCTCCATGATCGCTTGGAGTCTGCCGCTCGCCTTCCCGACCTTGTCCGAGATCTGCGCCTCGACCACGCTCGGCGCGATTGCGAGGATGAGGAACCCGACGAGGGTGGCGATGGTCGTACGGTTGTGCTGGTGAGTGCGCGGGCTTCGGCGAAACATGGGAGGACATCTCCGGCTGAGGTCGCGTGATGAGTCCATTCACCTGGAGTTGCGCGCGATCTGGCCGAACACTGTCATCCCCTGTCGACACGCCCGGTCATCGCTCCCGTGAATAGGTTCAGACCGTGCCGCTCACCCCCTTTCATCCGATCGTCCGCGAGTGGTTCGCCGAGACCCTCGGCCAGCCGTCCGC
>JBDTOD010000187.1:0-7107 GCA_039933415.1 bacterium
GCGGGTTGTGTGTGATGACGATGAACTGCGTGCGGCTCTTGAACTGGTTGAGCATGCGCACGAAGCGACCGACGTTGGCGTCATCGAGCGGCGCATCCACCTCGTCGAGCAGGCAGAACGGACTCGGCTTGGTAAGGAAGATGCCGAACAGCAACGACAGCGCCACGAGCGCCCGCTCGCCGCTCGAGAGCAGATTGATGCGTTGCGTCTTCTTGCCGCGCGGCGAGGCGTGAATCTCGATGTCGCAATCCAACGGGGTGTCCGGATTCTCGAGACGCAGGTCGCACTCGCCGCCACCGAACAGCGTCATGAAGATCTCGCGGAAGTTCACGCGCACCTGCTCGAACGTCGCGAGGAAGAGCTCGCGCGCCGTCGCGTCGATCTCCTTGATGGCCTGCAACAGCGACGCCTTCGCCTCCGCGAGGTCGGCGCGCTGCGCGACCAGGAAGTCGTGCCGCTTCACGGTCTCGTCGTGCTCCTCGATGGCGAGCGCGTTCACTGGCCCGAGCTGCTCGAGCTGGCGGCGCAGCTCCGCCGCCTCGCTTCTCAGCGCGTCGTCGTCGAGATCGACGGGGGGTACTTCGGCGAGCATGTCCTCGAGCGGTCGCCGCCATTCGGTTTCCAGCCGCTCGCGGATGGCCGCGCGCCGACCCGAGAGCTCAGTGAAGCGCAGCTCGGCGTGATGCAGCTCGTCGCTCACGGCGCTGTGGCGGCGGTGGTGCTCGCCCACCGCATGGTCGGCCGCGGTCAGAGCCTCATCGGCCGCGCGCACCGCCGACTCCGAGGCGGCGAGACTCGCTTCGCCATCGGAGAGGGTCGCCTCGCGCGTCTCGAGATCCATCGTCCATGCAGCCATCTGCTCGGCAAGCGCGCCATCCGAGAGGGCCAGCTCGCTCAGCTCCTCGCGAAGCTGCGTCAGGCGTTGCGTGGCCGATGACACCTCTTGCGAGAGTCGCCGCTCGCGGTCGACGGCCATCTGCACGCGCGCGCGCGTCTCGGCCTGTCTGACCTGCCAGCGGCCGCGCAGCTCGCGCGCCTCCTCCTGGCTCCGCTCGGCGATCGAGGCTCGCTCGCGCGCGTCGACGATGGCCTGCTCTCGCGACGCCGCCTGCTCGGACAGCGCGGACGCATCGGCGTCGAGCGACTGCTGTCTGCCGCCAAGCTCCGCCGCGCGTCCCGCGAGTCGCTCGGCGAGTGTCGCCGCGTCGTGCGCCTCTTTCGTCGCGCGCGCAACGAGTCGACCCGACTCGGCCTGGCGCTCGCCCGCGCCGCGCGCCTGCTGCTGCGCGACGGACGCCGACTCGGTGGCCTCGAGCACACGCCGTTCGCTGGCCGAGAGCGAGTCGCGCATCGCGTCCGCGACGCTCGACGCCTCGACACGCGCCGCCTCGAGCGACGTCAGCGCCGACCGAAGCTCCGCGAGCTCGGCGCGTCGGCGGAGCGGACCCGGACCCGCGGTGCTGCCGGGCAGCCACACCGCACCGCGTCCGTCGACGAAGGCGCTGCCCGAGTCCACCGCGTGCACGCGACCGAGTAGCGTTCGCACCCATGCGCGACCAGGACCCACGGCCGACACGAGATGCGACAGCGCGTCCGGAGCGGAATCATCGACTGCATCGTCGCCCAATGCGTCGAGCGGCAGCAGGAGCAGCGGCCCCGGCTTCGCCTCTTCGTGCCACGCGCGAATGGCATCCGCGGCCGCGCGATCGCGGACGAGCACCGCGTGCACCGAGTTGCCGAGAAACTTCTCGACGAGGAGCGCCGACTCCTGGTCGGCGGCGATGAAATCGGAGACCGGACCGAGCACCGCGCCCTCACCGAAGCGCTCGCGCTCGCGCAGGAGCCGAGAGGCGGCGGGCGCCAGCCCGACGCGGTCTCGCTCGAGCTGCTCGAGCGCATTCACGCGCCCCTGCATGGCGGCGAGCGCCTCGTCGGCGCGGAACAGCTCCGCGCGCGCGAGCGATTCGCGCTCTCGCGTCTCGCGATCTGTCGCGCGCGCATTCTCCATCTCTTGCACCGCCTGGGCGGCGGCGGCCTGCGCATCGTCCACTTCGATCTGCCGCTCGTCGTGCTCGCGGCTCGCGAGAGCGAGCGTGTCCTCGAGCTGCGCGTGCTCGAGCGCGAGCGCGTCGGCGCGCTGGCGCACCTCGTCGAGCTCACGCACGGCACGCTCGCGCTCGTGATCGACGCGCCGCACGCGGTCCTGAAGCTCGCGGAACTCTCGCTCGGTCGCCTCGACGCCGTGTCGCGCTTCGGCGACGAGCCGGCGCACGTCGTTCTCCGCCTCCTGATGCCGCTCGAGCTCCGTCTCGGCCTCGGCGAGCTGCGTCTCCTCTACTGAGCGCTCCGCCGCAGCGCGCTCGCGCTCAGCGGCGATCTGCACCCCGGTCTGTTCGCCGGCGCTCGCCTCCGCTTCCGCGCGCTGCCGCCGAACCGATGCGTTACGCTGACGCTCTTCGGCGACCGCCATCTCGCCGCGGATGCGCTGAACCTGATCGCGCTGCGTGCCGACCAATCTCGAGAGCTCGTTGCGCTGCGCCTCCGCGGCAGCGCGCGCGCCGTGCGCCAGATCGCGTGCGCCTTCCGCTTCGAGCGCGCCCGTCTCGGCGGCGGGTAACTGCTCACGTAGCGCGGCGACACGCGTCTCCAGCCGCCCGAGTTCCTCGCGCCACGCTTCCGTTTCGCGCGCCGCGAGGGACAGCTCCACCGTGAAACGCCGCGTCATGATCTCCGCGTGGCGCTCCGCTCGCCGGCGCTGGCGCGCCAGACTGCGCACCTGGCTGGACACTTCGTTGATCAGATCGTCGAGGCGCTGCAGGTCGCCCGTCGTCTCCTCGAGCCGGCGCTCGGTAGTGCGACGCCGATCGCGATACAGGCCGACGCCGGCCGCCTCCTCGAACAACTCGCGACGATCATCGGGACGGTCGGAGAGCAACGCGTCGATCATCCTGCTCTCGATCACCACGCCGGTACCGGCACCGAGGCCGGTCCCTCGCAACAGGTCGGCGATGTCGCGCAGCCGGCAGGGCGCGCGATTGAGGAAGTAGTCGCTGTCTCCCGAGCGCGAGAGCCGCCGCGTGATGACGACTTCCTTGAACGGGAGGGGCAGCAGCCCGTCCTCATTGGAGAAGTGGAGCGAGACCTCCGCGACGTTCACCGCGCGGCGCGCCGACGACCCCTGAAAGATCACCTCGTCCATCTTGGCGCCGCGCATCAGCCGCGCGCGCTGTTCGCCGAGCACCCACCGGACCGCATCCGATACGTTGGACTTGCCACAGCCGTTCGGTCCGACGATCGCCGTCACACCGGGCTCGAAGACGAGCTGCGTCGCGTCGGCGAACGATTTGAAGCCGTGGAGCTCGAGCTTGGTCAACCGCACTAGAACACTCTCCCAATTCTGTAGACCAACGTCGGCGCCAATCCCGCCTCCCGCACCTGCGGCACCGCGAGCGCCGCCTGCTCGGGGCTCGCGTACGCTCCGAAATACAGCCGCGCCGTTCCGTTCGGCTGGCGGAGCGCGTAGACCGGCTGGCCACGTGCCGCGTAGCGAGCCACACGCGCCGGCACTTCCTGCGCACGGACGGACGAGTCGACGAGGAAGGCGAGTGGGTACGGGGCCACGCTGCCGAAACCAGCGGCCAGCGAGCGGCGCGCCCTGAGCTGCGTCAGGAGAGAATCCGCTCCAGCGCGGGTCTGAAACGCGCCTGCGACGAGCACAAAGAACCGAGTCGGTGATTCGACGCCGAACGTCGTCGCCGGTACGCGATCGAAGCGTCCGTTGAGATCCAAGATAACGCCCGACTTCGTGTTGTACTTGGCGAGCAGTACGGCATACGACGCCGCGTTCGCGGAATCCGCGAGGTTCGCCGGAACGAGCGAGGGGAACGAGTCGAGCTGGGTGCCTGCGCCCACGCGCCCGGCACTGTCGCGTGCCACGCTGTCACGTCGCACCCGGGCGATGCTGTCGGCGCGGACGCGTTCTTCCTGCGCGCGCGACACGGAGTCCGCTCGCGCGGCCTCTCGGCTGGCGCGCCCGGCGACATAGCTCCGCGAGCCGAACCAGGAAAGCAGGGCGAGGATCACCAGACCGACCACGATGCTCGCCAGCTTGCGAGCATTGCTCCGCGCCGCGACCGGTGCGGTTCGCGCCACCGGAGCGGCGTCGTTGCTCGGATGCGCTGCATCGACGTCGTCCGTGGTCCGCGCCGCCGCGCCGCGCCTGGCGCGCACCCACGCCAGCGACTGCGCCACTGACACGTCGGGAGGCACCACGTCGCCGACGATCACGACGCCATCGCTCGCGGCGACGAGCGTGTGCACGTTCGGCGCGTCGGCGGGCGCCGCGATGATCAGCAGCGCGCCCACCTCCCGAAAGCCGGAGATGAGGCGACGCCAGCGCGTGCTCGAGAACAGTTCCTGGTAGTCCACCGGCCCCGTGCCGGTGGGCATGATGAACAGCTCTCCTGCACCCGGAACCTGACGGGCGACCTTGTTGAGCGAGACGCCGTACACGAAGCTGTCCACGAGACCGTGTGGATCGTCCACCGCCACGAGCGATTGCAGTGGCTCGGCGTCGCCGAGCAGGTCTCCGAGCGCCACGCGTCGTCCCACCGCCTGTACGCGTGCAATGCCGAGCGCGACCTGTGCGGTCGCGATGGGATCGGTGCCAACGACGACGACCGCGTGAAACGCGTCGAGTGTCGCGCCGATGCGGCGTCCCTCTTCGGTCCAATCCATCGTTCGGCTGGCGCTCACGGCCCACCCTCGTAGATCCAGTAGGACTGCTTGGACTCGCGTCCGATCCGATCGGCCTCGTCGCGCGTGGCGTATGGTCCCAGCACGACGCGATAGATCGCCGACCCATCCCGCATCGCCACGACCACTCGCGCGTTTTCGTTCCCCACCCTGATCTGCGCCGCGAGCTCGCGCGACTTGTCCGGCACCAGCAGCGCGGCAAAGGACACAGTGTAGCCCGTGACGGGACGACGCGCAGTCGTGTCCCGCACGGGCGGCGGCGGTGCCGGATGCGCCGTCGAATCGGCGGTCGAGTCGGCAGGCGCCGTCGTGGAATCCCGCGGCGGCCCGTCGAACTCTACAGGCTTGTCGAGCTCCTGCGCACGCGGCCTGAATCCCGTCCAGCGGAAAGGATACCAGAAATCCGCCGCGCCGCCGTTGACTCGGACCGTCGGACGGAGCGTCTCGCCGTCGGCGATGATCACGTCCTTGCCCTGTTCCACGGCGATGCCGCCATCCGGCGCGACGAAGGGAAGATCGACACGCCACGCCGTGGCGATCGTGCCGACGACACGATTCGTTCCCAGCGCGATGACCATCGTGGAATCCTCACCCTCCGGTCGCGCGAGCAGGTAGCGCCCCAACGGATCGACGCGCAGGTCGGAGGGATGTCGGCCGAGCTCGATCTGCCCACCGATGCGCTCACGATAGCGGTCCACGACCTGCACCGCCGTGCCCGTCGTCGTGACGACGAAGACCCGATCGCCACTCGGCGTCGCCGCGAGAAGCTCGACGGGCTCGTCGAACGTGATGCTCGCCACGCGCTGCATGGTGCGCGTGCGGATGCCGGTGAGCTCGCGCTCGGACGCGAAGTAGAGCAGGTCCCCCACCTGGGTCTTGAGCGCGCGATCCACGCGCGCGAGCACGACGGAATCGACGACCTTCGTGCCCGGCGGACGCACGCGCCACACGACGGATCCTCCCGCGCGCTCACCGAGCACCAGCAGCGAGCCGTCCGGCTGGGGGAACACGGCGCGCGCCGACACCGGCGGCTTCCATTTCCAGCTGCCGCTGGGCGCGTTGCGCTCGACGCTTCCGTCGGGCGTGATGCCATAGATGGTCGAGCCATCACTCGACGCGAGCCCGGTGAGCTTGGTCTTCGTGACGGATCCCGAGCCGCCCTGGCGGAAGTCGATGCGCGCTGGCGCATCGCGGGCGTCCACGATGGAGAGGATGCCGGCTTCCTCGTCGAACGCGAGCACTTTCGCGAGCGCGGGGGTGGCACCGCCCGACCAGAGCACCGTGTCGAGACGGGGATAGGCGTAGACGCGCGCCTCTCCGCCGGCACGCGGCACGCGCAGCATCAGGCGATCGGGCCCTCGGCTGGCCGTCGCCGTCGACGCGGCTGAGTCACGCGCGGCAGGCGTGTTCCCACGATCCGCGGGGCCGCAGGCAGCGAGCGCGAGCGCCAGCGCGAATAGGGGTGTGCGCACGGGCAAAAGTTAGTCTCCCGGGCCGATCGGGAATAGGCGGATGTTCAGCGTCTGGCGAGCGGCCGCGCTGCTTCCGGCGCCCGTCGAAGAGCAGATGCCGCCGGGCGCCGGCGGCGAAGCGTCAGCGCGGCGCGCGAATCGGGATCGTTTCCGCGTCGGCCCACAGCCGCTCGAGCTGATAGAAGTTGCGCAGCGTGGGGTGGAACACGTGCACGACGAAGTCGACGTAGTCGAGCAGCACCCAGCGTCCCTGCGACAACCCTTCGACGTGATGGGCCATCTGTCCGGTCGACTTCTTCATCTCCTCGAGCACGGAGTTCCCGAGCGAGCGGACATGCGTGTCCGACGTCCCGCTCGCGATGAGGAAGAAGTCGGTCATGTCGGACACGCCGGCCAGGCTGAGCAGCACGACGTCATTCGCCTTGTGATCGAGCAGGATGGCCGCGGCTCGCTGGGCGAGCTCGGCAGACGTCGGTTCGGGCAGAGGAGCAGGGGCGGCCATGATGTTACTGCTTGATGACCCAGACGCGGATCTCGGGCTTCACGTCGGCATGAAGCTTCACCGGCACGCGATAGACTCCGAGCGCCTTGATCGGCTCGTGAAGGTCGATGAGACGCTTCTCGATGTGGAAGCCCTGCGACGCGAGCTGCTCGGCGATGTCGGCCGAGGTGACCGAGCCGAAGAGCTTGCCCTCTTCGCCGACGCGCGCCGAAAAGGTGAGTTGCACCTCCTCGAGACGCTTGGCGAGCTCGGTGGCCGACCCGACCCGCTCGTTCTCGGCGGCCTCGAGGCGGCCGCGCTCCTGCGCGATGCGCTTCTTGTTGCCGGGCGTCGCCTCGAAGGCGAAGCCGCGCGGAAGCAGGTAGTTGCGGGCGTAGC
>JBDTOD010000188.1:0-7062 GCA_039933415.1 bacterium
CGACTGACCGTCGCAGCGCGCGACACAATTGGGGTCAGAGCCCGGGGTCAGAGCCAGGGGTCAGAGCCCGCGGGTTCGACGCTGACCCATTGCCTCGCGTTGAAATGCGCCATGGTCGGAGCGTCTTTCAACGATGCTGACCCCTTGAAACCCTTGAAAGCAGTCACCGCCGCAGGTGGCGGTCCGCAAAAGCGAGGAACTGCGTCCAGTCGTATTCCGTCACGTCGTGCACGCCCGTGCGCAGATGAAAGCCGAGCGGCCCGTCGAGCGTGGGCTGATGCACGCCGGGCATCGAATCAGGCAGCGTCGACCGTGCGCCGAGCAGACGGTACACCGACTCCGCCCCCTTCGCGGCGAGGAACATTCCGCGCGGATCGGCCCACTGGTCCTCCATCGCCGCGGCGACGTACACGGGCCGTGGGGCGATCAGGGCGATCAGCTCGTGCTGATCGACCGGAAGCTCGCGCTCGCGGTCGTCGTACTTGCGAAAGTTCCGCGCGAACCAGTAGGGGAAGGCGTCGTTGATGTCGATCACCGTCTGGCCGTAGTTGCGACGCGAGAGCTTCGCGCCGCCCATCCCGGACTCGTTGGCGATGATCATCGCGAAGCGCGGATCGCGCGCGCCGGCCCACAGCGACGCCTTGCCCGTGCGCGAGTGACCCACCAGCGCGACGCGCTTCGCATCGACGTCCGGATCGCGCTCGAGGTAGTCGAGCGCTCGGCTCAATCCCCAGCCCCATGACGCGAGCGCGGCCCAGTCATCCGGCCGTAGCTCGCGCTGGCCACGCGCCATGTACCAGGGTCGGATCCCGTCGGCGACGCCGTTCTTGCTGTCGGGATCGAGATCGCCGAGGTAGACCGCGGCCAGCGCGTAGCCGCGTGCGATGATCGTGTCGATCACCCACCGCGACGCCTGCGCGCCACGCGGTGCGCGCCCACCCGCCGAATCCGGCAACGGATTGTCGCGCAGAAAGTGCGGCGAGATCGCGACGCCCGTGTCCGCGGTGATCGTGTGGTTGCCATACGTGAGCGCCAGAAAGGCGGGCACCTTGCCTCGCCGCGCATTCGGCACGTACAGCAGCACGTCCATGTACGGCTCGCTCCGGCCCGCGAGGAAGTGCACGCGCACCTGCTTGCGAGTCGCGCGCCCGCCGTACGCTCGCGTGTCGAGCGATGTCGTCTCGAACCACATGCCCTCGGGGCGCGGCGGCGACCTGCCGTAGATCTCGCGCTCGAATAGCGCGAGGAGCTCGGGGCGGCGCTCGCGCCGCCATTCGTCGGCGGTAGTGATGCGCCCGCCACCGGAGCGCGCGAGCGGATCGGGAAGCGTGTACGGCGTGACCCTGGACTCGTCGTCGTTGATCGGGAAGCGGCGAGCCTGAGCGAGCAGCGGAGCCGTCGACGCGAGCTGCATCGCGCACAGGAGGCCAAGCAACACGCCTTTCATCGCGCGTGTTTCAGGGTCGACAGGTACTCCACGAGATGCACGAGATCCGCCTCGCTCATCGAACGCTCGAGCCCCTGCGGCATGAGCGAGCTCTCCATCCGCTTTCGTTCAGCGATGGCGCTCTTCGGCACCTTGCGCTGAATACCGCCGATCAGCTTCATCGACACCTCGTCGTCCGTTTCGCTGGAGATGATGCCGACGAGCGTCTGACCATCCTTCGTGCGCACTGTCCATCCCTCATAGCCGAACCCGATCCCCGCGCTCGGATCGAGGATGGCGAGGTACAGGCCGCTCTTGGGCAGCTTGTCGCCGATCTCAGTGAGCGCGGGTCCGAAGTCGGTGCCGCTTCCCGCCACGACGTGACACGCGGTGCACGTTCGCTGGAATACCGCGCGTCCCGCCGTCGCGTCGCCGGTGCGCGCGGCGAGCGTCATCAGTGGCGGCAGCGTCTTGCCGTCGAGCGTGGTGGACGGAGGCGGCGTGAGGAACTTCGCCGCCGCCTCACGCGTCTCGTTCCCCGCGGAGAAGAGCACACTACCGGCGGCGGCCTTCAGCTCGGCCGGGATCCGGCCCTCCTGCACGAGCGTGAGCAGGCGCTGGGTGCCGTTGTAGCTGTTGCCGAACGACTGAACCGCCCAGCGCCGCAAATCCAGTGAGCGGGTGGAGTCGAGCATCGCGCCGGTGATGATCGTGTCGACGCGCGCGCTGTAGTTGCGCGAGAGCACGGAGATGGCGCGGCGCGCCGCGTCGCCATCGGCGCCCTTGACGACGTCGGCGAACGCCGGCGTACCGCCGTACATGAGGAGCACGCGAGCCGCCTCGGTGCCCGCGGTTTCGTTGGGCTTGTCGAGAGCGAGCCGAAAGAGCTCGTCGCGCTGGTCTCTCGCCTCGTACCGCTCCGCGAGCTCGACGAACCGTGGCGTGCCGCGCACGGACACGAGGGCGCGCGCGAGCGCGGCCTTCACTTCGGGCAGATCCTTCGATGCGTTTGCGTCGAGCTGCACGAGAATCACCGGCGCGAGCTCGGCGGATGCGCCCGCGGGCGACGCGAGCATCGCGAGCAGGGTGCGCTGCCGGCCTTCCGGCGCCTGGAAGTCGAGGGCACGGAAGTAGCGCAGGCGCTCGGTGTCCGGCGTCGCGGGATCGGTGGCGAGCTTGGCGAGGAGCGGCAGCGCGCGCGGAGAACGTGCGCGCCACACGATGTCGCGGCCGGCCGGCGTGTTCCACCCGTCGCCGACCTTGTCGAGCCAGGCGCCGAAGGAGCGGTCCCACTGCCGGTCCGCGGCGATGCCGAGTGCTTCGAGATACCAGCGGTCTTTCCCGTCGTGTTGCAAGGCCAGCGCGGTCCAGATCGCGGCCGCGCGCGGACTCTCGCTGTGCCGGATCGACAACGCGACTTCACGCCGCACCGCCGGCGATGGATCGCGCACGAGCTGCTCGGCGAGCGGGATCACGTCGGCGTCGATGCGTCGCGTTGCGCGCAGGGCGACGATGCGGATGTTCGGATCGGCGTCGCGCGACGCGAGCCTGAGGTAGTGCGCGCCACGCACCGGAATGCGCGCCAGCAGCCAGAGCGCGCGCGCGCGATCGCTCGGCTCCCTGCTGCGATACATCTGCGCGAGCACCCCTTCGGCGCCGCGACCGAGCGCGTGCAGGCGCTCGTACGCCAGATAGCGCGTCGCGTGATTCGGGCTGCGGAGTCCGCGCGCCGCCCCGGACGCAGTGCTGAGATCGAGCGTGGGCGTGACGTAGCGAGCGCCCGGCGGTGCGACACGGATGATGCGACCCTGCGTCTGGTCGGACATGTTGTGGCCGCCGACGCCCGCGTCGTACCAGTCGGCGACGATGAGCGACCCGTCTGGCGCCACGGCGACATCCACTGGCCGGAACATGCGGTCGCGCGTCGTGCTCAGGATCGGGATCACATCGGCGGCGTAGCCGGCGCCATCGGCGCGCAGGGGATACGCACGCACCTCGCTCAGCCCCGGCTCCGCATGGATGAGCGCACCGCGGAAGCGCTGCGGCAAGAGCGACCCTTCGTAGAATGCCATTCCCGATGGCGCACCGGCGCCGTTGATCCGCACGTTCGGTACCGAGCCCGGGTCGTTGGAGTGCCAGTGCCGACGCGGAATCTCGCTGCTCCATCCGACGCGCGGGCTCCGCCAGCCGGCGCCCGTCATCTCGTCCTTGTAGCCGAAGTTGCCCCCCTCCATCACATAGTTCAGTCGCGTGGAGCGGTTGCCGTCGTCGTCGTTGTCGGTCTGCCAGACGGTGCCGAACGGGTCGACGACGAGCTCGTACGGATTGCGGAAGTTGTAGCCGAGCACTTCGACGTTCGTGCCGTCCGGCTCGAGCCGGAACGCCATGCCTTCCTGATACGGCGCGTTCTTCTGCTCGATGCGATTGCCGGCGCGATCGACGAGCACCTTGCCCGTCGCATCCATCAGCGCGCCCGTCTCGTTGCCACCATTGAAGTACAGTCGCCCATCGGGACCGAACACGAAGGCGTGCACCGAGTGATCGTGATCCTTCCCGATGGAGGTGAACAGCACTTCCTTCTTGTCGGGTTTGTCGTCGCCGTTCGTGTCGGTGAAGACGAAGATGTTCTGGTAGGCCGAGACGTAGACCTTGTTGCCGAGCACCGCGATCCCCATTGCCGCGTCGATGTCGGTGCCTTGATAGAACACCTTGCTCACGTCGGCGACGCCGTCGCCCGTCGTGTCTTCGAGGATGACGATGCGATCGCCTTCGGCGCGGAGCGGCTTCGGCTTGAACTTCCGGTAGTTGAACCCTTCTAGGACCCAGATCCGGCCGCGCGCGTCGACGTCGACGTTGGTCGGATTGGTGAGCGTTGGCGCCTCGGCGACGAGCGTCGCCTTGAGCCCGTCGCTCACGTCGAGCGAGTCGAGACTCGGACGAGTCGGCGGTGCGATGGCGGGTGCGGCATCGAGGCCGGCGATCACGGTCGCGAGACCCGCCGTGGAGATGAGCAGGCGGGCGAAGGGAGCAAGCATGGCGATGACCTGGGTTCCGGAGCGGCGAGCGGACGTCGCGCAGCACTGGGAAGCGCGCGGTCCGAATATGGGCGAGCGGGGGTGACGTCGGGAAGGCGCGAGACGGGGGCGTTAGTATTGGTGCATGATCTCTCTCTCCCGGTTGGCGCAGCAGGTCGGCGTGCTCGTCCTCTGCACCGCCTCGGCGCCACTGCGCGCCCTCGCCCAGGCAATCCCCGCCGACCAGGTGGCGGCACCGATTCTCGCGCCGGCCGCGCCGCTGCCGAGCGAAGCCGCCACGGCGGGGGTGACGAAGTTCTCCTTCATCGCGTACGGCGACACGCGCGGTCGTCACGACGGCGTCGAGCTCCAGGCGGAGCACGGGCTCGTGATCGAGTCGATGCTCGCGACGATCAAGCGCAGCGCCGCCATCGGCGATCCCATCCGCTTCGTGCTCCAGAGCGGGGATGCGGTGGTGAACGGCTCCATCGCCGCGCAATGGTCGGTGAGCTACGTGCCGCTCATCAACCGGCTCACGCAGGAAGGCGGCGTGCCGTACTTCCTCTCCGTCGGCAATCACGACGTCGGCAACGCGACCGAGCTCACCGACGCGCGCCGCGTGGCCGGCCTGCGCAACTACTTTGCGGCGAACGCGGCGCTCATCCCGCCGAACGGAAGCCCGCGGCGGCTCGCGGGGTATCCCACTTTCGCGTTCGGCTATGGCAACACCTTCGTCATCGCGTTCGACTCGGCCATCCCCGACGATTCGACGCAGTTCGCATGGGTGAAGGGGCAGCTCGAGCGACTCGACCGGACGCGCTACGTGAACGTCGCCCTGTTCTATCACCACCCGGCGTTTTCGTCGGGTCCACATGGCGGATCGCGAATCGAGTCGCAGGCGGCGTCCATTCGCGCGCGGTGGATGCCGCTGTTCCGGAAGCATCACGTGCGGCTCCTGCTCACCGGGCACGAGCACCTGTTCGAGCATTGGGTGGAGCGCTATGTCGACGCAACGGGGAAGCATCGCATCGACCAGATCGTGAGTGGAGGTGGAGGCGCGCCGCTGTACGCGTACGTCGGCGAGCCCGACGTGAGCGCCTATCTGCGCGCGGACACGGCGTCGAAGGTGTCGCTCGAGCATCTCGTGAAGCCGGCGATGGACGCGGGCGCCAACCCGTTCCACTTTGTCGTCGTGCACATCGATGGGACAAAAGTGGGAGTCGAGGTCGTCGCGGTGGACTGGGGTCGGGGGTTTGCGCCATATCGCTCCTCCGGTGCGTCGCTGATCGACGCGGCACCCTGAGCCGACACCCAACGTCTCCCGGATGAGCAGCGCGACGAGGACCGACCGCGTTCGCGCGGCGCGGCTCGATCCGCACTCCGCGACGTTCACGCTGCTGCTCGGCGCGCTCGTCACGCTCGCGTCGTTCGCCACCGACATGGGTCTTCCCGTGCTGGCCGAGACGGCGCGATCGCTCGGCGTAAAGCCGGGTGCGGCGGCGCTGACGCTGAGCGTGTTCCTCGCCGGCTTCGCGATCGGGCCCCTCGTGTTCGGGCCGCTGTCGGACCACTTCGGCCGGCGACCAGTTCTGCTCACCGGCTGCGGGATGTTCGCCTGCTTCGGCGCGCTCGGCGCCTTCTCGCAATCCCTCCACGCGCTGCTGCTCTGGCGCACGCTGATGGGCATCGGAGCGGGCGGGTGCCAGGTGCTCGTTCTGGCCATCGTGCGCGATCTGTTCACCGGCACGGAAGCGCGCGTCAAGCAGTCGTATGTGAACCTGGCCGGCGGCGTTGCGCCGATCATCGCGCCAACGCTCGGCATCGCGATCGCGACCTTCGGCGGGTGGCGCGCGATCTACGCCGCGCTGGCGATCGGCGCGACGGTGCTGCTCATCATCGCGTCGCTCGGCCTCGTGGAGAGCGTGACGCGCGGCGCGCCGGGTGCGCTCACCGTGCGGGGAGTGGTAGACAACTATGCGCGCGTGGTGCGGCACCCCGTGGCGTTCGGCTACGTGCTCGTCATCGCGCTCAACTTCGGGTCGCTGTTCGCCTACGTCTCCGGTTCGTCGCTCGTGCTCATCGGACTGCTCGGCGTGTCGCGGCGCACGTACGGCATCCTGTTCGCGGCGACGTCACTCGGGCTCATGGCGGGCGCGCTCACGAGCGCGACGCTCAGCGCGCGCGGCGTGTCGCACGGACGACTGATCCGGTGGGGACTGGCGGCGATCGTGACGTCGGCGCTGGCCCTGCTCGCACTCACGCTGGCTGGCTGGCTGCGCGTGCCCACGCTCGTCGGGCTCGTGATCGTCGGCTTCGTGGGGCAGGGGATCGTGCGGCCGAACGCGGCGCAGGGCGCGCTGGAGCCGATGTCGTCGGTCGCTGGGGTGGCGAGCGCCGTGTTGAGCGGGACGCAGATGCTGGCCGGCGCGCTGGCGAGCGCGCTCGTCGCGGCGCTGTTCGACGGCCGGTCGGCGATCGCCGTGACGGGGATCATGGCGTTGAGTGCCTCAGCCTCGGCGCTGGTGTATGCGCGCGTGGTGAGGCCGGCGGAGGGGCGGGCGAGGGAGGGGGTCAGAGCCCGGGCTCTGACCCCGGGCTCTGACCCCGGGCTCTGACCCCGGG
>JBDTOD010000189.1:0-7044 GCA_039933415.1 bacterium
CTATCCCCCACACGAGGGCAGGTTGTTCACGTGTTACGCACCCGTTCGCCGGTTACCCTTGCGGGCCCCCGTGACTTGCATGTGTTAAGCACGCCGCCAGCGTTCGTCCTGAGCCAGGATCAAACTCTCCAAGAGATTGATATAGCTCGCCGAACGCGACCTTCAGACGGATCCAAAGATCGCGTCCGGAATCAGAATTCGTGAATTGAATCTCTCGCCGCAGCACACGATCGCTGCAGCTCATACGAGAGCCATCGCACGATATCACACACTCGATTGTCAATCAGCTTTTTGTGACGTCCCCATTCATCCGGGGAACGCGAAAGGTAGCGGCGCGACGGGCAAGATCAAGGGGGAATGCACTCCTCGCGTGCATTCGATCAACCCGTCTCATCCACCAGGATCATCGCCCCCCGCACACTGCCGTCGAGTGCGGTCAGCGGTGAGCATGTCACCGCACACCGCATCGCCCGACCTCGTCGATTCACCGCCGATACCATCACCTCCGCACACTCGCTCTGGCTCGCACGCACGGCGCGCAACGAGCCAGCGAGCTGGTCGACCGGCAGCCCGATGTCCAACGCAAGAATCCGCGATTGCGCTCAAGGAACTCGAGCAGCGCTTCGAACTGAACGGACTCTTCGGTGCTCGACATCGCGAGGTCGGAGGGAGAAGCGCACCGTACCGCGGTCGACAGAGTCTACCGACGCGGCGAGGCGCTGCACCGAACAACGACGCGCCGACGGAGTCCGTCGGCGCGTCGTGATCGTTCAGCCTGCAGGATCTTCTCTGGCTCAGGTCTCGTCGAACGGACGACCCGGCCGGTCGTCCTCGTCGTCGTCGGCCCCGTCCAGATCGTCGTCGAGATCGACTAGATCGTCGTCCTCGTCGTCGTCGAGGTCGTCGTCATCCTCATCATCGTCGTCTTCGTCGTCATCGTCCTCGTCATCCTCATCATCGTCATCGTCGTCGAGGTCGTCGTCGAGGTCGTCGTCATCCTCATCGTCGAGGTCCTCGTCGTCGAGGTCCTCGTCCTCGACATCGTCCTCAGCGTCGTCGCGAGGCGACAGCGAGAGCGAGTCGACGGCGGCGGCGAAGACGCCGAGCGACTCCGACATCTCGAACAGGTCCGGCATTGCTGGGGTCTCCGGGTATGGAGGGAGTGGGGAGGTCGCGTGCCAACCGTTACAGTGTCGCCCGTTCCCGCTTGGCTTCACGCGAGATCTTTTTGCGGTCGCTCTGGGCAAGGAGACGCTTGCGCAGCCTGATGGACTGCGGCGTGACCTCGATCAGCTCGTCATCTTCGATATACTCTAGCGCTCCTTCCAGCGTCAACTCCCGGGGCGGTTCGAGACGGATGTTCTCGTCCGTTCCGGTCGTGCGCATGTTGGTGAGCTTCTTCTCTTTCGTTGGATTCACGTCCATGTCGCCGGGCCGCGAGTTCTCGCCGACGATCATTCCTTCGTACACCGGCTCACCGGGGGAGACGAACAGCGTGCTCCGCTCCTGAAGCGCCGCCAGAGCGAACGCGATGATCGTGCCATTCTCCATCGAGACGAGCGTGCCGCGGGATCGGGTCGCGAGGGTGCCGGCCCACGCCCCGTACTCGAGAAATCGGTGGTGCATGATTCCCGTGCCGCGAGTATCGGTGAGGAACTCCGAGCGATAGCCGAACAGTCCGCGGGCGGGGATGCGGTACAGCACCCGCACGAGCCCCTGCCCCGGATTCTTCATCTCGATCATCTCACCGCGGCGCGGTCCGAGCTTCTCGATCACCGCGCCGAGGTAGTCTTCCGGCACGTCGATCGCGAGCTCCTCGTAGGGCTCCAGCTTCTCACCCTTGAGACCGGACTTGAGGATGACGCGCGGGCGCGAAACCTGGAACTCGTACCCCTCGCGCCGCATCGTCTCGATGAGGATCGAGAGGTGCAGCTCACCGCGACCACTCACCGTCCACGTGTCGGTGGAGTCCGTGTCCTCGACCCGAAGAGCGACGTTGCGCTCGAGCTCCTTGTACAGGCGGTCGCGGATCTGCCGAGAGGTGACGTACTTGCCTTCCTTGCCCGCGAAGGGGGAGTTGTTCACCAGGAAGTCGACGCTGATCGTCGGCTCCTCCACGGCGATGCCTGCCAGCCGCTCGGGATGCTCGACGTCGGTGACGGTCAACCCGATCTCCACGCCCTCGAGGCCAGCGAGCGACACGATCTCGCCGGCCGGAGCGCTCTGCACCTCGGTCCGATCGAGCCCGTCGTACACGTACAGCTTGGTGACGCGCGCCTGCTCGTTCTTCTGGTTCACATCCATTGGAAGGAGCAGCACCTGATCGCCGACATTCACAGTGCCGCGCTCGATGCGCCCGATGCCGAGCCGGCCGAGGTACGGCGAGAAGTCGATCGTGGAGATCAACATCTGAAAGGGCGCCGTGGAATCGCTCGGCGCCGCCGGAACGGCCGAGAGGATCGTGTCGAACAGCGGCGTCAGGTCGACTGGAGTGACTTCCATGTCCATCGTGGCGACGCCTTCGCGTGCCGAGGCATACACGACCGGCGCATCGAGCTGCGTCTCGTCTGCCTCGAGCTCGATGAAGAGGTCGAGCACCTCGTCGTGCACGCGCATGGGGTCAGCACCCGGCCGGTCGATCTTGTTGATCACGACGATCGGCGTGCGTCCCAGCTCGAGCGCCTTCCGGAGCACGAAGCGGGTCTGCGGCATCGGGCCGTCGAACGCATCGACGACGAGGAGCACGCCGTCGACCATGCGGAGGATACGCTCGACCTCGCCGCCGAAATCGGCATGGCCCGGGGTGTCCACGACGTTGATCTTCGTGTCCTTCCACCGGATCGAGGTGTTCTTGGCGAGGATGGTGATGCCGCGCTCACGCTCGAGCGGATTGGAGTCCATCACCCGCTCGGCGACGACCTGATTGTCCCGGAACGCGCCGGATTGGCGAAGCATCTTGTCGACGAGGGTGGTCTTCCCGTGGTCGACGTGTGCGATGATGGCGATGTTACGAATCTGCATAGCCTGGAAGTATACCCTGACGGCCAAAGTCCGAACAAGCTCGAGCGTTTCCCCACTTGACCGATCGGCCTGGGACGTGCAGTCTGAAGGCGCAGGCCAACCAGAGCAGGAGGTGTCCGATGAGCCAGGAACACGACCCCGCCCTCGTGCAGTATCCTCATGGTCGAGGCTACGGCCACGATTACATGCGCGGTGGGGAGGTACTCGGAGGCTACGGTTACGCAGAGCGCGAGGAATACGAGCGATCCCGCGGCGAGCTCGGAGCCGCTCCGGCGGAAGGAGCGAACGACGGCATGCGCTCAGGTGAGCAGGACGGCGCGCGAAGTTAGGGCGACGGCGTGACGACGCCGCGCACCGTCGAAACGGGAAGTCCACTCAGCATGACACGGGGCGCCAGATGGCGTCCCGTTGGTGTTTCCGCCCTGCGCGCGCGATGGAGCGCTAGCGTCGAGCCGCTGGCATGCTTCCAGTGGTCGACTTGGCGTCCTTGGCTCCGACCTCCAGCTCGGCGAAGCCGGTGTCGAGGCCGCGCGCCTTGAGGGCACCGAGGAACATCGTCTTGTCCACGGCCTTGCCATAGCCCTCCGCGGGCTCGATCAGGCCACCGTCCACCAGCTCGAGCAGCGCGTCGTTGAGCGTGACCATGCCGAGTCGTTTCGACGTCTGCATCACCGTCGGGATCTGGAAGGTCTTTCCTTCGCGGATGAGATTCGTCACCGCGGTGATGGAGAGGAGCACCTCACGCGCCGCGACGCGGCCGCCGCCGATCTTCTTGCACAGCGTCTGTGAGATGACGCCCTTGAGCGACTCGGCCAGCATGACGCGGATCTGCGATTGACGATCGGCGGGGAACTGATCGATGATGCGATCGATCGTGCCGGCGGCCGTCGTCGTGTGCAGCGTGCCGAACACGAGGTGTCCCGTCTCCGCCGTCTCGATCGCGATGGAGACCGTCTCGAGATCGCGCAGCTCGCCGACCAGAATGATATCGGGATCCTCTCGCAGCGCGGCGCGGAGTGCGCTCTTGAACGATCCCGTGTGCACTCCGACCTGTCGCTGCGTGATGATGCAGCGCTTGTTCGGATGCACGAACTCGATCGGATCCTCGATCGTGATGACGTGATCGCTGCGCGAGCGGTTGACGAGATCGATCAGTGAGCAGAGCGTGGTGGACTTGCCCGAGCCGGTGGGACCCGTGACGAGCACGAGCCCCTTGTTCAGCGTGCAGAGCTTCTGCACCTCGGGTGAGATGCCCATCTGCTCGACCGTGACGACCGTCGCCGGAATCTGACGGAACACCGCCGCGGGTCCGCGGCGATCCTTCAGCGCATTGGCGCGAAAGCGCGCGAGCCCTTCGATCTCGTATGCGTAATCGGTGTCGTTGGAGTCGAGATACTCGCGCCGATTGCGCTCTGGCATGATCGACCGAAGCATCGAGTCGAGCGTCGGCGGATCGAGGGCGGGCTGATCGAACCGCACCATCTCGCCGTGCAGACGAACGATCGGTGGCTCACCGCATCGGAGATGCAGGTCGGACGCACCGCGCTCGACCATCGTCCGAAGCAGCGCATCGAGCGTCGCGCGCGCGCGATCAGAGCCGTCGAAATGGCCGATGTGATCTGCGTCGGCGGCGATCGTCGCGTTCGCCGCCGTGACGAGGCGGATCGACGGCGACGGGGCCGGCGGGTGACGCTCGGCGACGTGAATCGGCGCGTTGGCGACAGCGCTCCGGCTCCCGCCCGCAGCGGCGGCGGAGCCGAGGTCTCGCGCATGGTCGACGAGCCGATCGCGCTCTCGTCCCTCATCGATCGTGATGCGCACCTGCCAGCTCGAGCCGGCGCGGGCCGCGTCGATGGCGAACGCGCCTTCGTCCGAGAGGTAGGAGAAGCTCGTCGGCTGTCCAGCATCGAGTGCCGCCGCCGAGGCTGCCGGCGCGATCTCTCGCAGGAGCGAGACGACCTGCGCGGACGTGAGCGGTGCCTTCGTGACCGGCCGGGGGGCTCCGGCAATCTCCAGCTCGGCGAGCGCGCTTTCATCGAGTCTCAAGACGTTCGCGCGGTGGCTGACCATCGCGGAGAGAAAGCGGTCGAGCTGAGCCATGGACTAGGAGAGCGGTCTGGCGTGAGCGATGTGCGCTCGGTTCACGATCAACAGGTGATCGGTGCCGAACAGCGCGATGAACGGCTGCTTGGTGTCATTGAGAATGTCGACCAGACGCGGGCGTCCGAGCCGCACTTCGGGGAAAATCGACCCGTTCAACGTCGAACCGTCGATCAATCCGAGCTCCACGTGCATGCCCACGACGCCGCGATCCACGGTGTCGTCAACGTCGGGCAACGCGGTGCTGACCACTGCAATCTGAGACTTCTGAACGAGCAGGAGGTCACTGTTCGTCTGGGCCAACGGAAGGAAGGGATCTTCGTCATTGAGGAGGTCGAGCGGCTCTTCCGGACCCGAGCGGAAGCGCGCGAATGGCTGGACGAACACATCGCCTTCGAGGCGGCGCCCGTTGGCCAAGGTGACGTCGACCGGTCGACGCGTCTTCTCGATGCGATAGTCATCTGTCATTTCCATCAGTGTCGGTGTGAGGGTCAGTTCACTGAAGGACGGGTAGGCAGTGGCGTCGTCACGACGCCGAGGGTTACGTTCCGCTCGTGCTCGGACGCGTTCTCGCCATCCTCGGGCTCCTCGCCCTGAATGGCTTCTTCGTGGCAGCGGAGTTCTCCGTCGTTCGCTCGCGCCGCTCTCGCCTGGAGGCGATGGCGCGCGCCGGCGACGCGAAGGCCCGCATCGTGCTCCGCGCGACGGCGAGCATGGCACGTCTGCTCTCCGCGAGCCAGTTCGGCATCACGCTCGCGAGCATTGGCATCGGTGCGCTCGCCGAAGAGACGCTATCGCACGCCTTCGCGAGCGCCTTCACGTCGATGCCCATTCCCGCACGACTCGGCACGGCGGGCCTGGGCACTATCTGTGCGCTGGCCGTCGTGACGTACGCCCACGTGGTGTTCGGGGAGCTGGCGCCGCGCAGCGCCGCGCTGAACCATCCCGAGGAAGTCTCGCGCTGGCTCGTGCCGCCGCTGATGGTGTTCGCGTGGCTGACCACGCCGTTCACCTGGGTGCTCAACCTGTCGGCAGAAGCCGTGCTGAAGCTGTTCCGTCAGCGTCCGGTAAACGCGGAGGAAAACGTCCACTCGGCCGATGAGCTGCGCATCCTCGTCGAGCAGAGCCAGGAAGTCGGCGTGCTCGAGCGGCAGGACGCCGCGCTGATCGAAGGCGTGTTCGAATTCTCCGAAAAGAATGCGCGCGAGGTGATGACGCCGCGCACGGCGATCGACGCACTCCCGCTCGAGGCGACGCTGGACGAGGCCGTCGCGCTCGTCGTCGAGACCCAGCGCTCGCGGTACCCCGTGTACGAAGAGTCGATCGACAACATCATCGGGCTGTTGCTTGCCAAGGACCTCATCCCGCTGCTGCGCGATCGCACCGGGCCGTTCACGGTGAGCAAAGTGATGCGCCCGATGCACGTCGTGCCGGGCTCGCGCGAAGTGGAAGAGGTGCTGGCCGACTTCAAGCGATTGAAGGAGCACATGGCCGTGGTGCTCGACGAGTACGGTGGTACGGCGGGCATCGTGACGATGGAGGATCTGCTCGAGGAGATCGTCGGTGAGATTCTCGACGAGTACGACGAGCCGGAGCTCGTGCCCTCACCGGATCCGGACGCCGACGTGCTCGTTCCAGGCAATACCAACATCGGTGAGCTCAACGAGCGCTTCGGTCTCGAGATCCCGCACGACGACTATGCGACGATCGGCGGCTACGTGTTCGGCGCGCTCGGCCGACTTCCCGTCGTCAGCGACCGCGTGACGGCGAGCCATGCGGTGTTCACGGTGCGCGCGATGGACGGCCGGCGGATCGAGACGCTCGCGGTCGATCTGCACTCGGTGGGGGATCGGCGGGCGAAGGCACGGGCCGGCGGGGACACCCAGTCTGCGCGAACACCTGCTATGGCAGATCAACCTGACC
>JBDTOD010000190.1:0-7022 GCA_039933415.1 bacterium
TCTCCGCATGGATCCATCCCACCGACGGCACCGCGGATGCGTACTATCCGAAAGGTTCGCTCGCGGGGCTGATGCTCGACATCATGATTCGCGATGCGAGCGACAACCATCGCTCACTCGACGATGTGATGCGCGAGCTCTATCGCGATGCCTACAAGGCGGGGAAGGGATTCACCGGCGAACAGTGGTGGAAGGCGGTGCAGGGTGCAGCGGGTGGAAGGTCCTTCGTCGATTTCGAGGCGCGCTACATCGACGGCCGTGATCCGTATCCGTGGGCCAGCGTCCTGCCACTTGCAGCGCTGCAGCTCGTCGCCGATTCCGTGCGCATTCCCGTGTTGGGGGTGACTATGGGGCAGGACGATAGCGGGACGCGCGTCGTCGCCGTGGCGCCGGGATCCACGGCGGATCAGGCGGGAGTGCAGCCGGGCGACGATCTCGTTTCCGTGGACGGCATCGCCGGCGATTCACCCGCACTCGTGGCGCAGCTGCACGTGAAGCACGGTGCTGCGACGAGCGCGATGATTCCGATCACCGTCGATCGCGCGGGCAAGCAGCGATCGCTCGTTGCTCCACTGCAGTTCATGTGGCACGTCGAGCGCCGGATCACGCCGCTCCCCGGCGCCTCCGCCAGGGCCGTGCGCGTACGCAGTGGGATTCTGCACGGCACCACGGCGGGATAAGCGGCGGATGACGGCCGACGATCTATTCGCGGCCGAGCGTGCTCCATTCCAGCGTGGCTACGCGGACTCCTGCATCGGTAACTCCCGCATCACCGTCTCCAGCTGCGTCTCCCAATCGGGCATCAGGATCCCGAGCGTGCGTTCGAGCTTCCCCAGATCGAGCCGCGAGTTCGACGGTCGGCGCGCCGGAGTTGGATATTCTGGCGTCGTGATCGCGCGAATGAGCCGGACTGTCTGGCGTTCGCGCCGCGGATCGAGCGTGAGGATGGCGCTGGCGAGATCGTACCAGCTCGCAACCCCTCTCGCTGTCACGTTGTACACGCCGCTGAGCCGTGAGGGGAAGTGAAAGCCTGTCGGACCGTGCCCCCGCCCGAGCAGCTGCGCGGTGACATCGGCGATCAATCGGGCTGGCGTCGGGGCCCCGAACTGGTCGGCGACGACGGACAGCTCGGTGCGCTCGTGCGCGAGACGTAGCATCGTGCGCAGGAAGTTGCGACCCCGTGCCGCGTACACCCAACTCGTTCGCAATATGAGATAGGGGATGCCCGCACCGATCACCGCCTGGTCTCCGGCTAGCTTGCTGCCGCCGTACACGCCGAGCGGAGCCGGCGCATCATCCTCGAGGTACGCTGTCGTCTTCGTGCCGTCGAAGACGTAATCAGTCGAGAAGTGCACCATCGCCGCGCCCGCGCGCGCCGCCGACTCGGCGAGTACCCGCGGTGCGATGGCATTGATCGCGAAGGCAGCGTCTCGCTCGGCTTCGGCCAGGTCCACCGCGGTGTAGGCGGCCGCATTCACGATCAGCGTGGGTGCCACCGCGTCGACGAATTCAGCGATGCGCCCATGCCGGGCGAGGTCGAGCTCCGAGCGGCACGGTGCGACGACGTGACCGAGGGGAGCGAGGCTGCGACGAAGCTCAAACCCCACCTGGCCGGCGGCACCGGTGAGCAGGATCGTCGGCGTCCGTATGTCCGCGTCGGTCACGGTGACGTGTCGAAGCGCGGTAGGCGCTGGAGCGGAATCTGCCCTAGCGACGGCGCGCAGGCGTCGCGCGCCGAGAGCACTGGTGTTTCGACTGGCCACACGATGCGAATCGCAGGGTCGTCCCACCTCACGCACAGCTCGTCGCTTGGACTGTAAAGCGCTGTGCATTTGTACATCACCAGTGCGCTATCGCTCAGGACGAGAAAGCCATGCGCGAATCCTGGCGGCACGTAGACTTGTCGACCGGTCTCCGCGTTCAGCTCAAACCCTTCCCAGCGGCCGAACGTGGGCGAGCCACGCCGGACGTCCACCGCGACGTCGTAAACCGAGCCATCGAGCACCATCACGAGCTTGCCCTGTGCTCGCGGGTTTTGCAGATGCAGGCCGCGCAGCGTGTGCTGGATCGATCGAGACAGATTGTCCTGCACGAATGTCTCCGTGAGCCCGGCGTCGGCGTAGCTCGGCGCGCGATACAGCTCCCGGAACATCCCGCGCGCGTCGGGAAAGCTGGGTGGCTGGAAGATCAGCACGCCCGGCAATGATCCCGCGACGACGTTCAAAAGTGGTCCGCTCGATCGACGAGATCCAGGAGGTACGCGCCATAGGCGCTCGTCCGCAGCGGCGCCGCCAGACGTCTCACCTGTTCCGCGTCGATGAAGCCCATTCGGAAGGCGACCTCCTCCGGGCACGACACCTTGAGCCCCTGCCGCTTCTCTATCGTCTCGATGAAGTTCGATGCGTCCTGTAGCGACTCGTGCGTGCCCGTATCGAGCCAGGCCATGCCTCGACCAAGGACGCGCATGCGCAGCTGCCCGCGCTCGAGATACGCGCGGTTCACGTCGGTGATCTCCAACTCTCCGCGCGCCGAGGGCTGGAGGCTTGCGGCGATGTCGAGGACGTCGTTGTCGTAGAAGTAGAGACCCGTGACCGCGTAGTTCGAACGCGGATGTTGCGGTTTCTCCTCGATGCTCGCGACGCGGCCGTCAGCGAGCAACTCGGCCACACCGTATCGTCCAGGATCGCGGACCCGGTAGCCAAAGATCGTCGCCCCCTTCGGCTGTGCTGCCGCGTCCTGTACGAGCTGACTGAGGCCGTGCCCGTAAAAAATGTTGTCTCCAAGCGCAAGCGCGGCATTGTCGAGGCCGACGAAGTCTCGGCCGAGAATGAACGCCTGTGCCAAACCATCGGGCGCGGCCTGCACCGCGTACTGGAAGCACATTCCCCAATCGGATCCGTCACCGAGCAACTGCTCGAAGCGCGGCAGATCCGACGGCGTGGAGATGACCAGCACGTCCCGGATGCCCGCGAGCATTAAAACCGACAGCGGATAGTAGATCATCGGCTTGTCGTAGACCGGCAAGAGCTGCTTGCTCAAGACCCGCGTGATCGGATACAGCCGCGTCCCCGATCCGCCTGCGAGGATGATTCCTTTGCACCGTGTCATGCCGATGCCACGGTGGGCGCCGCCACCCGTCCGCCAGCGCCGAGTCCAAGGCGCTCCCCACGATACGCGCCCGACCGAACACGCTCCCACCACTGGCGGTGCTCGAGGTACCATCGAATTGTCGCGCGCAGACCGCTCTCGAACGTCTCGCGCGGAGTCCAGCCTAGCTCCCGTGTGATCTTGCTTGCGTCGATCGCGTAGCGGAGGTCGTGGCCGGGACGATCCGCCACGAACGTGATCAGCTCTTCGTGCAGTCCCTCCGCGCGGGGCGCCATCTCGTCCATGATCGCGCAGATCGTCTTGACGACATCGATGTTGCGCCGCTCGTTATTGCTGCCTATGCAGTACGTCTCACCGGGCTGACCTCGGGCAAGCACCGTCAGAAGGGCAGCCGCGTGATCTTCGATGTAAAGCCAGTCCCGCACGTTCACGCCGCCACCATATACCGGGAGCGGCTGACCCTCCAACGCGTTGAGGATCACGAGCGGGATGAGCTTCTCTGGAAACTGATATGGTCCGTAGTTGTTAGAGCAATTCGTCGTGAGGACGGGTAGCCCATACGTGTGGTGCCAAGCCCGCACCAGGTGATCCGAGGCCGCCTTGCTCGCCGCGTAGGGGGAATTCGGCGCGTACTGCGTGGTTTCGTCGAAGTGGCCGGACGTTCCCAGAGAGCCGAACACCTCATCCGTCGAGACGTGGAGGAAGCGGAATGCCGCGCGGCCGGCCTTGGACAGCTCCTCCCAGTAGCGCCGCGCCTGTTCGAGCAGCGTGAAGGTACCCACCACATTCGTCTGGATGAACGCGGCTGGGCCGTCGATCGAGCGGTCGACGTGGGACTCCGCGGCCAGGTGCATTACGGCGCTGGGCTCGTAGCGGGTGAACAGCGTCCGGAGCGCTTCCGCATCGCAGACGTCCACCTGCTCGAAGTGGTGGCGCGGGTTGGCGGCCGCGAGCGACAGCGACTCCAGATTACCGGCATATGTCAGCTTGTCGACAGTCACGACGGAGGCGTCGGTCTCGGCGATCAGCTTGCGTACGAGTGCGGAGCCGATGAAGCCGGCGCCGCCGGTGACGATAATGCGTTCCGAGGTCATGGGCGGCAAGGACGAGGCGGACCGGGCGAGGCAGCGTTCAATATCGCACTTCCGGCAGAGTCGCGCTGGGCTGTGCGCCGCTGCAACGAATCGGATCGGGCTGCACGCGGCCTGCGCTCGTTCGTATCGTTCGGCATACGCCGGACGACAGAGGAGTGCCATTCCATCAACCGCCATGCCACCCGACGCGCTTGCCGCCGGGCAATTCGGGCTGCTCGCTACGCGCTGTCCACCCGGGTCACCATGCCACGCGCATCTCGAATGACCATCAGCGAGACCTCCGAGCTTGGGACGAGACGTCCGCACGACACCGAGCGGCCGGACGTGGAGTCTGCGTCAGACCGGTATGCGACGGGGCGGTTCGCCGGGGCGACCGGGCGATGGCTGCTCAGCCAGCAGTCGCGCGCGATGCGTTCGCTGCTCGACCGGATAGGGCCCGCGCCATGCCGAGTGCTAGAGGTGGGAGGAGGTCACGGCCAGATCACCCCCCTGCTGTTGGAGCGGGGCCACGACGTTGTGATGCACGGAAGCACCGAGGACTGCTTCGCGAGGGTTGAAGCCGCACGCCGCGCGCATCCGGATCGGCTCGCGCGGTGTGTGGCGAGCCTGAGGGCGCTGCCATTCGCCGATGCCAGCGTGGACGTGGTGATCGCCGTGCGGCTGCTCGGTCACGTGACGTTCTGGCGCGAGCTGCTCGCCGAGATGTCCAGAATCGCGGCGCGATTCGTCGTCGTCGAGTTCGCGCGCAAGAGTGACCTGCTCGCAATCCAGTCGGTGCGCGACGCCGCGTTCGCCCTCAAGCATCGAGCGGAGGGTACCACCCGTCCGTACTTCGCGTACGCCGAAGGGGCGCTCACGGGCGAGCTCGCGGCGCATGGCTTCACTCGCGTCGCGACCGTCGGACAGTTCGCGGTGCCGATGGTGCTGCACCGCGCGATGCGCAGCCCGGCGATTTCGGCGGCGCTCGAAGGCTCGCTGCGCGCCATCGGGGTCGGCGACAGCATGCGCTCGCCAGCACTCCTGCTTGCCGAGCGCGCGACGGTCCCTCCGTCGCTGCCGTGACGGGCGCTCGCCCGCTCAACGTCCTGCACACCCTGCGCAGTCTGCGGGTTGACGGTGTCACGAAGGTGGTGCTGCGCAACGTGGCGCGGCTCGACCGCGAGCAGTTCCGGCACCACGTGTGTGTGCTCATCCCCGATCTTCAGCTCGTGGACGAGTGTCGCGCTGCGGGGGTCGAGCCGCACGTCATCGGACATCGCGGGCCCGCTTCGATCCCTTCGACGATCGTGCGCCTCGCGAAGTTGCTGGACGAGCTGTCGATCGACGTCGTGCACGTCAACCGCACGCTCGATCTCGCGCTCGCAGGCACCGCCGCGCGACTGCGCGGTGTGCCGGTCGTGTCCACACTGCACTGGCTCGGCCGGATGGCCGACCATCCCGAGGACGAGGGCACCTCGCTCGCGCGTCGAGCCGAGGAGATGTCGCCCGTGGTGCTGAACCGCGCGCTCGCGCGTCGCATCGTCGCCGTCTCCGACGCGGTGAAGCAGAGTTACGCGTCGCTGCCCGGCTTTCCGGTCGAGCGGGTGGAGGTCGTGTATCCGGGGCTCGACATCGCGGGCGCGCCGGCGCCCGATCCGCTCCTCCGCGGCCGCGCGCGCGAAGCACTCGGCCTTGGTGCGACGGCGCCGGTGCTGTTGAACGTGGGCCGGCTCGAGGCGGTGAAGGGACAGCGCCAGCTCGTGCCGATGATGTTGCGAGTGCGTGCGCGCTTGCCCGAGGCGCGGCTGCTGATCGCTGGCGACGGCGACCTGCGCGAGGAGCTTGCGCGACAGATCGCGGAGGCTGGACTCGAGGGCACCGTCCAGCTTTTGGGATCGCGCGCAGACGTGGATACGCTGCTCGCGGCATCCGACGTGCTCGTGCTTGCGTCGGAGAGCGAGGCGGCTCCGCTACCGCTCTTCGAGTCGATGCGCGCTGCGCGGCCGGTCGTGGCGACCGGCGTCGGAGGCGTGCCGGAGATCGTGCGCGATGGCGAGACGGGCCTCGTCGTGCCACGGGGCGATTCGCTGGCGATGGCCGATGCGGTGCTGCGGATCCTCGTGACGCCAGGGCTCGCCGACGCGATGGGCGCGGCGGGACGCCAACGGGCGCTGGAGCAGTTCGACATCTCGCACTCGCTGCGGGCGCTCGTGCGGATATATCGCGAGGTGGCGACTGCAGCCCCGCGCCTCCACGCCGTTACGCGCGCAGGGCGATGAGACAGCGGGGATGCTGCGCGTCGATCGAACAGATGAACCCATGCGCATCGAGCACGCGACGAATCGATTCGATGGTGGCCGGCGGATGAATCTCGATCTTCATCGCGCGCACGCGGTCGAGCCAGTCGGCTGGTTCAGCGAGGATCGCCGCCTCCGCGCCCTCAACGTCCATCTTCACGTAATCCACCTGGGTGACGCCGTGCGCGGCGAGAATGGTGTCGACGCGCATGGCCGGTGCGCGGCGCGGCCCTGTGTCGCCGCTTACGGCGAACGCATCGTCGCCGTCGCCACCATAGGCGATCTCGCCGTCGTGCGTCCACACCGCGGCGTGCACGAGTCGAACGCGCTCGCCGAACGCCGCCGTGTTGAGCTCCGCGAGCGCGAAGTTCTCCGCGTCCATCTCGACGCCGATCACGCGCGCCGTGGGATGCAACTGCGCGAGGTGGGCGACCGTGTAGCCGACGTTGCTCCCCAGGTCCAGGATCAGTGCACCCTCGCGCAGTGCGACGGGTGGGAGATGGAACTGCGACACGAAGGTGTACTTGAACGTCCACACGTCCTG
>JBDTOD010000191.1:0-7021 GCA_039933415.1 bacterium
CCGTGTTCCAGCCTTGAGAGGGCCGTGTCCTAGTCCCCTAGACGATACCGCCGTGTGCCCTGCCCTTCGCACTCTCAAACATCCAACGACTCGCACCTCTCGAACAGGCCCGCAGGGACTCGAACCCTGAACCGCCGGTTTTGGAGACCGGTGCTCTACCAATTGAGCTACGGACCTAAACCGTCGAGCAGCGCATCCGGCGTTTCACCGAACGCGCTGCCCGCCGCCGTACGAGGGGTGGCTGACGGGAATTGAACCCGCAACCCCCGGTGCCACAGACCGGTGCTCTAACCAATTGAGCTACAGCCACCATGTCCCGCCATCGTACGCGGGAATCCCGTGTTGCCAGATCACACAGAGCTTGGATTGTAATCAGCCGAACGCGCCTAATCAACCGCTGTCGGCGATTGCGGGCTCGTCACCCGAGCAGGCGTTCCGACTACTTCGCCCGCTCGATGTATTCGCCGGTCGACGGGTTGACGCGAACCTTGTCGCCCGTCGCCACGAACTCGGGGACGTTCACCATCACGCCGTTCTCCAGCTTCGCCGGCTTGGACGACGCCGTCTTCGTCGCCGTCTTCATCACCGGGTTCGTCTCGACGATCGTCAACGTCATCGAGTTCGGGAGCCGCACGCCGATCGGGCGACCATCGTAGAACTCCGCCTGAATCTTCATGCCCGGCTGCATCCACGGCGCATTGTCGCCCAGCGCCTCCTCTTCCATCTCGATCTGGTCGTAGTTCGAGCTGTTCATGAAGTGGTACGTGCCACCAGAGTCGTACATGTACTCGAGATCGTGCGTCTCCATCGACGCCGGCTCGATCGAGTCGGCCGCGCGGAAGCGGTGATCGAAGCTCGCACCGGTGCGAAGGCTCTTCAGCTTCGCCTGCACCATCGCGCGCAGGTTGCCAGGCGTGTGGTGTCGAAACTCGACGACGCGAACCGGCTCGCCCTCGAACACGATGACCATGCCGCGACGGATCTGCGTGGCAGGAACTGCCATATGATGACCCCGACGAAAATTGACGTAAACTAGGACAGCCTTGGAATTTAGCACCGCTCGCCACACCGGGCAATGCCCAGCCCCGCCTGTGCCGGTCGGGCTCGCGAGCGGGAATAATCCACCGCCTGGCAGGGTCTGCCTTCTCGCGCCCGCATCCCGCATCCCGCATCCCCCATCCCCCATCCCGCAGCTATACTGGCTGCGCCGCCGGCACCCGCCGCTTGCCTCCGTCCTCATCACGCATGCTTGCGACCCACCACGAACCATCGGCCGACCTCCGCGCTCGCTTCGAAGCGGTCGTCCTGCCCCACCTGGACCGGCTTCTCGCATTCGCCATCCGGCGATCCGATTCGGTCGCCGACGCCGAGGACGCGGTTCAGGAGGCGTGCGTCCGCGCCTGGCTCGGCTTCGCCGACCTGCGCGACGACGCCAACGCCCGGCCCTGGTTCTACCGCATCCTCCGCACCGTCCTGAGCGACGCGCGCGAGAAGTCGGGACGGCGCCAGCAGCTCGTGTTCATCACTCGGCTCGAGGAGACGCACGACGAGCTCCTCGGCGGTGAGCGGGACGCCCTGTTCTCCGAGGTGGTCGCCCGCCTCGACTCCGAGGCGATCCACCGCGCGCTGGCGCAGATCCCGGAAGACTTCGCCACCGCGGTCGAGCTGCACGACATCGATGGCTTCAAATACATCGAGATCGCCGACATCGTCGGTGTACCGATCGGCACGGTGATGAGCCGCATCGCCCGTGGGCGGAAGCTCCTCGCCGGCGCCATGTTGGCCGAGCGCCGCGCCGGCGCGCCCGACGCGGCCACCGCGACCGACCTCGGTGCCCGACGCGCCATTCGCGGAGGTCCCCGATGAGCGACAGCCAGAGCCCGCTCACCTCGCGCGCGAACCCAGCCGACGAGGCTGTCCGGGAATCGCGGCACCAGGTGCTGCGCGAGCTGCTCGGCGCCTACGCCGACCGCGAGCTGCCGCCGGAGACCACGGCGCAGATCGACGCGCACCTCATCGGGTGCGTCGAGTGCCGGCGCGAGCTGGACGTGCACGACGCCATCCGCGGTCGACTGGCGGCGGAGCCGCCGGCCGCCACCTCTCCCGCCCTCCGGGCGCGCATCACTGCGGCACTCGACGCGATCCCGGCCCCGGTCGTCGACGTCGCGCCTGCCGTGGTCCCTTCGGACCTCGGGCACCGCCGGATCACGTGGATCGCCATCGCGGGCTGGGCGACGGCGATCGTGCTCGCGGTCGTGCTCGCAGCGCGCGGCGACCTCATGCCGCTCCGCTCCGGCGCGACGCGCGAGATCGCCACGCCAGTCCACGCCGTCCCGCTGCTCGACGGCGTGCTCGGCGACTACGATCGCGTCGCGGCGGGAGATCTGCCCGGCCGTGCGCGCGACCTCTCGGCCGTGCGCGCCGCGGTCTCGTTCCCGATCGAGCCCCTGCGCGCTCCCAACCTGCGCCTGGTCGGCGCCTGGACGACGAACGTCGGCGGCGAACCGGTGGCGGTGCTGGCGTACCGGCTGGACGACCGGCTCGTGGTGCAGTACCTCGTCGCCGAGGACGCGTTCTTCCGCAATCCCGCGGTGAGATCCGCCGTCGCCGACCGGCATCTGTTGACCGCATCGGTCGGGGAGAGGTCCATCGTCGCATGGCCCGAGGCGGCGACGGGTACGGTGCTCGTCGGGGACGTGCCTGCGCGGCTGTTGCGCGACATCTGGACCACGGAGAGGGTGCGCTGATCCTGTTCTCGTTCATCAACGCGTCGCGACGGTCCGCGCGACGCGTCGCCCTGGCAGTCATCGCTGGCACGCTCGCGATGGCTCCAGCAGCAGTGCGTGCGCAGGCGACCCCGACCCCCGATTCACTCTCCGCCGATTCGCTCGCGGCGCGACTGGCGCGCGCCGAGGCGGCCATTGCCGCGCTGCGGCAACAGCTCGCGACCGAGTCGCAGAGCACCGTGCACACACGCTCGCGACTTCAGCTGGAGCTGACCGGACGCATTCTCACCAACGCGTTCGCCACCTTCGGCCGCGCGAACAGCGTGGATGTGCCGCTGACGGCGCTCGCGCCATCGACGGTGGTGGAGACCAACGCCTTCGGCATCACGGCACGTCAGTCGCGGATCGGTGGCAATGTCACGGTGCTCGACGTCCTCGGCGGGGTGTTCATCGGCGACCTCGACCTCGACTTCTTCGGCGGCGTACAGAACGGGCCGGGCGACCGTCGTCTCTTTCCCGAGCCGCGCCTCCGCACCACTCGCGCGCGTTTGCAGTGGCCGCGCACGGAGATCATGGTCGGACTCGACGATCCGCTCGTCTCGCTGCTCAATCCCGTGAGCGTGGCGGCGAGCGGCGTGCCGGACTTCGCGGGCACGGGCAACCTCTGGAACTGGCTCGGTCAGATCCGGATCTCGCAGGAGATCGGCTCGGCGCGCGTCGCCAGCACGCCGGTTCACTTCACGCTCCAGGCGGGAGTGATCGCGCCGTTCAGTGGCGCGCAATATCCCGGAGAGCCCGACGCGGTCGATGCGGGTGAGCGCTCGGGCCGGCCGGCGTTCGAGGGTCGCGTGCAGCTGAAGTGGGGCGACAGCGCACTCGTCGGCGCAACAGACGCATCGATCGGCAACGGCGGCGGCGAGATCGGCTTCGGTGCGCACCGCGGATGGGTGGCCAACGGCGACGGCGGGATCGAGACGAGTCACGCGATCACGATGGACGCGCGCATCTCGATCACGTCGCGCGTCGAGCTGCGGGGCGAGGGCTACACAGGGCGACTGCTGCGCGGACTCGGCGGAGGCGGCATCGGGCAGGCCTTCGGCAAGTCGCTGAGCTCGTCCGAGCTGGGACCGGCGATTCGGGACCACGCCGGATGGGTGCAGCTCAACGCACAGATGCTCCGTCCCTTGCTCGCCGGCGCGGGCTGTGGTCTCGACGTGGTGAATGACGACGACCGTCCGACGCGTCGGCGCAACGCGGTGTGCATGGCTCATTTGCTGTGGCGGCCATCGGAGCCGATCGTGCTGGGCCTGGAGCTGCGCCGCGTGACGACGAAGTTCGACACCGGCGCGACGGGACATGCGAGCCACATCAACCTCGGTCTCGGCTTTGAGCTCTGAGTCGCGGCGTGTATGGGCGCGCCTGCTCGGCGCCGCGGTCCTGACGCTGTTCGGCGCCACGAACGTCGCGCACGCGCAGGGCGCGGTGACGGGACAGATCGCGCTCGTCGAGCGACAGGGCGCGGAGCGCAGCGATCTCAGAAGCGCCGTCGTATATCTGGAGCCGATCGGAAGAGTGGCGCGCGACGCGGGGGCAAAGGCCGAGCCGCGTGAGGCGTCGATCGCCATGACCGATCGCGAGTTCGTGCCGCACGTGCGCGTGGTTCCCGCCGGCGGTTCGGTGTCCTTCCCCAATCAGGATCCGTTCAGCCACAACGTCTTCTCGAACGCCGAAGCAGGACCGTTCGATCTCGGTCTCTACCGCCGTGGCGCGAGCCGCACGGCACACTTTCCGCGCCCCGGGATCTATCCGGTCTACTGCAACATCCACTCGCGCATGGTCAGCTTCGTCGTCGCCGTGCCCGAAGCGAATGTGGCGTCGTTCGTCGGCGCAGACGGCCGGTTCGCGATTCCCGACGTTGCCGCCGGGAGCTACCGCCTGGTCGCCTGGCACGAGCGCGCCGGCGCTCGCGTCGTTCGCGACGTGATCGTCCCCGCGGCGGGGCTGCTGGGCCAGCGCATCGTGCTCGACGCGCGGTCATACGTCTCGGGTCCGCACCTGAACAAGTTCGGGCTGCCGTACGCGGCGACGCGGGCGGACCGCTACTGATGCGCGTGCCGGCGCCCTTCGCCGTCTGGCGCTCGGCCAGCGTCGCCACGCGCGTCTTCGTGTGGACGTCAGTGCTCGTGGTGGTGGTGCTCGCGCTCGTGCTCGGGATGCTCTCGCAGTGGGCGCAGCGCAGCGGCGACGCCGTGGTGAGGCGCGAGCTCGAGCAGTCGGCAGATCTCGTCGCACAGATTCTCGCCGCGCGGCATCGCAGCCTGGCCGGCGGCGCGCGCGTCTTCGTGCAGGCGCCCTACTTCCGCTCGTTCGTCTCCGAGCATCGCCGCGAAGAAGTGCTCGATCAGACCCTGGAAGCAAAGGAGCAGCTCGAAGCGGACTGGGTGTTCGTCGTGGACGAGAACGGCACGCTGCTGGCGAAGAGCGATGAGGAGAGCGCGTCGGGCGCCGATCTCAGCGGCGTGCCGTTGGTCGCCGGCGCGCTACAGGGTCGAGTGACGAACGGCTTCGGCGTGTCGGGCGATTCTCTGCTTTTCCAGGCCGTGGCGGTACCGATCGTCGTGCCTGGCGGTGCGCCCATCGGCGCGCTGGTGGCGACCAGGAAGGTCGACTCTCTGCTCGCGCGCGACGTGAAAGCGGCGACGTCGGCCGACATCGTCTTCTTCGTCCACAACGCGTCCGGCAACCACGTCACCGTCTCGACGCTCGGTCCCAGACTCGGCGGGACGCTGGCGGCGGAGGCGACGGACAAGGCGCGTTCGCGCGCGACGATCGGCGGTGAACGCTACGCCACGCAGGGCGCCGCGGTGACGACCGCGGGCGGTGACATCATCGGAGGCTACGTCGTGCTCAGCGCGCGCGACGCGGCGAGCGCGGACATCGCCGAGGTGCGGCGAGCGATCCTGTTGGCCGGTCTCGTCGGACTCGCCCTCGCCGGGTTCGCCGCGATCATGACGACGCGTGACGTGACGCGACCGATGCGCGCGCTCACGAACGTCGCCCGTCGCGCGACCGAAGGGGACTTGCACATCGAGGCGATTGGAGCGAGAGCGATGCTCGCGCCGACTCGCCAGGACGAGATCGCCGAGCTCGATGTCGCTCTGTCTCGGCTCGTCGACGAGTTGCGCGATCGGCACGCCCTCGTGTCCGCGCTCACGGCCTCGGTGCCCGCGCTCGGGCGACTGTCGTCGGTCGCGTCGTCAGCAGTGGCGCCGAGCTTGACGATGCACCGCGTGCAGGGCGGCCCTTCGCGCCTGACCTCGAGCGCGTCGCGCGCAACGGGTCCGGCCGGCAACGAGCGCGCGCGCGGCGACCTGTCGGTCGGCGACGTGGTGGCCGAGCGATATCTGATCGACGCCCTGCTCGGCAACGGCGACTTCGGCGTGACGTATCGCGCGCGCGATCGCGCGACCGGAACGATCGTCGCGCTCAAGCGGCTTCGTCCCACGATGCCGGGAGCGGAGTCGGCGATCGAGCTCGTTCGCGAAGAGGTGCGCGCGGTGCGGAGTCTCGTGCACCGGAACATCATCCGCGTGCATGATGCGGGGGAAGACGCCGGGGTTCCGTTCGTGACGATGGATTACGTCGATGGGATCTCGCTCGCGCAGCTGCTGTCGGCCAACGGGCCGCTCGACGAGGAGGCCGTACTCTCGCTGGCGAAGCAGCTCTGTCGCGCGCTGGCCGCGGCGGAAGCGCAGGGAATCGTGCACGGAGATCTCGCGCCGCGGCAGATGCTCGTCGCGCACGACGGCGTGCTGAAGGTCGGCGACTTCGCGCCGGCGAGAATCGAGCGTCGGCTGCGCGGAAATGATCGCGCCGAGGATGGGCGCCACGCTGCGATCCCACAGCTCGCGGGCGCGACGGTCGGCTCGCCCGAGTACATGGCGCCCGAGCAGATGCTGGGAGAAGCACCGACAACGCGCACTGATCTCTACGCGGCGGGCGTGGTGCTGTACGAATGCGTCACCGGCGCAACGCCCTTCCGCACCGACTCGCCGCTCGCCTTCCTCGCGCAGAAGCTCGGCGGCAGCGAATCGCACGCGGAGGCCGACGCGATGCGCACGTCGCAGCCGTCGAGGAGCACGACGGCACTGCTGCTGCGGGACGTGATCGGCCGGATGATTCTCGCCGAGCCCGATCGACGTCCCGAGTCGGCCGGCGCGCTGCTCGAGTTGCTCGAGCGCGCCGGCTGACGCTCGTCGCGCTTACTGCGTCTTGGCGAGCTGGCCGCGGATCTC
>JBDTOD010000192.1:0-6985 GCA_039933415.1 bacterium
CGCCGCTCACGACCTCAGGATGACTGTACGGCACGGCGTGCGCCGCGCCCGGCACGGCCCGGAAGGTCGCCGCGGTCGCACCCGGTCCGGCCGTGAAGCCCACGAGCGACGCCAGCCGTTGCCCCCACGCCGGCGGCGACACGGAGTCTCGCTCCCCGCAGACGATCATCACCGGCACCGCGACGCGAGGCAGCTTCTCCTCGATCCGGTCGCCAAGGGCCTCGCGGAGTGTCGTCAGAATACGACGCGGGCCCGCGCGGAGATACGCCCGCACGACGTGCGGTATCAGCGACAGCGGCTCACGCGGACCGTCCATCGCAACCCGCACGAACATCGCGAGCACACTGCGATGACCGGGGAGCATCGTGGGCGCGTTGAGCAGCAGGGCCGAACCGGTTCCGGGCTCGCGCAGCATCGCCTCGACGACGACCTGACATCCGTGCGACTGCGCGACGAGGATCGGTGCGACGAGCCCACGCACCCGGATCCAGGCGATGAGCGTGTCGGCGAGCTCGCCGAGCGTCAGCACGCGGCCCGGAAGACGACTCTCGCCGAAGCCCGGCAGGTCGATCCCGCTCACACCAAAGCCACGCTCGGCGGCGGCGAGCATCGTCGGCTCCAGATACCGCGTCGACATTCCGAGGCCGTGCACGAAGACGATCCCAGGTGGCCCGCCTCCGCTTCGCGCGGAAGCGAGGTCGTTCACGCGGCCGTGCACGCGCATCCCATCGACGACGTCCCACACCGAGTGGAGCGTCATCGGATCTCGCGCGTCAGAATTGCCTCGCCCTGAGCGGCGTCAGCGTCACCGGACCGGAGAGGCCGGATGGCTGTGGTGCCCACTTCGCGGCAGTGAACAGTCCGTCGGCACCGCGGTTGGCGCCGATGCGAGCGGGAAAGTTGGTATTGTAGAACTTCTTCCACTGGACGCCACGCCGGTCGAGATCGGCGATGCGGTTGGCCATCAAATTGGACACGGCGACGTCGAGCACGTTGTCGTCGCGCAGATCCTCGGCGGAAATCTCCACGCGCCACCATGGCCCGATGAGAGTGCCGACATCCTTTCCGTTGAGAGTGACGTGCGCGCTCTCGTGCACTTCGCCAAGGTCGAGCCGCCAGCTCGTTGTCCCTGCCGGCGCGCTCGGTCGCGCGAACGACACACGGTAGCGCGCGGTGCCGGAGAAGTTCTTCACGTCCTCGCCCGGGAGGTTGGTCCACGAGCCGAGCGGCGCATCGACGACTTCGTGTGGCAGGGTGGGTCCGCCAGAGATGAAGGTGAGGGTCCAGCTTCCCGTCACCGGCACCGCGGCGCCGGCGCTCTGCGTGTACGGCCACGGCGCACCATCGACCACACGGTCGCTGAAGGTGCGCACGATGCGCGATGCACCGACCGGGAACTGGAGATAGACCTCCGATCCGTTCGCCGCGCTCCTCACGCGACCCATCCCGCTCTGCGCGTGCATCGCCGCGTATACGGCGGCCGAGCGTGCAGCGGCCGCGAGCGGCACCCAACCGTCCACGCTCTTCGCGCCGCGATTGACGATCAAGTACGTCGCGCCGTCGCGCTCTCGGCGACGGATGAGCTGAAGACCCTGATCGACGGCGGACTCACGCCGCGCGCCGGTCGCGTCGAGCAACGCGCTCAGATCGTCACCAACGAGCACCGCACCTCGGTCGACCGCCGAGCGACGCACCGCACCGGCGTTCTCCGGCGCGAATCGCAGCGATGCCTTCAGCGTTTCGAGCCGCGCACGTCGACGCGTGAGATCGTTCAATCCCGCGACGTCCTCCGGCAATCCACGATAGAACGCGATCGTCGCGCCGGCCCGCGCGAGGGCGACGAGCGACTCCATCGTTTCGAGCGGAATGAAGTGCGACTTGGGAACGAGCACGGTGCGATAACGCGTGGCGCCAGACACGAGCGCCGAACCCTCCGCACGCACCCTCGCGAGCTGGCGATCGCTCACATAGTCGTACGAGTACCCGCGCGCGAGCATGCTGTCCGCCGCGAGGTGAAACGCCGAGCTGTCGAACGGAGGAATGGCATCGAAGTGCTCGAGCAGCGCGCTGACCTGACCCTGCGCGCCTGGCGCCGGCGGCGTAAAACCACCGGCCGGCGGTACGGCGCCCGGCGCAGCGAAGCCGCTGCCGACCGCCGCGACGATGCGGCCGCGCCCGACGCGCGGACGCTCGGCGTACCGATCGAAGATCGGGAAGTAGAGCAGGACATCGTTGTCCGGCTGTCCCGCCTGCATGAACGACTGCACGCGCGTCGCGTAGGCGTTGAGCTCGGAGAAGTCTCGCCACCAGGAATTTTGCGGATTGAACTCCACGGCCGCATAGAACAGTCGGCCGGGCCACGGCTCCGACGCCGGCGAGTACGCGGTGCCGTGATAGAACACGTGGTTCACGCCGCCGAGGAAATAATTGTCGACCACCGTGCGCACGTCGGAGAGCTTCGAGAGGAAGTGCTCACCGAGCCACGTCGCCGCCTCGGCCGACGCGAGCCGCTTGCCGGTGACGTGCGCCGCCGACGTCGCGAACTTGATACGCGTGATCTCCGTGCCCTCGGTCTCCGGAATGTCGGAGGCGGCGTAGAGATCGAGGATGTTGGCCGGCGAGCCGTGCGCCTGGTTGCGGATCACGCCGCCGCGCGCGTGCGCCCAGCCGGCCCACGTCTTCGTGAAGCCGTCGAGCATCAGATCGCTCACGGTCTGCCGGTAGTCGGACAACACGCGTTGCGCGGTGTCGGACGTTCCACCGTCGAACAGTGCAGGGAGATGCGCGCGCAGATCGTACCCACGGCGCTTCCTGAACTCGTCGAGCAGACGCGGCGTCCAATCGCCCTGACCGCTCGCGTCGTCCACTTCGTACGAGTCGTTGAAGAACGCGCGGACCCCGACCTTCTTGCCACTGAATGCCAGATCGAAGCGCTTCAGGTAGTTCGTGATCGGCGCCGACGCGAAGTGATCGATGACATTCCCCTCGCCACCGGGCGCGGCGCGTTCGACCTGTTTGCCGTGCCAGCCTTGAAAGAGCGCGTAGAGGGTCCATTCTCCGGCGGGGGCGGTCCAGTCGAGCTCACCGCTCTTGCCGACGCGTGACGTGAGATCGACGACGGCTCCCTTCGCGGAGTACGCCATCAACGCCTGCAAGGGGAGCGGCTTGGGAAAGCGCACCTGATCGATCGCCAGCGCCTGAAGGTTCGGTGTGGTCGCGATGGGATCCTTCAGCGCAGCGATCTCCACGCGTCCCGTTACCGCGCGCACGAGCGGCGTCTGCATGAACGAGATCGTGTCGCGCAGCCGCTCGCCGCCGTGCAGCGCGTACGTCCTGCGCACGACGTACTTGGCCTCGTCGGCCTCGCCAACGGTCGGTCCGCCGAAGGGCCACCCGGTGCCATTCGCCATGTCGACGCCGAGCCCGAGCCGCTTCGACTCGGCCAGCGTGTGCTCGAGCATCTCCACCCACCGCGGCGACAGATACGGAATGAACTCCTGCTCGGCGCCTTTCACGCCGTAGATCGGCGTGAGCTCCACGCCGCCGAGGCCGACCTGGCGATAGGCGTCGAGATTCGCCGTGAGGTCCGCCTTGTTCACCGCGCTTCCCTGCCACCACCAGCGCGTCCATGGACGCATCTCGCTGGTGATCGTTGGCCAGGCTGGCGCGGGGGCCGACGCCTGCGCGCGCGCAGCGGCCGGCGCGACGGCCATTCCGAGCATCGCCAGTACGGCGACGCGAGCGCCAGACAGGCCGTGCGACATGCAACGAAGTGTCACTTGAGGCGCGGTGCCGTCTTGCGAGGCGCGATGCCGCATGACGGCCACGCGCTCAGCGGAGCCGCGAGCGGTGCCGCACCTGCCACCGGTAGCGTGGCCGCGCGGGCGCGCATGATCGAGTCGGCAACGACGGCGAGGTCCGTGCGCTCGCGCGTGATCGTCGTCGGATCTTCACTGGCGAGATAGGCGAGCATCGCGGCGAGCGTAGCGTTCGACTTGAGATCGTCGAACACGATCTTGTCGTACGTGTCGACGTTGGTGTGCCAGGTGTAGTTGCCGTAGTTCCAGTTCTGTCCACCCAGCCCGAACGACGGCGTGCCGGCGCAATAGAAGGAAAAGTCGTCCGAGCCACCGGTGCCGGGCACGCCGACGCCGATGTAGTCGATCTGGCTCCGGAACTCGGTCGGGATCTTCTCCAGCCACTGGCGCATGTGGACGTCGCCATTCGGAAAGCCGGTAGCGCCGAGGCGGATGATGCGCCCGGTGCCGTTGTCGTTGTTGAAGATGGCCTGGAGTCCCTTCACCACCTCAGGGTGATCCTCGCGATACGCGCGCGAGCCCACGAGCCCCATCTCCTCGCCGGTCCAGTGTCCGACGCGGATGGTGCGCTTTGGCTTCGGGTATGCCCGCTTCAGAATTCGCATGGCCTCGAGCATGGTGAGGCTGCCGGTGCCGTTGTCGGTCGCGCCGGAGCTCCCGTCCCACGAATCGAAGTGCGCCGAGAACAGCACGTATTCGTCGGGCTTCTCGGTGCCGCGGATGGTGGCGATGGTGTTGAACACCGGCTGCTCACCGAGTGCCTGTGCGTCGAGGTTCAGCCTGAGCTTCGGATTGCTGCCGTGCTCGGACAGTCGGAAGACGAGCCCGTAGTCTTCGCAGCTCAGCGACACGGTGGGCGCTCGCGTGTTGTACGTCTCGAAGATCTCGCGTGCGCCCCACCCGTTCTTCGGGCGTGAGGTGAGGAGTGCCGAGACGCCCGCCTGCTCGAGACGCATCCCGAGCTCACCGCCGCCAAGGGCGAGCGAGTAGCCGGTGCCGCGCACGTCGCGCGTGCTCCAGTCCCGCTCGAGTGCGAGCTTGACGGAGTCGATGCGCGCGCGCGATTCGGGCGTCGCCCACTGCACCCAGTCGTCCGTCGGCCGGCATGTCGCGGGCGGCGCCGAGACGAGCACGAGCTTTCCCTTCGCCTGCGGAAGCCAGCGCACGAACTCCGTGCTGTCGGCGAAGCGCGGCAGGATGACCGTTGTCGCGACGAGATCACGGCTGCGCGTGCCGGGGCTGAAGCCAACCATCGTCGCGTCCAGCGTGCGGACTCGTGGGCTGATCAGATCGACGTGCGAATGTCCTCGGCGCCAGCTCCGCCAGGTGCCGTACTGCTCGTTCTTCGCCTCGATGCCCCAGCTCGCGTACGTCTTCACGAGCCAGCCCTGCGCGGCGCGCACGTTAGGAGAGCCGGTGAGCCGAGGTCCGAGCGAATCGAGCAGTGTGCCGGCGAGCTCCTGGACATGAGAGCTGTCCATGCCGATCGACCAGATGCGCTCGAGTACGGCATCGCGCACGGGAAAGCTCTGTGCCGACATGCGGCCAGCGAACGCGAGGGAGGCGAACGCGGCGACGGTGAATGAGGCGCGGAATGTCATGCGATTCGTTGGAGAGGGCGACGGACCCTGCCGTTGCCTAGAGACTACGCGAGCGCGGATCGGTCTGCTGAAGACGGGCGTGAGGGCGCGGGAGATGCAACGATTACTGCGGCTGCCATCGCAGCGGAGGACACGTCATCTCAAGAGAGGTAGCATGGCCATCAGACTCAAGCCGATCAAGGATCAGGTGATCGTCATCACTGGCGCGTCGAGCGGGATCGGGTTGGCGACGGCGCTCGAGGCCGGCAAGCGGGGCGCGCGCGTGGTGCTCGCGTCGCGCGACGAGCAGGACATAAAGAAAGCCGCAGACGAGATCACGGCGGCGGGCGGGCAGGCGATTCCTTTCGTGGCCGACGTCGGCGACCAGGGCGCGATGGAGGCGCTGGCGGAGCAGGCGATCATCGCGTTCGAGCGGATCGACACGTGGGTGAACAACGCCGGCGTCTCGATCTATGGGTTGATCGAGGAGGTGCCGCTGGAGGATGCACACCGGCTGTTCGAGACGAACTATTGGGGTGTAGTCCATGGTACGCTTGCCGCCTTGCCTCACCTCAAGCGCGATGGGGGAGCGCTGATCAACATCGGGAGCGAGCTGTCGGAAACGACGATCCCGCTTCAGGGGCATTATGCGGCGAGCAAACACGCCGTGAAAGCGTTCACGGACACGATCCGCATGGAGCTCGCGAAGGAGGGCGCTTCGGTCTCGGTGACGCTGATCCAGCCGGCAGCGATCGACACGCCGTACCCAGAGCACGCGATGAATTATCTGGGCGTGGAGCCCAAGCACATGCCACCCGTGTACGCGCCGGAGATCGTTGCCGATGCGATCCTGGCGTGCGCGCAGTCGCCGCACCGGAGTCTCCGGGTGGGCGGGGGCGCCAAGATGTTCACCGCGCTGGAAAAGATCGCGCCGGCACTCGGCGACAAGTTCAAGGAGCGGACGGCGTTCGACGGCTCGAGAACCGATGAGGCGCCGCGTGACGACGACACGCTGTACAATCCGCGGCCGAACGACGGACGCGTGCGCGGCAACTACCCAGGCCACGTGATGAAGCGGAGCCTGTACACCGCGGCAGCGCTGAATCCGGTGAAGACGCTGCTCGGCGCGGCGGCGCTGGTCGGGATCGCCGGAGTGTTGCGTTCGCGTCGCGGCGACTGAGTCGCGGCGTGCGGCGTCGCGCTACGTGCGCCCTGGTGGCCGCGTGGAGCGCACCGACACGAGCACCAGTGCGACGACCAGTACCATCGCCGACGCGAGGGTGCGCAGCTCAGGCGCCCATCGCGCGCCAATGGCGTCGATCACGACGATGGCGACGAGCAACACAACGCCCGCGACGAGCAGATCCTGGCCACACCGCGCGTTGACGTCGTACCAGCGCGTCTCGTCGGCGAGCGCGGCACGAGTGCGGACGCCGTAGAAGCGATTCGGTGGAACGCGTCGCATCCAGAGGGGGACGGCGAGCGCGATCAGAAGGACGGCCGACGCGAGCAGGATCGTATGAGGCGTCATGGGCTCGGCGAGCGTGGATGCTTCTGGATGATTTTGGATGCGTTGGATGCGTTGGA
>JBDTOD010000193.1:0-6956 GCA_039933415.1 bacterium
CCGCGCTGCTCGATCCGACCGTCGAGCGCATTCTCGATGACGATGTCGCGCGAGTCATGCTGCTCGTCGGCCGCAACGGCGCATCGCTTCGCGAGGCGATCACATCTCGTCGCCCCGATCTGGCGCCGCGCATCGTCGCGACGGGTGGGCTGGAGCCGGCTGACGTGAGCGCGCATCTCGACGCATGCGACGTGCTGCTGCAGCCATACGAGGACGGCGTGAGTGCTCGGCGAGGCTCGCTCATGGCCGGCATTGCGCTGGGCAAGGCGATCGTCGGCAACCGTGGCGTCGCGACGAGTGAGCCGTGGACGAGCGAGCGCTCCGTGCTGCTCACCGACACGGCCGATCCGGCGGAGCTCGCGAGTGCCGTGTCCACCCTGCTCGCCGATCCGCGCGAGCGCCAGTCGCTCGGCGACGCGGCGCACCGATCGTATGCGGGACACTTCGCGCTCGACCGTGGTCTGGCGCGGCTGCGCGATGCCGGCACGGCGAATCAGGCGACGTCTTCGGTCGCGCGTACGGATCAGCCGCGCGTGCTGATGTTCCATACCACGCTTCCGGAGCCGGGCCGCAAGCTCGGCGGTGTGGAGGTGGCGGTGCATCGGCTTTCCAACGCGCTCGTCCAGCTCGGCGTGCCCGTCACCGTGGCCAGCCTCACCGAGGCGCCGGCCGACGCGCGCTATCAGCATCGCCGACTCTTCACTCGCTCGAGCTGGCTGCGCGATTCGCGCATCGGACGGCTCATCGCGCTGCCCCTGCTGCTCAACGGACTCGACGTGAACGGCATGGACGTCGTGCACTTTCACGGCGACGACTGGTTCACCGTGCGACGTCCACGTCCCACGGTGCGCACGCTGTACGGCAGCGCGCTTCGCGAGGCACAGTCGGCCACTCGGCCGCAGCGAAAGCTGCTCCAGTACCTGCTCTACGGCGCGGAGCGACTCACCAAGCGGCTCGCCACCACGACGATCGCGCTCGGTGGCGACGTCGCGTCGATTCATGGACTCAGCCAGGTGATCGGCTGTGGCGTCGACGGTGCGGTCTTCATGCCAGGCACCAAGAGCGAACGACCGCGCGTGCTGTATGTCGGCCTGTGGGACGGACGCAAACGCGGACGTTGGCTGTACGAGCTGTTCGTGGAGCGCATCGCGCCGCTCCGGCCCGACGTCGAGCTGCACTTCATCGCCGACCGCGAGCCGCCCGCGCACCCGCAAGTGCGCTACGAGCATTTTCCGAACGACGCGGCGTTGGCGCGCGCGTATCGCGAAGCGTGGGTGTTCGCGCTGCCGAGCACGTACGAAGGCTTTGGCATCCCGTATCTCGAGGCGATGGCGAGCGGCACCGCGGTGCTCGCCTCACCGAACCCTGGCGCGAACGAGCTGCTGGCCGACGGCCGGTTCGGCGTGCTCGCCGACGACGCGTCCTATGCCGACGCGTTGCTCGCGCTGCTCGACGATTCGGCGCGACGTGCGCAGCTGGTGACGGCGGGACTCGAGCGGTCGCGCGAATACGCGTGGAGCGAGATCGCGCGCGCGTACCGCGACGTGTACGTCGAGACGATTCGGCTGGCGAACGGCTCTACGTCCGTGGACAGCGCCATGGGAGCGCACTAGCCATGTGCGGGATCATCGGCTACGTCGGCGCCGACGCGCGAGCGCGCGCCCATCGCGTGGAGAAGGCTCGCGAAGCGATGACACATCGCGGTCCGAACGACGCCGGGCTCTGGACCGACGATCTCGCCTGCCTCGGCTCGCGCCGGCTCGCGATCCTCGATCTCTCGCCCGCCGGCCACATGCCGATGGTGAGTGCCGACGGTCGCCACGTGCTCGTGTTCAACGGCGCGATCTACAATTTCGTCGAGCTGCGCGCCGAGCTCGCGAAGCACATCGCGTTCCGCTCGACGGGCGATACGGAAGTCATCCTCAACGGCTTCCGCGTGTGGGGATGGGAGACCCTGCTCGACCGAATGGACGGGATGTTCGCGATCGCTCTCTGGGACGCGAACACGCGAACGCTCTACGCGGCGCGTGACCGGATGGGTGAGAAGCCGTTCTTCTACGCCCAGCACGGTGGCGGGCTCTCGTTCGCCTCGACGCTGACGGCATTGATGGAGCTGCGTGGCGGGGCGGCAACGGTGAGCGCACGCGCGCTCGACGCGTATCTCACCTACCAGGCCGTTCCGTCGCCGCTCGCGATGTTCGACGGCACGGCACAGCTCGCGCCTGCGCACGCGCTCACCTTCTCGCCGGACACGCAGCAGCTGCGCATCGCGCGCTACTGGGATCTCGCCTTCGCGCCCAAGCGGCGCGTCAGCGAGATCGACGCGCTCGACGAGATCGACCGCCTCGCGCGCCGATCGGTTGCCCAGCGACTGCGCAGCGACGTGCCGACGGGCACGCTGCTCTCCGGCGGCGTGGATTCCAGCCTGATCACGGCGATCGCGCGCGAAGAGGCCGGCGGCCCGATCGACGCCGTCACGATGGGCTTCGATGACCCCGCGTTCGACGAGCGGCCGTTCGCCCGCGCGGTCGCCGACCGGTGCGGCGTGACGTTGCATGAGGAAGTGCTCACGCCAGGGCTCGTCGCAGATCTGCCGGCGATCGTGTGGCAGTACGGCCAGCCGCTTGCCGACGTCTCGATCGTCCCGAACTACTACATGGCGCGCGCCGCAAGGCGATACATGACGGTCGCGCTCGTCGGTGACGGCGCCGACGAATCGTTCGGCGGCTATGCGCGCCCGATGATCGAGCGCGCTGCCTCGACCTACCGTCGTCTCATGCCCGCTGCGCTGCGCCGCGCGCTCGGCGACGCACTGGCCGATCGCGCGGGCTCGCGCTCCGGCGGCGCGCTGCGTCGCCGCGCCGCGCTCCTGGCCGGAGCTGGAGCTGGTTCCGCTTCCGCGGCCTTCGTCTACGACCGCGCGCTGCGCCCCATCCGCTCTGATGTCTACGCGCCATCACTGCTTGGCGCGCTGGGCAAATGGCATCCGGACCGATTGTACGAGGAAGCGTGGTCGCGCGCCGTCGCGAGCGACGACGTGGATCGCGCGCTCTACGGCGACATCACGACGTATCTCCCCGATCAGCTCCTCGCCAAGGCCGACGTCTCGGCGATGGCGCACGGGCTCGAGGCGCGCTCGCCCTTTCTCGGGCGGGAGATCGTCGAGTATGCCGCGACGCTTCCCACGGCGCTCCGCCTGCGACACTACACCACCAAGTACCTGCTCAAGCGCGTCGCCGAGCGGTATGTGCCGCGCTCCGTGCTGTATCGCCGCAAGCGTGGCTTCGTCATGCCGGCGTCCGACTGGCTGCGCGGCGCGCTCGCACCGTATACGCGCACCCTCCTCGGAGAGGGCCCGTTCATGGACCGCGGCTGGCTCGATCCCGACGCCGTGCGCCGGCTGCTCGCCGAGCACGCCGACGGCAGCCACGACTGGGGCCAGCAGATCTGGACGCTGATGATCCTCGAGCTGTGGGCGCGACTGTCGCTCGACCGCTCGATCGCCGCATCCGAGTCGCTCGACGCCGTGCTCCCCGTCGGAGCGCTCGCATGAGCGCCCTCGCGCACGAGCGCGTCGTTGCCGAGCGCAGCGTGCTCCAGACGCTCCAGATCGGCATGGGCTGGTTTTCCGAGGATCCCGGTGGACTCAATCGCGTCTACGCGAATCTCATCGCCGAGCTGCTCCATGCGGGCGTCGAGGTGCAGGGGTTCGTCGTGGGAAGCTCCGACGTGATGCATCTGTCGGGTGGCAGCGTCGCGGCATTCGCGCCGCGGGGGTCGTCGCTCGTGTTCCGGATGCATGCGCTTCGTCGCGCGGCGATGGAGTGGCTGCGCACACGACCCGAGGCGCTCGTCGTGTCGCACTTCGCGCAGAATGCCTTCCCGGTGCTGGACCAGCTCGGCGAGCATCCATTCGTGGTGCACTTCCAGGGGCCGTGGGGCCAGGAGTCGCGCGTCGAGGGTGCGCCGCCGTGGGCCGTCATGGCGAAGGAGCTCGTTGAGCGCTCCGTGTACGGACGCGCCGCGCAGGCGATCGTGCTTTCGAGCGCGTTTCGCGACATCCTCACCGACCAATTCAGCGTGGAGCGCGACCGCATCCACGTCATCCCGGGAGGCGTCGAGGTGAACCGCTTCGCGTCCGCGCCGCCGCGCGCCGCGTGCCGCGAGGCGCTCGGCTGGCCGACGGACCGGCCGATCGTACTCAGCGTGCGTCGCCTCGTGCGCCGCGTCGGAGTGGACGTGCTCGTGGAGGCGGCCGTCGCGTTGCGGGCTCGCGTGCCTGATGCGCTCGTGCTCATGGCGGGCACGGGCCCACTGCGCCATGAGCTCGAAGCGCGCATCGACGCGCTCGGCCTCGGCGACACGGTGCGCCTGATCGGGTTCATTCCGGACGACATGCTCCCGCTCGCGTACCGCGCGGCGGACCTCACCGTCGTTCCCACTACGTCGCTGGAAGGGTTCGGACTCATCACGGTGGAGTCGCTCGCCGCGGGCACGCCGTGCGTGGTGACGCCAGTCGGCGGGCTCGCCGAGATCGTCTCACCGTTCGCGCCGCAGCTCGTCGCCGCCGAAGCGACGAAGATCGAGATCGGCACCACGCTTGCCGACGCACTGCTCGGCGCCGTCCCGCTTCCGACCACGGAGCAGTGCACGGCGTACGCGAAGCGCTGCTTCGATTGGCCGGTGATCGCGGCGCGTGTGCGCGACGTCTACGAGCTCGCGCGCCAATGAGCGCGACGGCGAGTGTGTCGACGAGCACCACCTTCACGCCGGCGACGAGCCGACGCAGCGCGCCGACGGTGCTGTTCGTCGATCACACGGGCGTCATGGGCGGAGCGCAGCACTCACTGCTCGACATCGCCGAGGCGAGCCGGGATACGTGTGCGATCGCGCTGCTCGAGGACGGGCCCTATGCCGCCGCGCTCGCCGCGCGCGGCGTTGAGGTGATCCTCGTCAGCGGCGGTGGCGCACTGCGCACGATCAAGAAGACGAGCACAGTTCCCGGCGTGGGCGCGCTCGTCGCCGCGCTGCGCCTGTCGTGGCGGCTGGCGCGCATCGCGCGGCGGTACGACCTGCTCTACGCCAACTCGCCCAAGTCGTTTCTCGTCGCCGCACTCGCTGGCGCCATCGCACGAAAGAAGGTGGTCTGGCATCTGCGCGACATCCTCGGCGACGGTCACTTCAGCGCGGCGAACGTGCGAGCGGTGATCACTGCCGCGAACTGGCGCGCCGTGCGCATCATCGCCAACTCCCACGCCACAGGCGACGCCTTCGTGAACGCGGGTGGACGACGCGATCTGGTGCGCGTCGTCCACAACGGGATCGATGCGGCGCCCTTCGATGCGCTCGCTCCGGACACGCGCGTCGCGGTGCGCGCCGAGATCGGCGTCCCGCTCGAAGCGTTTCTCGTCGGCTGCTTCAGCCGGCTGCATCCGTGGAAGGGGCAGACCGTGCTGCTCGACGCAATGGCGCGCATGCCGAACACACACGCACTCATCGTCGGCGGCGCCCTGTTCAGCGGCGAGGCGCCGTACGAGGCCGAGCTCCGCGCGCGCGCCGAGCTGCCGTCGTTCGCCGGTCGCGTGCACATGCTCGGCGCGCGCACCGACGTGCCTCGGCTCCTCGCCGCGTGCGACGTCGTCGTACATGCCTCGGTGCTCGCCGAGCCGTTTGGGCGCGTGCTCGTCGAAGCGATGCTCGCCGGCCGGCCGGTCGTCGCCACGCGGGCGGGCGGTGTGCCCGAAGTGGTGACCGACGGCGTGACCGGTGTGCTCGTTCCACCTGGCGATGCACATGCCCTCACCGAGGCGCTCGACGCGTTGCGCCGCGACCCCGCGCGCGTGGCGCAGCTCGCGACGCACGGCGCCGCGCACGCGCGGAGCACCTTCTCACGCGACGCGATGCTCGCGGGCGTGACCGGTGTGCTGACCGAGGTGACCCCATGAGGAGGAAGACGTGAAGGTCGCCATCGTACACGACTATCTGAACCAGGCGGGCGGAGCCGAGCGCGTCGTCGCCGTGCTGCACCGCATGTTTCCGGACGCACCGATCTTCACCACGCTGTACGATCCGGTCGTCGTCGGACTTCCGCTGTCGAAGGCTGACGTCCGGGTTTCCTGGATGCATCGGCTTCCGCGGTGGCGGCGCCACTTCCGCAGCTACATGCCGCTCTATCCCCTCGCCGTGCGGTCGTTCGACCTGCGTGGCTACGACGTCGTGATCTCCAGCAGCTCGGCATGGGCGAAGGGCGTGCGCGTTCCCCCGGGGGCGCTCCACTTCTGCTATTGCTACACGCCGATGCGCTGGGCCTGGAGCTTCGACAGCTACGTCGCGCGTTCGTCGTTGAGCCCGATGGCGCGCGCGTCGGCTCGCCTCACGGTGCCGATGCTGCGCCGGTGGGATGTCGGGTCATCGCGCCGCGTCGATCGATTTGTCGCGATCTCCAGCGAAGTCTCGCACCGCATTCGTCGCACGTACGGACGTGGCAGCGACGTCGTGCATCCGCCGGTGGACGTTGCACGCTTCCGTCACGATCGCACTCCCGGCGACTACTTCCTCGTCGTGTCGCGGCTCAACGCGTACAAGCGCATCGATCTCGTGGTGCGTGCGTGCTCGGAGCGGAACCTGCCGCTGGTCATCGTCGGCGACGGGCCCGAGCGCGCGATGCTCGAGAAGCTCGCCGGTCCGTCGGTCACCTTCGCGGGCCGGCTGCCCGACGATGAGGTGACGACGATGTTCGAAGGCTGTCGCGCATTCGTGTTGCCTGGTGAGGAAGACTTCGGCCTCACCCCGATCGAGGCGAACGCAGCGGGGCGGCCGGTGGTCGCCTTCGCTCGCGGCGGGGCCCTCGACACGGTGCGCGATGGCGAGACAGGAGTGTTGTTCAGTGAAGCGACGGTCGAGTCTCTAGGAGAGGCGCTGTGCACGGTGGGCCGTCGCAGTTGGGACCCGTGCGC
>JBDTOD010000194.1:0-6920 GCA_039933415.1 bacterium
CCCGGATCGAGCACGGCGTGCACGACGACCTGCGCCGGCTGCACCGCGACCGTCTGCTGATCGAAGGTGCACGCCGCGGTGGCGAGCGCCGCGCACGCGCCGAGCAGCACGAGTGGCTTCCCGCAAAGCCGCCGCATCAGAAAGCCACCGTGAGCCCGAGGCTCGGCAGCAGCGGAAACTGCGACGACGCCTCGCGCGTCGGCGGATTGCGCGTGTAGTCGAAGGTGTAGATGAACACGTTCTTCGCGTTGTAGGCGTTCACGACGCTCAGATACGGCGTCACCTGCATCCCTCGCCACGTCGACGCGCGCGACACGCTCAGGTCGAGTCGCTGGAAGAGTGGATATCGCTCGGCATTGCGCGCGCCACCGACCGGCTCGAACTCGCCGGAGAACGCGCCCGACCCGTACCTGTGATCGCCCGGATCGTAGGTGCGCCGAACGAGCTGTCCGACGATGTCGGTGAACGGCGTGCCACTCGCCACCCCGAGCCGCGCGGCGAAGACGTACTTCCGCCCCGGCTTCCACGTGCCGACGAGATTCACGTTGTGCCGTCGGTCGTGGCCAGGCCAGTAGCCCACGCCGTCGTGCTCGCGCTTGCTCACGCCGAACGTGTACGACAGCCAACCGCCGAACGCGCCGACGTCGAGCTGGCGCAGCAACAGATCGAATCCATACGACGTGCCCGACGCATCCAGAAACTCGTCGCCGCGCGTCGCGGGATCATCTGCCGTGTTCTGCTCGAGGAGATGCTCGTACTTCTTCGCCCAGCCCTCCACGCGAACGAAGCGCAACGGGCCAAGCCACCGTTCCACGCCGAGCACGAGATGCTGCGCCCGCGACACCTCGACGAACTCGTCGCTCGCCACCCAGAAATCGAACACGCGCACGGGAATGTCTTCGCGATTGAGCGAATGCAGCCACTGCGCGTACGAGCCCGCCGCGATGCTGAACGCGAGATCCGGCGTGACGAAGTACTTGGCCGACGCGCGCGGCTCGAGGCCGGCCCATCCGCGTCCGCTCAACGCTTCGCCTCGGAGTCCCGCCTCGACGAGCAGCTTCTTCGTCGGGCGCCACGACTCCTGGTAATACAGTGCGCCGGCGTGCGGGCTCTGGTGCAGCGAGAACAGCTCCGTTCCCGCCGACGTCGATCCGACGTCGTAGCGGACGTCGTACATCGAGGCCTCGTAGCCGAGCCGGCGCTCGTGCGCACCACGGTGCCAGTGCACCGCGCCCGCCGCGCGCAGCTCGTTGACGCGATTGCTCAGCGTCAGCGCACCACTCCCCAGGTCGAGCGCCGTCGAGAAGCGACTGAACGACATGCGCTGCTCCGCGCCGACACTGTCCGCCGCGCCGAACAGCGGCAGGCGCGCCTGATCGCGCCACACGTCGCGCAGCGTCGTCCCCACGACCTGGTTCGCCCAGGTGAATCCGAACTGCCCGCCTCCGGCGCGCGACGAGTCGCCGAACTGCGTGAAGTCTCCGTCGAGCACGTCCGAGCCCGCATAGGCGGTGAGCTCCACGCGCGCGTTGCCGCTGCCGACGGCGCGCACGGCATGAAGCTGCGCGTCGGAGAAGTGGTAGGGAAAGGTGCGGTCCGACAGCGCCGACACGAGCTTGTCGGCGTACGTGCGTCGTCCCGACAGCATCCACGAGCCGCGCCCATCTTTCGACGCGCTTCCGACGCTGAGGCTCGACGAGATCAGCGACACCGCGGCCGATCCGTGCAGTCCCTCGCGCGTTGGCTCGGAAGATCGGACGTCCAGCACGCTCGACAATCGACTGCCGTGCGAGGCGCCGAACCCGCCCGTGAGCAGCTCGATCTCTCCGACCGTCTCGTCGAGGAAGGTGCTGAACAGGCCGCCGAGATGAAACGGATTGAAGATCGGATAACCGTCGAGCAGGATCAGGTTCTGATCCGACTCGCCACCGCGCACGTTGTAGCCCGACGAGAAGTCGTTGCGCGCGTTGACACCGGGGAGAAGCTGCACGGTGCGCAGCACGTCGGGCTCGCCGAGTGCCGGTACGCTACCGAGCGCGCTCGGGGTGAGCGAGACGGTCCCCACGTTCGGCCTGAGCTCGAACCGGTCCCGCTCGGGAGGCCGTGCGCGGGCGCGCACGGCACCGAGCGTGAGCGGAGCGCTCACGAGTCGCAGCGTCACCGACGTTGCCGCGCCGGCGCGCACCGTCACCGTCGTTTCCACCTCGCGGTAGCTCAGCGCGCGGGCGCGCAGCGTGTAGGTACCGGCCGCGAGATCACTGATGGAGAAGTGGCCCCGGTCGTCTGTGAGCGCGCCGCGACTCGCGCCGATCACCGTGACGGTGACGGCGGGACGTCGCTCGCCAGTGGAGTCGTCGAGCACGAGGCCATCGACCGAGCCGCGCGCTGGCTGCTGCGCGCCGGCCCGTCGCGCGGCGCCGAGCCAGGTGAGCGCGACGAGGGCTGCAATGAGAGAACGACGAATCACACGTTGGCGGGCTGTCGGGCGAAGGAAGGAACGCGACGGTACATTTCGCTCGGTCTCGGGTGACGGCCTTTGTCGGCCGCACAACATACAAGCAGGACGCGGCGCGAGGGCGCCGCATCACAACACTCATGGCAGAACCCGCGTCACTCGGCCTGGCGATCGCTTTCACCGCCGGTCTGCTCAGCTTTCTCTCGCCGTGCGTGCTCCCCCTCATCCCGAGCTACCTCACCTTCGTCACCGGTGTGGGGTTCGACGATCTCGGGAGCTCGCGCCGCTCGGCGCTCGTCCACGCGCTGCTGTTCGTGCTCGGCTTCACGCTCATCTTCGTCGCCCTCGGCGCGTCGGCGACGGTGCTCGGCCGGCTCCTCGTCGCGTACCGCGTGTGGATCACGCGCGCCGGCGGCGCGCTCGTGGTGCTCTTCGGGCTGTACCTGCTCGGCGCGGTCCGCGTCGCCGCATTCGACCGAGAGCGGCGAGTGCATCTGGCCAACAAGCCCGTCGGCTACCTCGGCACCATGCTCGTCGGCGTCGCGTTCGGTGCGGGGTGGACGCCGTGTCTCGGCCCGATCCTCGGCGCGATCCTCACCTACACCGCGGCCCAGGCGGATCTCTCGCGTGGCTTGCCGCTACTGCTCGCGTACTCGCTCGGCCTGGCGCTGCCTTTCCTCGTCGCCGCGGTGGCTGTGGAGCGCTTTCTCGAGACGATGACGCGGCTTCGGCCGCACCTGGCGCGCGTGTCGCAGATCAGTGGCGCGTTGCTCGTGGTCGTCGGCGTGTTGATGATGTTCGACTACTTCACGATCATCGGCACGTATCTGCAGGCAATGACGCCGGAGGTGATTCGGAAGCGATTGTAGATTTCAAGACGTTTCATGGGGTCAGCATCGTTGGAATAGGGTACCTCCCGAACGGATTCGCACCCGTTTCAAGGGGTCAGCATCGTTGAAAGGCGCTGTCGCGCGCGCGCATTCGCCCCATTTCAAGGGGGTCGGCGGGGATTGCCAGCAGGACGATGTACAGTGTACGGATTGGCCTGGGTCAGGCTACGCCTCCCCGGGGCACAAGAGTTGGCAGCGCTCGCCCGGGGGCCCAGTTCGCCTGGGAATCTCGACACGAAAAGTCACGAACTACTAAGACGTTAGTTGACAGCCGTCGTTGTCCTTCGTATGCTACTACGACCATAGTAGCCAACGGAGCGCGGCGTGGATCAGGAATCGCTGGGCGAGCGAGAGCTCGACATCATGACGTGGCTCTGGGCCAACGGCTCGGGGACGGTGACCGAGGTAAGGGATGGGCTGAGCGTCCCGCTGGCCTACACCACCGTCCTCACGATTCTCCGGAATCTCGAGGTCAAGGGTTTCCTCCGCCGCGAGGACGAGGGACGCAAGCACCGGTACTTTGCGCGAGTGCAGCAGAAAGCGGCGAGGCGGCGCGCACTCAGTCGGCTCATCGATACCTTGTTCCTCGGCTCACCGGAGGCGCTGCTCTCCCACCTCGTCGACGACCACGACTTGTCGGCGGAGGATTTGCGCCGGATTGCCAGACGCCTTGCCGACCATGAGCGGAACAAGGGAGGCGCCAGATGATCGTCTCCTGGATGCTCTCGGCTCTCATGTTCAGCGCCTTCATCGGGCTTGCCGCAGCCTCGGCCGATTCGGTGGCTCGAGCGCTCGGACGTCCGGCGCGTCGGATCTGGAGCACCGCGCTGGCGGTCGCCACACTATGGCCGCTGGTCGCGTCACTCGCTGCACTCGCGGTGCCACGCATTCACGAGTTTGCAGCCAGTCTTCCAGCCGTGCACGTGCTCTCCGACGGCGCGGCGCTACTCGACCGCTCCAGACCAGAGACGTTGCAGGTGGTCGGGCGCATTCTGCTGGCGGCGTGGGCGCTCGCGTCCGGCTTTCTGACGTTCCGGCTTCTGCGTGCGATCATCTCCCTGCATCGTATTCGCGCTGGCGCGGAGCACCGTGTCCTCGACGGTGAGCGCGTGTTGATCAGCGACCGTCACGGGCCGGCGACGATCGGCTTTCGTCGCCATGCGGTGATCGTTCCGCGCTCGCTCCTCGAGCTCGAGGAGCCGCTGCGTCGACTCGTCTTGAGGCACGAGCGCGAGCACTGTGCAGCCCGCGATCCGGCGCTGATGCTGGGCGCCGCGATGGCCGTCGTGATGTTCCCGTGGAACGCGGCGGTCTGGTTTCTCGTGCGCCGGCTGCACCTCGCGCTGGAGATCGACTGCGACGCGAGAGTGCTCGCCGGCGGAGTCGATCCGAATCGCTATGGTCGGCTTCTTCTCTGGATCGCGCAGCGGCGTGCGGGCGTCCTGTTCGCTCCCATGTTCGCCGCTCCCCCTTCACACCTCGAACGGAGGATCATCGCCATGCGTCCACGCCTCACACGTCCTCGCGCAGTCCACCTCGCCGCGTCGGGAGCGCTGCTCGTGCTCGGCATCGCCGGAGCGTGCTCGGCGGGAGTGCCCGATGCGACGTCGACACAGAGGACAGCGCAGCAACTGGTGACACCTGGCCTATCACCGAAGATTGCCGAAGCGCCTTACTTCGAGTTCCAGGTCGAGCAAGCAGTTCGGCAGCTTCCAGGCACCGGATCGTTGAAGTACCCCGCGGCCATGAGGCACGCGAATCGGGAAGGCGAGGTGCTGGCGCAGTTCGTGGTGAGCGAGAACGGCACGCCGGAGCTCGACAGCTTCAAGGTGCTCAAGTCCTCGGACGCGGCATTCACCGACGCCGTGCGTACGGCACTTCCGGCGATGCGATTCTCCCCGGCGCGTATCGGCGGAGCCGCGGTGCGACAGCTGGTGCAACAGCCGTTCACCTTCTCGCTGTCGCGCACCTAGCCGGCGAGCCGCCACGACCATGGGGTCAGCATCGTTGAAAGGCGCTGTCGCCCGCGCGCATTCGCCCCATTTCAAGGGGGTCAGCATCGTTGAAATCCGGTACGTCCGAAGCTGTTAGGCACACGCTCCAGGCGATCCGGCGCGAGGACATACGAACGCCCGCATCATCGCCGTTCAACGATGCTGACCCCACTTGAAACGAATCGATCGAACGCCCGCATCATCGCCGTTCAACGATGCTGACCCCACTCCTCGACTCAGCGTCCCGTCGGTGCGGCGATCCACTCGCGCGTCAACCGCAGCAGCTCGCGCGCCGGTACGGGCTTGAGCAGCACGTCGCGACAGCCGGCGTCGCGGCACCGCGCGATCACCTCTGGCTCATCGCGCCCCGTGAGCGCCACGCTCACCTTCGGCAGCGCATCGAGACGACCGAGCTCCGACAGCACCGTGAGCCCGTCGCCGTCAGGCAGCCCGAGATCGAGTAGCATCACGTCCACCCGATCGGCGATCGCCGCGGCTACCGTCTCGGCGATGCTCCCCGTCGTGGTGACCCGATGCCCCGTCTCCTCGAAGAGTACGCGCATCGCTCCCGCGACGAGCGCATTGTCTTCCGCGACCAGCACATGGGGGAGCGATGGCACCGCGCGATTCACTCGGCGGGGTAGGGGATGGTGAAGTAGAACTTGCTCCCCACCCCGACCTCGCTCTCGAGCCAGATTCGCCCCCCGTGCAGCTCGACGAGCTTGCGCGCGATGGTCAGGCCGAGCCCCGTGCCGTGATGCTGCCGCGACGCGCTCGAGTCCACCTGAGCGAACTCGCGGAAGACGAGATCGTGATGCTCACCCGAGATGCCGATGCCCGTGTCGCCCACTTCGACGACGCACTCGGGCACGCCATGCAGATCGCCGCGGAAGGCGCGCACCCAGACCTGCCCCCCCTGCGGCGTGAAGTCGATCGCGTTGCCGACGAGATTCCCCACGATGTGCGCCACCTTCTCACGATCGGCGAACACTGGCTCGAGGTCATCGGGGACGTGGGTGACGAGGCGCAGTCCCTTCTTGCTCACGAGCGCCTCGCTCAACGCGCGGAGCTGGGTGAGCACGTCGCTGAGATCGAACCGAATCGGCGAGATGGCGAGCTGATTCGCCGCGCCTCGCGCATAGGTGAGGATCTCCCCCACGTTCTCGAGTAGCTGCCGGCCGCCGTTGATGATCCCGGAGATGCTGTCGAGCTGCCGGTCGCTCAGCGGACCGAGGATCCCGTCGCGCAGGATCTCGGCGTGGGTGATGACGGCGGTGAGGGGGGTGCGGAGGTCGTGGGAGATGTTCGCGAGGAACTGGGTTTTCAGCGCGTCGCTCGCCTCCAGATCGGCGATGTGCTGAAGAGCCTGCTTCAACTGCGCCTCGAGCGCCATCACACGACCGTCGGCGGTGCCGGGATGGGTGAGGGACGGAGGCGCGGATGCTTCCGCGCGAGTCATGGACAGAAGCTTATGGGCGGAGCACGGGGGGGCTAGACCTAACTGCCACATCTGCAGGGCGGCGGACGACCCCGGGCTCTGACCCCGGGCTCTGACCCCGGGCTCTGACCCCGGGCTCTGAC
>JBDTOD010000195.1:0-6886 GCA_039933415.1 bacterium
CGCCGACGGCAACTTCAATCGTACGTCGCTGATGTATGCGCTCTGGAAGACGCAGGGCACGAGCGCGAACCCATGGCGCCGCGACCTGCGCTTCGGTGCGGAGCGCCGAGGGCGCGCGCTGCTGATCACGGTCGAATCCGACTCCGCATGGCACGGCGAGATCCGCTTCGACGTCCCGCGCCACCGCACGATCCTCGGCCTGCCGGCCGACTGGCCGCGGATCAACTCCTATCCGGAGTGGTTCACCGTCGAGGCGAAGATGCGCTATCGCGTCCACGAGGCCGGAACGGGCAGGAGCATCACGTACAGCGGCGCGGAGCTGGCGCGCGGCATGCCCCTGACGCTCGCGCGCGGCGAGCGGGCGCGCCTGCGCGTCACCCCACTCGACGATCGCTGAGCGTGGGCCCACCATAGGGCATCACGCGCCCGGCGTGTCCTGAGCATGCACTCCGGAGGGGCGACCGTTACGCCCCGATGGAGTGCGGGCCAACGATCGATGAGCCGAGGGTATGCGCCGCGTGAAGGCGCATGCCCTCGCTCAATCGTCGGCAGCGAGTTTTCGCGAGCGTCACCCTCACTTCGGAGCATTGCTCGTGTCGATCAGATGTCTTCGCCGCTTCGCTGCCGTCCAGCATGATCATCGCCGAGGCGAGCGTCTCATCTCGGGCTCGACGTGTCGTGTCCTGTTGATCGGCATGCTGGCTACTTCCGCGTGTCTCAGCTCGGACGTTGCCGCCATTCTCCCGGGAGCGCCGTCGATCATCAACCAGCCGACGGCGCGACAGGTGACGCGTGGCGATCCGGTTTCGTTCTCCGTGCTGGCGACGGGAGACTCGCTCGCGTTCCAGTGGTACAAGGATGCCGCGAGAGTAACGGGCGCGACCTCCTCGACGCTGACGATCGCCAACGCGCAGCAAGCAGACGCGGGCCTCTACTTCGTCGCCGTCGGCAACGCGGTCGGCACACTGGTGAGCGATACGGCGCGACTGGTCGTCGTTCAGCCACCCGCCATCGTGGGCTACACCCTCGCGAGCGGCGATGTGTCGTCCACCAATCAGGCATACGCATCCACGACCGCGGACCAGTCCGCGGTGTGGGTCTCCGGAACGGGAAACCTGACGGCGATCAATCCGACGGTGACGAAGTCCGGCGATGCATCCTCGGCGGCGGCGAGCCTGCGCTCGGGCGTGAACGCCGGCGTGCGCTCGAGTGGCGGAACGATCGTCGTCGTCGACGGCAGCATCACGACGGCCGCGGTCGGCGCGAGCGGTCTGTTCGCCACGGGCACAGGCACTCGCGTCACGATGACCAGAGGCTCGGTGACGACGACCGGCGCATCGTCGCCCGCCATCGGCGCGTCGCTCGGCGCGATCGTCGACGTCGCTCGCGCCAAGCTTCGCGTGGGCTCGGCCACGCTCATCTCCGCCACGGATGCCAGCACCGTAACACTACTCGCGGAAGGCGACAGCCTTCCTGGGCTCGTCACCGCCGACGCGAGCAGCACGGTACGTCTCACGCTCACGAAGGGCGCGACGCTCTCCGGCGCAGTGCAAGGCGCCAGCGTCTCGCTCGACTCGACGAGCACGTGGAACGTGACGGCCCCGTCCGCGGTGACGGCGTTCAGCGATCCTCTGCTCGTCGCTGGCGCGACGGTGACGAACGTGATCGGCAACGGATTCACGGTCACCTATGACTCGGCCCGGCCGGAGAATGCGGCGCTCGGCGGACGCACGTACGCGCTCACGGGCGGCGGGTCGCTGGCTCCGCGATAGCGCCCGAGACGAGACACGGCCACGTCGTCGATGAGGAGGTGGCCGTGTAGTCTGGAGACTCGCCTCACAACCCCCGCTCAGATTCCTTCTTGGGATCCGGCTGGAAGAATATCTCGCGCACTTCGACTGGCCCCAGAAAGGCGACGGCACCCTTTCGCAGCCACCCGAGGACCTCATCCATGTCAGCGGCGTCCAACAGATAGAAGCCGCCGATGTGCTCCTTGGTCTCCATGTACGGCCCGTCGGTGACGAGCACCTTGCCATCGGGCTGCCGCCGCAGCGTCCGCGCGCTGCTGACTGGGGAAATGCCGCACGCGAACTTGAGCACGCCGGCGGCTTCCATTTCGTCGTTGAGCGCGTGGATCGCCGCTCCGGTCTCTTCGGCTACGGTAGACGGATCGAAATCATCGGGGAGGTACGAGGCAACGAGATATCGGGGCATGACTTCTCCTTTTTTTCTATGCGTGTTTTCAGTGGCGTGCTTTCGATGGCTCGTTTCCGGTCTACTCAGGACACGTAGATCATCGCTCGGTTGCCCTATAGTCGTTCGGAAGACCGAAATTCGACAGCGACTCGAAATTTATTTCAGCTGCCGAATCCGCTCCCGCAGGAACTGCCGTTCCGGCTCCTGTTGCGTCAGCGCCAGCGCCTTCTCATACGAAGCCCGAGCCTCATCCGTCCTTCCCAGCCTGCGGTACATATCCGCACGGGCGGCATGCGCCAGGTAGTAGTCCGCCAAAGCGCCGTGCTCGAACAACGCGTCGATATGCGTCAGGCCGGCCTCCGGACCATCGCACATCGCAATGGCCACGGCACGATTGAGTTTGGCAATCGGCGAAGGCTGAATCCGTACCAACTGGTCGTAGAGCGCAACAATCTGCCGCCAGTCGGTCACCGAGGCCGATTCCGCCACCGCATGAACGGCCGCGATCGCAGCCTGCAGTGTGTACGCACCGAAGCGGCGGGAGTTCACGGCTTTCTCCACCAATGCCACTCCCTCCGCGATCTGTTCGCGGTGCCAGAGCGAACGGTCTTGATTGTCCAGCAAGATCAGCTCTCCGGACGGAGAGCTTCTCGCGGCACGACGCGATTCCTGCAGTAGCATCAGAGCAAGAAGCCCAATCACTTCCGGCTCTGGCTGGAGCGCGACCAGCAGCCGACCCAATCGGATCGCTTCGCCGGTGAGCTCGGCCCGCGTTACTTCGGCCCCTGCGGCGGCCGAGTAGCCCTCGTTGAAAACGAGATAGATGACGTGAAGCACCGCATCCAGCCGCTCCGGCAACTCCTGCGGCGTCGGCACCTCGTATGGAATTCGTGTCTCTCGAATTCTTGCCTTGGCGCGCACGACGCGTTGGGCGAGCGTTGCCGGCGAAACCAGAAACGCCCGCGCGATCTCCTCCGTTGTCAGGCCGCAGATTTCGCGAAGCGTGAGCGCGATCCGTCCCTCCGGAGGCAGAGCGGGATGGCAGCAGGTGAAGATCAGACGGAGGCGATCGTCCTCGATCTCTACATCTCCGCTCTCTTCAATTCCGCCGGGAATGTCGTCGACGCGCGATTCCATGTCGGCGACAAGATCGCTCTGCGCCGCGTCGAAGCGCGCGCGCCGACGAATCACGTCGAGCGCCTTGAAGCGTGCCGTGGAAACCAGCCACGGGCGTGGCTTGTCCGGAACACCGGTCTCCGACCAGAATTCCAGAGCGGCGGCGAAAGCTTCATGCATGGCCTCCTCGGCGAGATCCAGACTCCCAAGGAGGCGCACCAGCGTCGCCAGAATCCGGCCCGATTCCGACCGGTAGAGGGTCTCAATGGTCTTGCTGAGCTCTTCGGGCACAGGCGGCGACATTCACGCCAAGCTAGCAAGCGGAGTGGTTCCTACAACTGGGTCGCAGGTTCCCTCACCCTCAATTTATCCGACCGAGACGCACGCCTTCGAGAGCTTGTCCGCACACCCACAAAGCAAAAGCCCCGCGCACGACGGTAGTCGCAGGCGGGGCAATTACTTACGAAATGGGCCTGAGAGGAGTTGAACCTCTGACCTCACGCTTATCAGGCGTGCGCTCTAACCAACTGAGCTACAGGCCCTCTCGGGCTGAGCTTCCAAAGTTAGACGGCCGTCAGAATCGAGTCAACTGACCCAAGCTGGCTCAACGAACGTTCTCGTCCGCTCTCACGGAGCGCCCGATGCCGCACCGCCGGCTCCGCTCTTGAGCACGAACGCCACCGTCGGGTCGAGCGGATAGCGACCGAACTCCGCGCCATAGATCGCGAGCCCGCCCGGCAGCGCATCGCTCACCTCCAGCCGCATCGTGATCGCGCCACTTCGCGCGCCGTCGTCCAGGGCCTTCGCCGGGATCGTCACGCGAAGGAGCTGTCCGTACGATCCGGCCTCTCGCAACAGCTTGTCCTGCTTCTGCGAGTGCCACGAGAGGATGCCCCGGTGATCCGCCGGATCGTCGTCGAGCTTGTAGCGGCCCGCCAGTGAGCCGTTCGCCCACGCCGTCACCGCGCTCGGATACTGGCGCTCTCCCGTCATGGGATACGCGTTCCGGTTGCGACTCGGATCGTGGAGCCCGCCGCCGCGCATGTAGTCGCCTCCCTCGCGCGTCGTCGTATCGCGGTCCTTGCCATACAGCTGCTTCGACGAGGCCTCCACGAGGAACACCGCCTCGCTCACATCGGCTCGGCGCAATCCGCTCGGCCACGGTAGCCGGTACTCGAAGTAGCCCGATCCGGTGCCGGCGACCTTCAGCCCGTCCATCACCTTCCACGACTTCTGTGACCAGCGCGAGTCGGCGACGCTCGCCGCCGCCACACGCGACACGCGCACGCGCCGCCCGTTGGCAAGCCGTTGCTCGTCGGACGGCGTACCCTGCACCACGAACGTCGTGAAGTTGCGATGCAGCACGGTGCCGGCGCGATCCTCGAGCCGCACGGCGAGCACCACGACGGCCGTTTCTTCAGGCATCGTCACCGAGAGCGGCGCGAGCGCCTCGGACATCCACGGCCGGAACGCGAACGTCCGGCGAGACGTCCCGTACGTCTTCCGCTCGCCGAGTGACGTCCAGCCGTGCATCTCCGTGTGGAGCACGAGCGTGTCGCCCGCGGGTCGATCGTCCGCGAGCAGCGACGCCCATATCGGCACCTGCACCGTCTCGCCGGCGCGAACACTCTTGCTCAGCTCCGGACCGAGCGCGACGTAGTACGGCGAGTGGAGATCACGCAACGACATGCCTTCGACGAGGTCACCGAGCCCCGTCTCCTTCTTCGACCGGTCGAACCGCCAGTAGCCGTTCCACTCGTTGATCACGTCGTCGAGCTCCGTGTACAGCCAGCCCGCCATCGCCGGGTTCCGGCGAAAGACGTCCATCGCACGGTGATAGTCCCAGCTCCAGTCCACGTCGCCGGTACTGCCCGTGTAGCCCCACACGTTGCCGAACTCCGAGTTCATCATGGGCACGTGCCCCTGCTTGTAGCCCTTCTCGTAGTTCCACGTCGAGCCGTCGAACGTGCTGTCGCTGATCAGTCGAAGACGATCCGTCCACTGCCATCCGGGGAGGTACTCGTGCCACGAGTTGATGTCGGTCACAGTGTGCCCGCGGCCGCAGCACGGTGAGTTGTCCTCGACGAGCCGAGTGGGATCGAGGGACTTCGCCAGCTTCACCGATTCCACCACGCGCGCCTGCGTCGCGGGCAGATAGACGTCCTTGCCATCCACCTTCGAGATGATTCCCCACGCTTCGTTGTAGGCAATCCAGGAGAACACCGCCGGATGATTGTAGTCGCGCTCGATCATCTCGCGCATCGCGGTGTCGTGCTCACGGAACGCGGTATCCGTCGGCGGGCCCCACCAGTTGGGCACGTCCGCCATGATCAGCACGCCGAGCTTGTCGGCCCAGTACAGCTTCCTCGGCGTCTCGATCTTGATGTGCTCGCGCAATCCGTTGAGACCGATCTGTCGGGCGCGCAGGATCTCCATCCGCGTGAAGGAGTCGGACGGGAAGGTGTAGAATCCGGTCGGATGGTACGCCTGGTCGAGTGCGAGCTGGAGATAGACCGGCTTGTTGTTGATCGCGACGTACGAGTGCTTCGTCCCGGGGAGATCCATCGTCGAGATCTTGCGCATGCCGAAGTAAGTGCGCACCGAGTCGGTGGCGATTCCGTTCGCCGAGACGGTGGCGGCCACCTCGTGCAGAAATGGATCGTCGAGCGACCAGAGCCTCGCGTTCGGCACCCGCACGTCGAAGTGCGCCGAGCGTTGACCGCGTGCGATGCGCTGGGTCGCGGCGGGCACTCCGTCGCGGTTGGTCAGCACCACTCGGAGGGTGACGTCGCGCGACGCCGGCTCGGCGAGCCGCGCATCGACCGTCACGATCCCTCGGTCGATGTCGGACGTGAAGTGCAGCATCTCCAGCGGCGCGTCGCCGCGCGCCTCGAGGTAGACCGTCTGCCACATCCCGCGCGCCTTTCCGTATCCCTGCTTGCCTTCGAGCTTGAACGGATGCGGCGTGTCGTCCACGCGGATGGTCAGACGTTGTGCGCCGCCGGGCGTCGCGTTCTTCGTCAACTCCATTGAGAAGGGGGTGTAGCCTCCCTGATGCTCGCCGAGCTTCGCGCCGTCCAGCCACACCGAGGTGCGCCAGTCCGACGCGCCGACGACGAGGTAGACGCGCCGGCCGCGCCAGCTCTGCGGGATGGTGATGGATCGCGAGTACCAGCCGATGTCGGCGCTGTCCGGCACGCCGCTCGCCGGCGCGCCCCAGGAATAGGGCACGAGGATGCGGTGCTGCGTCGGCAGCTCCTGACGAAACCACTCGCGGCGCTCGCCCTCGTCTCTTGCGTCGAACGCGAATCGCCACGTGCCGTTCAGGTTCACCCAATCGGCCCGCTCGAAGTCGGGACGTGGATTTTCTGGCAGCGGGATCGAATCGCGCGATGCGTTCTGTGCGGCGACAGGGGCGGCGCCCGCGCAGCCAAAGAGCAGCAGGCCAGCGACGAGGCGGTTCACGAGCGTCATGTGCACTCCATTCGGGGAAGTCCGGTCACTCGGGTATGCGCCCTCGGAGGCCGGGCTGTCAACACGGGGTCAGAGCCCGGGGTCAGAGCCCGGGGTCAGA
>JBDTOD010000196.1:0-6852 GCA_039933415.1 bacterium
TCGCTCATTCGGCCCCGTGACGGTGCGGGCTCTGACCCCGGGCTCTGACCCCGGGGAATCAGCGCTCGTAGAAGGGCGGCGGATCGATGCCGAGCGACCGGAGGTAGACGTACCCCTGGCCGCGATGGTGGATCTCGTTGTCCCGGATGTAGAGAAGAAGATCGTAGATCTTCATCTTCCACTGTCCGAACGCCAGGTCCTCCTCCTGAAAGCGCGCGGCGGGAATCGTCGGCCAGAGCGTATCTATCTCGCCCGTCGCCTTGTCCCACGCGTCGAGCAGCTCCGCCTTGGTCGTCGCCTTTGCCTCGGCGAACTGATTCCATTCGCCGGTGATCACGCCGTTCAGCGTCGGCACCGCCATGCCGATGAACTCCATGGCGAGCGTCGAGAAGGGACGCATGCCGCCCACGGTGTAGCCGAAGAGCTTGTCCTCGGGAAACGCGTCGATCACGCGCCGGGTCAGCGTGCGATGTCCCTGCCAGTGCTCGAGGAACTGCTGCGACGACATGATCGACGCTGTCGATGAATTCGAGTCCATGACCCTCCCCATTGAATGGTAATGCTCAGTCTGATCCACACGCGCGCGTGAACGTGCCCACGGCGGGCGGTCCGCTTCCCGCGCCTTCATCGTGCTTAAAAAAGACGTACGCCTCGGTCCACGACTGCGCCTTGAGCTGTTCGGCCCATGCCGCGAGGCGCGCCTCGTCGTAGTCGAGCTTGTGCAGCCGCGCATAGCCCCACGACGCGGTCGCAACGACAGGTGACGCGAACTCGGGCTGATCGGTGATGCACAGGGCGATGTCCCGCGCACGCAGGACGTCGAACACGTCGTCCTCGTACCAGCTCGCGTGCCGGAACTCGATCGTGAATCGCCGATCGAGCGGCAGCGTGTCGAGGAACACGCGCAGACGGTCGAGGTCCTTCTTGAGGTTCGGCGGAAGCTGGAAGAGCACCGGGCCCAGTCGGCTCCCGAGCGCGCCGATGTTCTTCATCAGGAATTCCACCGCTCCCACGGACTCGGGCTTGAGTCGCGCGTGATGCGTGATGCGTTGACTCGCCTTGATGGCGAAGGTGAACGGCTCCGGCACCCGGGATGCCCAGTCGAGCAGCACGTTCTCCTTGGGGAGCCGATAGAAGGTGTTGTTGATCTCCACGGTCGGAAACTTCCCGGCGTAGTAGCCGAGCATCCCGTCGTCTTTCATGTCGGCGGGATAGAAGTTGCCTTTCCACTCCTTGAAGGCGTACCCGCTCGTTCCAGCGCGCAGCTTCACGAGACCTTGACCTTCGCCTTCGACTTCGCCTTCTCCTCGCTGTCCTTCTGCACGCCGGCCAGGCTGGCCTTGAGCGCCTCCATCAGGTCGAGCACCTTGCTGCCGCCGTCGACCGCGATATCCGCCGTGATGTCCTGCCCTTCCACCTTGCGCTGGATGGTCTCCATGACGCGATCGCGCACCGTGTCGCGGTACTTGCCCGGCTCGAAGGCATCGTTCGACGCCGCCTCGATGAGTTGCTTCGCGAGCGCGAGCTCCATCGGCTTCACTTCGCCTTCGGGGACGGGCACCTCGGTCGTGGTGCGGACCTCATCGGCGTAGTGCAGGACCTCCATGGCGAGAATGCCGTTCACCGGGCGGATGAGAATGAGATTCTGCTTGCCGCGCGCGGCGTACTGGCCCAGTGCGGCACGGCCCGTCTCCATGAGCGCCTCGCAGAGGAGACGATAGGCGCGGTCTCCCCCCTTGTCCGGACCGAGATAGTAGACTTTCTCCAGGTACTCGCGCTGGACCTGCGCGAGGGGGATGAACTCGATGACGTCGATCATGTTCGTCGCCTTCTCTTCCACCGCCTTGATCTCTTCGGCGGAGAAGACCACGTACTGGTCCTTGGCGAACTCGTAGCCCTTGACCGTGTCGGCACGGTCGACCACTTCGTTGTCGTCCTTGGGACAGATGTACTGCTGCTTCAACCGGCTGCCACATTTCTTGTGCAGCATGTTGAACGACACGCTCGTCTTCGACTCGGAGGACGAATAGAGATTCACCGGCACCGAGACGAGGCCGAAGGAGATGGTGGCGTTGGCGATCGAGCGTGCAGGCATGGCGGCGACCGGGCAGGAAGGAAGGGCGTACGGAGCGAGCGCGTCGACCACGCTCGAGAGGGCTTTCGCGGGTCGAGGGCTTCGCATCTCAACATGCGTCTGACAGAAGAAAATGCCACACCGACGTGATCGCGCGCGACCCGAAGAAACACCGGCCCAAGGGACGGATAGCCTGGCGGCCTATCGCGCCAAGCGTTCCGTCGATTCGTCGCCGGAACCGGTCGGGACCGTGTCTGTCGTTCCAGGCCGGCTCTTCGTCGTGCACAAGCATGCGGCGAGTCATCTCCACTTCGATCTGCGCATGGAGATGGACGGCGTGCTCAAGTCGTGGGCGGTGCCGAAGGGTCCATCGTACGACATGGCCGACAAGCGTCTCGCCGTCCGCGTCGAGGATCATCCCATGGAGTACGGTGACTTCGAGGGCATCATCCCCACGGGGAACTACGGCGCGGGCGGCATCATCGTGTGGGACCGCGGCGAATGGACGCCGCTCGAGGACTGGCGCGAGGGTCTCGAGAAGGGAAAGCTCGCGTTCGAGCTGAAGGGTTACAAGCTTCGCGGCAAGTGGGCGCTCGTGAGGACAAAGCGCAGCGAGAAGGACTGGCTGCTGCTCAAGGAGCGCGACGCCTACGTGAAGTCGCCGGGCGACGAGTTCGACGAGACCTCGGTGCTGTCGGGACTCACCGTCGAGCAGGTGAAGGCCGGCGAGCGTCCGGGCTCCACGCTGCGCGCCGCGGTGGCGGCGGCGGGCGCGGTGCAGTCGCGCGTCGACCCGCGCAAGGTCAAGCCCATGCTCGCCGAATCCCGCGACGGCGCATTCACCAGCGACGACTGGATCTTCGAGCTCAAGCTCGACGGGTACCGGTTGCTGGCGGCGAAGCGCGGCAACGACGTCCTGCTGCTCACCCGCAACGGACTCGATTACACCGACGTCTTTCCCGAAGTCGTGCGCGCGATCAAGGCGCTGCCGCACGACGCCTGCATTCTCGATGGCGAAGTCGCCGTGATGGACCACGAGGGCAAGCCGAGCTTCGCCCGACTGCAGCGGCGCGGTCGGCTCAAGAATTCGCTCGACATCGGCCAGGCCGCGGTGGAGCTGCCCGCCACCTTGTTCGCCTTCGACCTCCTCGCGTTCGAGGACTACGACCTGCGCGACGTGCCGCTCGTCGAGCGCCGCCGGCTGTTGATGGAGGTCGTCCCGAAGCTCGGTGCGGTGCGCGGCCTCGATTACCTCCCCCGCGAGGGGGAGCTGATGTTCCGCGAAGTGACGAAGCTCGGTCTCGAGGGGATCATCGCCAAGAAGGCCGACAGCGTGTACTCCGCTCGGCGCTCATCCAACTGGCTCAAGATCAAGGCGGATCGCACCGGCGACTTCGTGATCGTCGGCTACACGCAGCCGAAAGGCGGACGCGCGTTCATCGGTGCGCTGCAGCTCGCCGAGTTCGTCGAGGGTCGGCTCTGCTACGTGGGTCGCGTTGGCACGGGGATGGACGACGCCATGCTCAGAGAGCTCATCGCGCTCATCTCGCCCGACATCCGGCGCGACGCGCCCTGTCACGGCATGGCTGTCACGCCAGGCGCGGAGCCGTTGCCGAGCGAGGGTATCCCGGAGACGACGACGACGACGTGGATCGAGCCGAGATACGTGTGCGAGGTGCAGTACCGCGAAGTGACGGCCGACGGGTTGCTGCGGCACTCGTCGTTTCTGCGCATGCGCGACGACAAGCGCCCGGACGAATGCGAACGTGCGGGAAGTGCGGGAAGTGCGAGGAGTGCGGAGGATATGCGGGGTGCGGATCAGTCGACTTCGCTCGGGATGACGGAGTCTGTCATCCCGAGCGAGCGTAGCGAGTCGAGGGATCTGCACCCCAGTCTCATCGCAACCGATCCGCATCCCACGAAGTTCTCCAACCTCAAGAAGATCTACTGGCCGGCGGACAAATACACGAAGGGCGATCTCATCGACTTCTATCGCAGCGCGACGCCGTGGATCCTTCCTTATTTGAAGAATCGACCGCTCGTCATGACCCGTTTCCCCGACGGCATCGATGGCAAGCAGTTCTACCAGAAGGACGCGCCGGAGTTCGCGCCCGAGTGGGTGCGCACCCATCCCATCTGGAGCGACGAGAGCCAGCGCAACGTTCGGTACTTCGTCTGTGACGACGAGGATTCCCTGCTCTACATCGCCAACCTCGGCTGCATCCCGATTCACATCTGGGCGTCGAGCGTGGGCTCGCTCGAGCAGTGCGACTGGTGCGTGATCGATCTCGATCCGAAGGAGGCCCCGTTCTCCGACGTGATCCGATGCGCGCAGGTGCTGCACCGGCTGTGCGAGGAGATCGGGCTCCAGCACTACGTGAAGACGACGGGGAAGACGGGGCTGCACATCATGGTGCCGCTCGCGCGCCTGTGCACGTACGAGCAATCGCGCACGCTCGGCGAGCTGCTCGCTCGGGTGATGCTCCGCGAGGTAGGTGACATCGCGACGATCACGCGCCACGTCACCAGGCGCGGCGACAAGGTCTACCTCGACTTTCTGCAGAACCGGCACGGCCAGACGATCGTCGCGCCGTTCAGCGTTCGTCCTCTGCCTGGCGCCACGGTCTCGATGCCGCTGCGCTGGGACGAGGTCGTCGATGGACTGAACCCGAGGGACTACACGATCCGGAATGCGATGGAGCGGATGGAGCGGCTCGGTGCGGATCCCGTGGCGCCCGTGCTCAGTGAGCTGCCTGATCTTGGCGAGGTGCTCGGCCGGCTCTCGGCGCTATTGTCCGCCGAGTGAAACGCCGCGTCAGACCCGGTTTCATCCCGACCGCTGCCTCCATTTCCAAGGCGGTGCGGTGGCGGCAGCGGAGGAAGTGAGGAAAACCCGGATGACTGCATCGTCACTCGAGCGCTCTAGTCTACCCCGACGCGACGGCATACGTTGCCCAAAACAGAGGGCGAGGACCGCGCGACAATCACGGCCGTAGTCGTACCCATCACCGGCAAGAGGGGAACAGCGGATGCAGTGGCAACAACTCTATTCGCCTCTCGGCTCCGCCGGTGCGTCGACCCTCGTCGCGGCGATTCCCATCGGGGTTCTGCTCGGCTGCATCGCGTCGGGAAAGGTCAAGGCACACGTCGCGGCACTCCTGGCGCTGGGCACCGCCTTCCTGATTGCGACGACGATCGTTGGCATGCCGATCGGCGCAGCGACGAGTGCAACCCTCTTTGGCGCCGCATTCGGACTCTTCCCGATCTGCTGGATCGTGCTGAACATCCTGTTCCTGTATCAGCTCACGGCGGAACAGGGCGCGTTCGAACGAATGAAGGAGAGCATCGCGTCGCTGAGTGAGGATCGGTGCATCCAGCTCGTGCTCATCGCGTTCGCCGTCGGGTCGTTCTTCGAGGGTACCGCCGGATTCGGTACCCCTGTTGCAATCACGGGTGCGCTCCTGATCGGTCTGGGATTCACTCCACTCCAGGCGTCGGGCCTCTCGCTGATCGCCAACACGGCGCCGGTGGCGTTCGGCGCGATGGGCACACCGGTCCTCGCGCTCCAGGGCGTCACGGGCATCGACGCGCTGACCCTGAGCAAGATGATCGGCCGGCAGCTGCCGATCTTCTCCGTGATCGTGCCGTTCTGGCTCATCGCGGTCTACGAGGGCTGGCGCGGCGTACGCCGCGTTTGGCCAGTGTTGCTGGTGGCCGGCGTCAGCTTCGCCGTCCCGCAGTTCGTGATGTCGAACTATCACGGTCCCACGCTCGTGGACGTCGTGTCGTCCGTGATCTGCATTGTCTCCGTGACGCTGTTCGTCCGCTTTGCACCTCGTGCCGTCGGTCTCGGCTCACCGACGCGCGCGCCGCGTGCGCCGCGTGACGAGTCCGCGTCGTCGAGAGATGCGTGGGCCCCGTGGCTGATCCTCTGCGTGCTGGTCTTCGTGTGGGGCCTTCCGCAGTCCAAGGCCTGGCTCAATCACCTCTATGCACCGCAAGTGCACGTCCCCGGGCTGGATGGCCTCGTGTTTCGTGTGCCGCCGGTCGTTGCCACGCCGACGCCCGAGGCAGCGGTCTTCTCGTTCAACATCCTGTCGGCGACGGGAACCGCCATCCTGTTCGCCGCGCTGATCGGAGGGCTCTTCCTCCGCTATTCGTTCGGCGGGATGATGCGCGTGTATGGGCGCACGATGCTCGTGGCGTGGAGGTCGTTGCTCACGATCACCGCCATGCTGGCGATCGGCTATCTCACTCGCTACTCGGGCCTCGATGCCATCCTCGGCCTGGCGTTCGCGCGCACGGGCGTATTGTACCCGATCTTCGGAACCCTGCTGGGTTGGCTCGGCGTGGCGCTCACCGGATCCGATACCGCCTCGAACGTCCTGTTCGGCAGCTTGCAGAAGATCACGGCCACGCAACTCGGACTCTCGCCGATCCTCATGAGCGCCGCCAACAGCTCCGGCGGCGTGATGGGCAAGATGATCGACGCTCAGAGCATCGTGGTGGCGAGCACGGCGACGAAGACGTCGGGGAACGAAGGCGCGATCCTGCGCTTCGTCTTCAAGCACAGCATCGCACTCGCGCTGCTCGTCGGGGTTCTCGTGTACCTGCAGGCGTACGTGGCGCCGTTCACGCGCATGGTGCCTCACTAGACTCGCAGGCCATCCTCACGGGCTCGCCTTCGACGCACCGCTCAATTCGTCGAACCAGTTGAAGACGACGCGCAGCTGTCGCCCCATCGTCGGATCGGCCTTGATCATGATGAAGCTGCCATC
>JBDTOD010000197.1:0-6749 GCA_039933415.1 bacterium
CCGTACGACCGCGCGCGACCGGCCGACATCGGTGGCACCGATACGACCACCAAGGGCTACGATCCGGAGTGGCCGTTCGGCTACGGGCTCTCGTACACGACGTTCACGTACTCCAACCTGCGCGTCGCCGCGCCGAGCATTGCGGCGACGGACTCGGTCCGCGTGTCGGTGACCGTGACGAACAGCGGCAACCGCTTCGGCAAGGAAGTGGTGCAGCTCTACGTCCGCGATCTCGTCGCCTCCGTGACGCCCCCGATGCGGCGCCTCCGCCGATTCGAGAAGCTCAGCCTCGAAGCGGGCGCATCGCGCACAGTGAGCTTCGCCGTGGCTGCGCGAGAGCTGAGCTTCGTTGGGCGAGACGACACGCTCGTGCTCGAGCCAGGTGCCTTCGACGCGATGATCGGTGGGCTGACTGCGCGCTTCGAAGTGGCCGATGCGCCTCACCGACAGGGACGCACGCCATGACGCCCCTCACGCGTCGCGAGAGCCTGCGCCTCCTCGTCGCTCCACTCGCGCTCACCGCGCTCGGCGTCGCGCCGCTCGCACGCGCGCAACCGGCGAGGACTCTCTCGACGAAGAAGCTGAAAGTGCTCGTTGCCGGCGGACATCCGGACGATCCGGAGAGTGGCTGCGGCGGCACGATCGCTCGCTATGTCTCGCAGGGCGACGACGTCAGCGTGCTGTATCTCACCCGCGGTGAAGCAGGCATTCCAGGAACGTCGCACGCCGACTCGGCGCGCATCCGCTCGGCCGAGGCCGAGCGCGCCTGCACGATCCTCGGCGCGACGTCGCGCTTCGGCGGACAGGTCGATGGGGATACGCACGTGGACAAGTCCGCCTACGCCACGATGCGCGAGCTGCTGATGTCGGAGAAGCCCGACGTCATCTTCACGCACTGGCCCGTCGACACGCATCCAGATCATCGCGCCGTCTCGCTCCTCGTCTACGACGCATGGCTGCGCACGGGAAAGAGCGCGGCGCTCGCGTACTTCGAGGTGCTCTCCGGCGACCAGACGCAGCTCTTTCGGCCGACCGACTACGTCGACATCACCGTCGTCGCACAGAAGAAGCGAGAAGCGTGCTTCGCCCACGCGAGCCAGAAGCCGGAGGAGTGGTATCCAGTGCACGAGCGGATGGCGCGCTTCCGCGGGATGGAGCACCAGTGCGAGCAGGCGGAGGCGTTCGTCCGGCACGACCGCGGGCCGGCGCTGGTGCTGCCCGTGTGAGCTGGTTTCATCGGTCACGGCTCATTTCTCGCCACCGTCTTGAGCGGGGAGCCGGACCGCGCGAACCAGGAGGAAGCGTCGGCCGGAGCAGACGGAGTGTCACGCCTTTGAAGATCCATTTCGCTCGCAGAAAATCAGCGGCCGTGTTCGCTTCTGAGACTCACGCGGCTGCTCGCGCTCGCTTCCGCGCGCTTCGGATTTGGTGACGCGGGTGACAGCATCGCCGTCCTCCCTCTGCTACTGATGCGCACCCCAATAGAGGACCTTGGTCATGGCCATCTGGAACAACTCCGTCCCAACAACAACCCTCCCCCCGAAGGAAGCGCCGCCGATGACACCGGAACCCGCACTGAAGAGAGAGCCCGAGATCACGCCCGACATCGCTCCGTCCGCCCCGCGGCGTTCGCCGCAGCGTGAGGCGAAGGAGTCGATCGTCGCCGCCGGGATCACGATCACGGGCAAGATCGACGGCGCGGGGCACGTGCGCATCGCCGGCAAGTTCGAGGGCGACATCCACATCCAGGGCGACCTGACCATCGAGCAGGACGCGAAGGTCACCGGCGGCATCCGCGCCGAGTCGGTCGCGATCGCCGGCACGATCGAGGGGAACGTCGATCAGGCCGCGAAGGTCGAGCTGCTCTCCACGGGCGTGCTCGAAGGCGATCTCAAGGCGGGCACGCTCACCGTCGCTCCCGGCTCGCGCATGCGCGGTCGCGTGGAGTGCGGCTGGGGTGACGAGCAGGCGTCGACGTCCGCATTCACGCTGGGGAATCGTCACGCATCGTGAGCACCGCTCGTCGTACGGCGACGGTCGGCGCGACGCGCGTCTGTCCGCACTGTCGTGCGGTCGTATTGCAGAGCGCGTCCGTCTGTCCGTCGTGCAAGAAACACCTTCGATTCGCGGGTGGGGATGCCTCACCGATCCCCACCATCACACCGCTGCGCGTCGACGGCTCCATACGTCACCCCGACGTCGGGGAGGCGTGGGAGTACTCCGCCCTGATCACGATCACGAACGACAAGGGCGAGGAGATCGGCCGCCACATCGTCGGCGTCGGTGCGTTGCAGCCGGGTGAGGGGCGGACCTTCTCCTTCTCCGTCGAAGTGTTCGCGCCGAACAGCAGCAGCGTACCGGAATGGGGAGACGCGACGCTCCCGGCGGGCACGAGCGGCCTCGCGCCGAGCGATCGAGGCATGCGGTAGGAGCGAGAGCGAGCGCCGGCGAGGTCAGGCCACGCCAGCGGTCGCAGTCTATCCGAGCGCCTTCCGGATACCGATCAGGTGATGCCACGCGTGTCCGACAGCGTGGCCCTCGAGCATGTATTGGGCGCTGCGTGGTCCGTCGTTCTCCAGTGAGAGTGGCGCGACCATGTCGAGCTGCTCGTCCGTGAGCGCGCGGACCGCGGCGGCGGCCGCCATGCTGTTGCGCATGAGCAGCGCGAGCGCTTCGCCCTTGGTGACGCCGTCGTAGTCGCCGGCATGCGCCGCGTTCATCAGGTGTACCGCCTGCCAGGTGACGCCCTCGACTGCCTGACCACCGGCGAGCTTGACCGCGAGCTCGATCTCGATGGGATACATCGTCGCGACATGATGGACGACGACGCCGACCTTCCGGCCGTCGTGCGGGACTCGCGTCTGCCACTGCTCCTCGGTCATCGACCGCGCGAGGTCGGTGAGCTGGTGAACGCCCTGCTCGAGCCGCTCGGCAAGTGCATCCGTGCGTCTGGTCATCGGTCTCTCGGGTTTCGGAAGTTCTGGGTCGCGGAGTAAGCTATCCTAGTCGTCCGGTCGGGCGCGTCAATCCTCGCGGGCGGGCGCATTCGACGCTCGTTGTCTCACCCGAGCCTCCCCGCAAGCCGCGCCGGACGATCGAACCTGGCGTCACCGGCCTTCGCTGGACCGCGCAGACCGCGGCGGCATCGCCATGCTGGCCCTTCCGACCAGTCACGCGCACGGAGAGAAGCGAATTCTGATTGCGTGGCGACCGCTGGCGGGAAATGCCTGCGCGGGTACGTTCCCCGGTGACGCGAAATGGAGCAGAACGAATGATCGGGTTCGACCAGCATCTCGCGGCAGACGACCTCAACATTCCACGCCTTCGCGTGGCGGTGCGGATTCGTGGGGACACCCTCGATCCGGATTTCCTGACACAGCAGCTCGGTGTGGCTGCGTCGTTCAGCGCGCGGAAGGGTGACGTCACCGCTCGTCGTGGTCGTGAGCGTGTCCACACGACAGGCGTGTGGACGTACCGGCTCGAGGTGCCGCCCGGAACGGAGCTCGGCGAGGCGATCATGCACGTGCTGGCTGCACTCCCCGACAGCACGACGTTGTGGGAGGAGATCACGAGCGCGTTCATGGCCGACATGTTTTGTGGTGCGTTCCTGGAGGACGACAACCAGAGCACCGTCATCCAGCCGGACGTCCTGAACGCGCTCGGTCGGCGCGGATTGACCCTGAGCTTCGATCTGTACCGGAAGTAGGGCAGATCGAGGGAGCAGTTTTCAAGGGGTTTTCAAGGGGTCAGCATTGTTGAATGCCGCCCCCGCGTGCAACGCAAAGCTCCATTTCAAGACCTTCACCGGGGTCAGCATCGTTGAAAACGGCGGCCACGCGCGGGGAAAGGATCCATCGCTGCAAGGCTCTTGTCCGCGGCCTCCGCGTCTCCACGTGAGCCCCAAGCATCTCGATTCGGTCACCTGGGAATCTGTTCGCGCGGTGCCGCGAAGAACGACCAGGCATCGCGGAAGCTCGTGGCCGAATTCGCGCCGACGTCATCGCGTTTCAACGATGCTGACCCCACTCCGTGAACATCGCTGACTCCTTGAACGTCGCCGACCCCTTGACCGTCGCCGAATCCGCGCCAACGTCATCGCGTTTCAACGATGCTGACCCCTTGAACCCCTTGAAAACCCCTTGAAAGTCCGCCACAAAGGCTCGCGAGCGCATCATTGACGCTCATTGCGGCGACTCTAGATTGGCCGGGCGCCACCCTGCCATCTCCCGCCTCCGCTGTCACGCATGGCGACTCACCGCCCCCCGCCCACCGCACGCGGCACCAAGTACAATCCGCACCTGGCTCGGCGCGCGGTCACGCTGCCGATCCCACCAGCGCCAGCGGCCTCGCACAGTGTCCCGACCGCGTACAGCTCCGAGTCGGGCCGCACCTATCGGCTCGATAAGCTCATCGGCAAAGGCGGCTACGGCGAGGTCTATCTCGCCACGCCGTCGCCAAGTGGAGGACTCCCGGCGCAGGTGTGCGTGAAGATCAGCGACCGGCTTTCCGGTTGGCTGCGTGAGGCATACTTCGCCGAGCTGCTCGGCCGCGAGGATCGAGCGCTGCGGGTGTTCGATCGCTTTGCCGAGCCGTTCGGAACGGGGATGCGCTATTGCCTCGCGATGGAATACGCCGAGCAGGGTGACCTCGGCGCGTGGCTCGATCGGGAAGGACCGCAGAGCGAGCAGTTCGTCCGACGCGAGATCGCCGCGCTGCTCGGGCCGCTCGACGCGTTGCACCGCGGGCACGGGATGCACCGCGACCTCACGCCGTTCAACGTGTTCGTGTGCGAAGGGACGAAGCTCAAGCTTGGCGACTTCGGGATCGCAACGCATCAGCTCAGCCGGCGCGGCGTCACGGCCGACTCGTTCAATGTTTTTCACGTGCCGAACGAGATCGCGTGGGGTCGAGTACGGCGATGGCAGCAGCGCGACGACATCTATCAGGTCGGCCTGCTCGCGGCGATGCTGCTGATCGGCGACATCTCGCATCCGATGCGCAGCAAGGACGTGCGGAGCCTGCCGTGCAGCGACCACCTGAAAGAGGTGATCCACTGCTGCCTCGGCTCGCGCGGCAAGCGCTACGAGGCCGCGAGCGAGCTGGCCGAGGCGCTTCGGAAGCGGCCCACGGAATCGCCGCTCGGACGGGTGCGGAGCCTCGACGGGAAGCGGCTCTCGTTCACCGGTTTTCTCGAGCGGCCGCGCGCCGATGCGGTGAAGGCCGCGAAAAAGGCTGGGGCGATCGTGCAGTCGAAGCCGGGGCCGACGACCGACGTGCTGGTGCGCGGCCGCCCGAACGCCCAGCAGATCGCCGGCGACGACGCGGGCTCGAAGCTGATCGAGGTGCGTCGCCTGGCGAAGCAGGGCATCAAGGTGACGGTGATCGACGAGCGGCAGTTCTGGCGGCTCGCGCCTGCACCAAAGACCCGCGCGATGAAGACGGTGAAGCGGGCGACGAAGTCGGTGACGCGCGCCACGACGACGCGGCGCGCGTGAGCCTCGCGCGCTAGCGCTTCTTCGGCGGGCGCTTGAGCAGCTCGCGCATGCGTGCGAGCTCCGACTCCGACAGCTTCTTCTGCTCGACGAGCTGCGCGAGGAGCTTGATCGGCGAGCCGCCGTAGATCTTGTCGAGCACGCGGCCGAGCGCCGATTCGCCCGCCGCCTCGCGGTCGATCTTGGCGAAGTAGACGTGCGTCTTCCCCTCGCCGCGCCGATGTGCGACGAAGCCGCGCAGCTCGAGCGTGCGGACCATGCTGGAGATGCTCGTATACGCGAGACTCGGATCGACCTTGTCGCGGATCTCGTGCACCGTCGCCTCGCCGAGCTCCCAGAGCACACTCATGATGTCCAGCTCGCGCTGGGTGAGACGGAGGTCGGTCATCGAGCCGCCGTCGCGGTGGCGACGTGCAACGCGTGCGTGGCGTGCCCGAGCACCGGATGCGGCGTGTACAACACCACGAGCACGAGCGCGAGCGCCGCGGCGGGCAGCAGCAATCGCTGCACGAGCCGGTTCGGCTCCGGCGCCATCAGCGCGGTGAGCCGCCGCTCGAGCATGCCGACGCCGCCGAGCAGCGCCGGCTGGAGCCGCGGTCCTCGGCCGACGGTCTGCGCGATCTCGAGGAGCATCTCGCCGTAGGCCCTCGCGTCGCCGAGCGCGGCGACCACACGATCGTCGCAATCCATCTCGACGGCGAGGTGCAGCCGGCGGAGCTGCCACCAGAGCGCGAGATTCCACGGCACGAGCACGAGCAGGAGCGAGGCGAAGAAGAGCAGCGTCGCGTCATGCGCTCGGCGATGCTCGTCCTCGTGGCGGATCACGTACTTCCGCTGCACGGGCGGCAGCGCGAGTACCCAGCGAGGAACGAGCACGCGGGCGCGAAGCACGCCGACCGTGGCCGGTCCGACGGATCCGGTGACGAGCACGGGGACGCCATCGATCAGAATCGAGCTGACCTGACGCGCCAACGGGCGCCGCGACCGATGGACGATGCGCCAGACTCGCATTGCGCAGACGATGCCCCAGATGATGAGCGACCACGACGCGAGACGCCACACGACGTTGATGATCGCGTCGTAGGACTCGACGCGCGCCCACCAGTCGTGTCCCATCACGGCGAGCCAGGGCGACGCGAGCGTCTGGTGGAGCGGTGTCGCGCCGGATGATCCGCTGGCCATCTCATCGAGCGCGACCGCGTGGTGGAACCGGTAGTAGCCGGGCACGAAGAGCGAGGCGGGGATGATGAGGCACCA
>JBDTOD010000198.1:0-6721 GCA_039933415.1 bacterium
GACCTGAGCTCGTACGGGCAGGCCAACTTTCAGACGCCCGCGCTGGATAAGCTGGCGCGCGAAGGGATCAGGTTCACTCAGTACTACGCCGGCAGCACCGTATGCGGGCCCTCTCGAGCGAGCCTGATGACCGGCCTGCACACCGGGCACACATGGATCCGGGGCAATGGTGAGATCGCGCTTCGACCCGAGGACGTCACGATCGCCGAGGTGCTGCACACGGCGGGATATCGAACCGCCGTCGTCGGCAAGTGGGGGCTGGGCGTGGCCGGGAGCACGGGTCAACCGGACAAACAGGGCTTCGACTACTCGTTCGGCTTTCTCGATCATCGGCACGCGCATCGGCAGTACACCGATCACTTGTGGCGCAACGGCAAGCGCGTCGCCGTGGACGTCGACCGCGACTACGTCAACGATCTCTTCACGCGGGAGTCGCTCGCCTTCATCGACCGCAAGGATCGTCGGCCGTTCTTCGTCTATCTGAACTACACGGTGCCGCACGCCGAGCTGCGCGTACCGGAGTCGTCGCTCGCGGAATTCCGAGGGAAGTTTCCGGAACGTCCCTACGCGAACGCGGCCGCCGATGCTCGGCCCACGGGCGCCAATCCCGATGGCAGATCGCTCGGATATCGCTCGCAGCCGGATCCGCACGCGGCATACGCGGCGATGATCGTGCGGATGGACCGCGACATCGGCCGCATCGTCGAGCATCTTCGCGCGCGTGGACTCGAGCGGAACACGCTGATCCTGTTCATCAGCGACAACGGTCCCCACCAGGAGGGCGGCGGCGATCCCGTGTTCTTCAAGAGCAACGGCGGTCTCCGCGGCATCAAGCGCGATCTCTACGAGGGCGGCATCCGCGTGCCGATGATCGCACGCTGGGTCGGCAAGATCCCGGCAGGACGCGTCAGTGACTATCCATCGGCGCACTGGGACATCTTCCCGACGCTGGCCGAGCTGGCCGGCGCTCGCGTGCAGGAAGGACTGGACGGGAAGTCCATTGCGCGAGCGCTTCGCGGTGAGTCGCAGCCGGCGCACGACACGTTCTATTGGGAGTTCCACGAGCGCGGATTCCAGCAGGCCGTGAGGATGGGCAACTGGAAGGCCGTGCGGCTCGGCGTCGGCAAGCCGCTCGAGCTGTACGATCTCGCCGCGGACCCGCACGAGGAACACGACGTCGCAGCGGCCAACGCGCCGGTCGTCGAACGCGTAGAGTCGTATCTGCGTACGGCGCGGACGCCATCGGAGCTATGGCCGGTGCGCCCGTGACCGTGAGCCTCGCGGCATGTACACTTCAGCGAAAACCATGGACGTCGTTCGCCCCGTGAGCGCGATGCTTGGCGTTGCTGCAATGCTCTTTGGCGCCGACCCTCTTGGCGCGCAGAGCACGTCCGCGCCCGTGGCGGAAGCGGTCAGCGTGTTGCGCGCTCCCGGACGACTCGCCGGCACGCTCCTCGTGCCGCGCGCGAGCACACCGATGCCGGTCGTCCTGCTCATCGCCGGCTCCGGACCCACGGACCGCGACGGGAATGGACCAGGCTTCACGCCGGGCTCGCTGCGCCAGCTCGCCGAATCGCTCGCCGCGCGCCAGATCGCCACCCTCCGCTTCGACAAGCGTGTCGTCGGGGGAAGCCTCTCCGCGATGCTCCCGGAAGCGCAGTTGAGCTTCGAGCTGCTCGCGGAAGACGTTGCGGCGTGGCTCCGCCAGCTCGCCGGCGACCGTCGCTTTTCCCCGGTGATCGTGGCGGGGCATAGTGAAGGTGCCTTGCTCGGGCTGCTCGCGATGCGGCAGGCGCCCGCCGCCGGCTATGTGTCTATCGCGGGGCCCGCGCGCCCCGCCGACGAGGTGGTCCACGACCAGCTCGCACGACAGTTGCCCGCGCCTCTGCTCGCGGAGGCCGACTCCATCATGGTGCGGCTCAAGCGGGGAGAGAAGGTCGACTCGGTGCCGACGATGCTCGCGAGCCTGTTTCGCCCGAGCGTGCAGCCGTATCTGATGTCGTGGTTCAAGTACTCGGGCCGGGAAGAGCTCGCACGCCTCTCCACACCCTGTCTGATCGTCCAGGGAGCGCACGATCTGCAGGTGGCGCCGATGGAAGCCGATTTGCTGGAGAAGGCGAACGCGCGCTGCCGAGTCGCGCGGATCCCTACGATGAATCACGTCCTCAAGGAGACGCCGGCCGACATGGCAGGGCAGCTCGCGAGCTACCGCGCGCCGGATGCGCCGCTCGCGCCCGGGCTGGTGGAGGCGATTGCGGAATTCGTGAAATCCATCGGCCGGTAACGCCGACCGCCGCGCAATCAGTCGCGTGCGAATCAGAGCTCGACGAGGGAGAACTCACTTTCTACGAGGTGTGTCATGCGGATCAAGGCTGCTGTGGTTGCGAGTCTGTTGGCGGCGTCGAGCGTGGCCGCGGCACAGGACGCGTCGCACGCCGTGGTGGACGGCGGCATCAAGGTCGCCGGCTGGCAGGGCAAGATCGATCCCGGCGAGGTGAAGGGCGGAGGGAAGCTGGAGGGCGCCAAGCTCGAGAAGGCCGGCAACGACCTGCACGTGACCACCGGACCCGCCGTGGCGTACTGGAATCCGTCGAACGCCGCGACCGGGAACTACACGGTGAAGGCGACCTTCACGGAAGAGAAGTACATGGGCCTCAACGGCCACCCGCATCCGTACGGCGTGTTCATCGCGGGGAACGACATGGGCACGAACAAGCAGTCGTACCTCTACTGCACGGCGTACGGCGACGGCCGGTTCATCGTGCGCGGCTTCAGCGGCGACTCGACCTTCCGCCTGAACGGGCGCGGCGAGCCGAACGCGGCGATCAACAAGGCGAGCGGCGCCGGCGCGAGCGTGACGCAGGAGATCGCGCTGTCGGTGAAGGGGGACAAAGTCGAGTGCGCGATCAATGGCCAGGTAGTCGGCAGCTACGACAAGTCGGTCGCGATGGGCGCGAACAAGCTCACGAGCACGGACGGCGTTTACGGCATCCGCTTCGGGCACAACACCGAGGCGGTGGTGAAGGGGCTCGCGCTGACGAAGAACTAGTTCGCGCGACCCAATGCGTCGGCAATGCTCATATCGCCGCAGTTGTCACGCGGAGGAGCGGAGCACTGATCGCGGAGGCGCGGAGGAAGCGGCCGCGCTAACAAACCATCACGGCCTGACGGTGTTGTTGGCGGCGTGGCGGAGAGGCCATCCCCGCACCCTCTCAATTGCCGTCGCCGTTCCAGTGCTCCGCGCCTCCGCTCACCTCAGCGCCTCCGCGTGACAATTGCGGCGGTAGTGGCCATGGATGCAGGTCGAGAGCTACGACGACACCGACGCAGTGGTGAAGGGGCGCGCGCTGACGAAGAACTAGACTGGTGCGGTGACGGCCCCCGCGGCCACATCGGTCACGCGGGCGTGCTGCGCCGTGTCGGTGTACTGCTGGAAGCGCATCACACGCCCGTCGCGCAAGGTCCACACGTGGACGAACTGGGCATCCAGCCCGCGGCCCGTGGCCCGGAACGTCCCGCCGTACCGCCCGAGTGCGACCACTACGTCCCCGTCCTGCAGGAGCGTCTCAGGGCGCACCGTGAAGCCTTCGTACTCGCTGCCGAGGCGGGCGAAGACGCCCTCGCCGACCTGCTGTGGCCCCACGTACGGATTGCCGGCAGCGTACGGGGAGCTCTCGGCCTGATTCCAGATGATTCCGGGATCGAACGCACCGAGCACCGCGGCGGCGTCGCCGCGCGCGAAGGCGTCGTAGAGGGACTGCATGTGCTCGCGGTTCGACTGCATGGGCGAAGCTCCGTGGGACAGACGGGAGGGCGGTGCAATGACGAGCGCTGCTGGAACGCGCCCGGGCCGCCGTGCTGGGCGGGCGGTCTCAACATCCGCTCAACGACGAGCGTTGGCAAGGAGCTTCGACTCATGCAGGCGCTTCTGCGCTCACGCAACGCCTCCTGCCGCCATCGCGCCGATTCGTGGCGCCATCGACCCGTGCGACATTCTCGTTCCGCGATTGACCAGCGCGCCACGTGTCGAACAGATTCTTTGCACCTTTCACTACCACGCGGAGATACCAGTGCTCTTCCATATCACGCAGGTGCACACTCCTGAAACATGCCCGCGCGATACTGGCGGCTCGAACTCTTTGTTCAACCCGATGTGAAGGGAGTGAAGCTGCTTGGACGGTATGGCGCCAACGCCCAGCACACGCTCTTCTTCATCGTGGAAGCGGACGATGTCGACGCCATCCACAAATTCCTGTACCCGGGCTTCACACGGTGCACGAGCACGATCACGCCCGTCAGCCTGGTCCCAGTTCCGAGGGATTGATACCCTAACCCGAGACCGCCTGCCGGACCTGCCCGAAGGCCCCGCGCCCCTCGAGGCCCGCGACGTGCGCTGTGTCCTCGGCGGCACCGCGGCCGTGGACGGCGTGAGCTTCCGCGTCGCGCAGGGGCAGTGCGTCGCCATCATCGGCGAGAGTGGGGCGGGCAAGACCACGTTGCTCCGCTGCTTCAATCGCATGGTCGTGCCCTCGACGGGCACGGTGACGGTTGGAGACATCGACGTCGGAGAACGGCCGCCCGCCGAACTCCGACGGCATATCGGCTACGTGCCGCAGCGCGGCGGTCTCCTGCCGCACTGGAATGTGCTCCGGAACGCGGCTCTCGTCCCCGAGCTGCTCGAGCAGCGCGACGCAATCGATGCAGCACGGCAGGCGCTCACACTGATCGGCCTCGCACCCGACGTGTTCGGTGCGCGCTTTCCGCACGAGCTCTCTGGCGGCCAGCGCCAGCGCGTGGCCCTCGCTCGCGCCATCGCCGCGCGGCCGGGGGTGCTCCTCATGGACGAACCGTTCAGCGCCCTCGACGCGATCAGTCGCTCGGAGCTGCAGGCCCTGTTCGCGTCACTCCGCCGAGAGCTCGGCATGACGACGCTGCTCGTCACCCACGACGTGCTCGAAGCCGAATTCCAGGCGGGAGAGATCATGGTGATGCGTGCCGGCCGGATCGAGCAACGGGGCACGCTGAATGACATGCTCGTTGCCCCGGCAACGCCGTACGTGGCATCGCTGCTCGAGCGCGCCCTTGCTGGTGCACGCAGCCGCGGCCAGGCGTGATGCGCGGGAGCATGGCGGTGACGCTCGTGGCGCTGTTGTCGCTCGGAGGCTCCGGGCTGCACGCGCAGCAGACCGGCGCGGATCAGCGACCCGTGGTCATCGCATCCAAGCCGTTCGGCGAGTCGTACATTCTCGCCGAGATGTTCGCGCAACTCCTGGAGGCGCGGGGCATCCCCGTCGACCGCAAGCCAGGGCTCGGAAGTACGGAGATCCTCGTCCAAGCACTCCGCCAGGGTGCGGTGGACGTCTATCCGGAGTACACGGGCACGGGACTCCTTGCCGTCCTGCACGACACGCTGCCGCCCGAGACGCTTGCAGACACGCGCCGTGTCTATGCGCACGTGGACAGCGCCTTCCAGTCTCGCTGGGGAATGCGGTGGCTGCCGCCCCTCGGCTTCCAGAACACCTTTGCCGTCGCGGTGCGCGCCAGCACCGCGGCCCAGTACCGGTTGCGCACACTCGGCGACCTCGCGCGCGAAGGCGCGAATCTCAGGGCGGGCTTCACGTCCGACTTCATCGAGCGGCAGGACGGTCTCGCTGGGCTGGCGAAGGTATATGGCTCCGGCATCCGACCGCGTACGATCACGCCGCTCCTGCCTGCGCTCAAGTACCAGGCGCTCACGAATGGCTCCGTCGACGTCGTCGACGGCTACTCCACCGACGGGTTGCTCGCGCGCTATGGCCTCGTCGTGCTCGCCGATGACCGGCACTTCTTCCCGCCGTACGAGGCGGCCGCCCTGCTCGGTGCACGAGCAGCCGCACGGAGTGACGTCGTCGCCGCACTGACCCTGCTCAGTGGGCGCCTGGACGAAGCGACGATGCGCAGCTTGAACAGGCGAGTCGAAGTAGACGGCGAAGACGCGCGAACAGTCGCGACGTCTGCGCTGCGCGAGCTCGGGCTGGCAACCGTGTCACGCGCAGCGGGGAACGCGAGAGGCGGTATCACGTCGGGCACAGCACGCGAACAGTCGTTCGGTACATACCTCTGGGGCCGTCGCATCGCATTGGGTCAGCTGGTCCTCCGGCACCTGTGGCTGGTCGCGCTGGCACTCGCCGCCGCATCACTCGTCGCGATCCCACTCGGCCTCGCGCTCGAACGCGCGCGCCGGGTCGCGGAGCCGATACTCGGCGGGCTTGGCGTGCTCCAGACGATCCCGAGCATCGCGCTGCTCGCGTTCATGGTGCCGCTCCTCGGCATCGGCGTGGTCCCGGCACTCGTCGCGCTCTGGCTGTACGCACTCTTCCCGATCGCGCGCGGGACGTACACGGGAGTGCGCGACGCCGATCCCGATGCGGTGGAAGCAGCAGAGGCGCTGGGCATGACGCCGAGGCAGCGACTGCTGCAGGTGCGCCTGCCGCTCGCCGCGCCCGCGATCATGGCGGGGGTACGCACAGCGGCCGTCATAACGGTGGGCGCGGCGACACTCGCGGCGTTCATCGGTGCCGGTGGGCTCGGTGAGCCCATCGTCACCGGCCTCGCGCTCGCCGACACGCGCATGGTGCTGTCTGGCGCACTACCGGCTGCGCTGCTCGCGCTGCTCATGGACGGCGCACTGGCGTTCGTCGAGCGTCGCGTGGCGCCGGCGCATCTTCGCCGGCGACGCTAG
>JBDTOD010000199.1:0-6635 GCA_039933415.1 bacterium
CGATCGCCTAGTTCGTATCAACGTCGATTTCGGTACCGTCAAGGACCCCAAGAAGGTCCTCGCCGATCTGCTTTGGAGGCGGGCACACGACCGCGAGGGGTTTGTTCGGCTCGGCAAGGGTATCTACGCGATCTTGGGCGATCACCCGCCGAAGGCGTTGGAGGAGCCTACGAGCCCTGCCCCCAAGGAGGAGACGCTTACGGCCCGAATCCTCAGTGTCATTCGGGGGGAGCCCGGCCTGTCGTCCGGTCAGGTTGCAGACCGGCTTGGCTTTGAGTCGCCCGCGTTCCCAGTCGAACGTCGCATCGTTCAGACGATAATCGGCCAGTCAGTCAAGAATGAGAAGGTGATGCGCGACCCAGAAGGCGGACTCTACGTCGAGGACGACGCATAGTCATGCCAAAGCGGCTACGGGGGATTCCTGGGGAGGACGCCCGTAGCCGCTTTTGACTCACACTTAATCAGGAGGACCGCGTGAGAAGACAATAGATCGACCTGACCGGGGAGGGGGCGCCAGCGCGCCCCTGACCCCTACACCGCCCCCGTAGTTCAGCTGGATAGAACACCCGTCCCGTAAACGGGAAGTCGCAGGTCCGAGTCCTGCCGGGGGCACATCGACCGCAGACGCAATTGCGCCTATGGCTTGCCCAAAATATAGGGGCAAGCCATAGGCTGTCAATGCGCAACGTCAAGCCAGCAAACGGCGTCAAGAAGGCTCTTGACATGCTTGAGCATTAGACTAGATTGATTGTCATGAACAAGCTCACCGACACCCGCCGTGCTGCCATCGTTCGCGCTCTCTGCGAAGGCAACTCTGTGCGCGCGACGGCTCGCCTGACCGACACCGCGAAGGCGACGGTGCTCAAGCTGCTGGTGGAGCTTGGCGAGTTTTGTTCGATCTATCAAGACGTGACCCTACGCAACCTCAAGACGGTGCGCGTCGAGGCAGACGAGATTTGGTCGTTCGTGGGTGCCAAGGCAGCAAACGCGACGAACGAGAGCCAGGGCGATATCTGGACGTTCACCGCGATGGATGCGGACTCCAAGCTCATGATCTCGTGGCTCGTGGGACCGCGCACCAGCGAGGCAGCGCGTGAGTTCATGGGTGACCTAGCGCCCCGCCTCGCGAATCGCGTACAGCTGACCACGGACGGTCTGACGCACTACACGCGCGCGGTGGAAGAAGCCTTCGGCTGGAACGGCTGCGACTACGCACAGGTGCGGAAGGAGTTCGGCACGACGCACGAGGGACCGAAGGGCGGGCGGTACAGCCCGAGTCCCGTGGTGCTGTCGTCGGAAAAGACGGTGGTCTTCGGCAAGCCGGACATGTCGAAGGCGTCCACGTCCTACATCGAGCGGTCAAACCTGTCGATCCGCATGGGCAACCGGCGCTTCACGCGCCTGACCAACGCATTCAGCAAGAAGGCGGAGAACCATGTACACGCCGTCTCGCTCATGTTCTTCTTCTACAATTACTGCCGTCCGCACATGACGTTGACCAAAGCGGCGAACGGACTGCGCACCACTCCGGCGATGGCAGCAGGCATTTCTGACCATGTTTGGTCGGTCGAAGAAATGCTCCAACTGCTTGATCCTGAACGGCTGCTGGTGAGCGCACGATAAAAAAGGCCCCGCGCTCATGAGCGCGGGGCCTTGCCAACTCGTTGGGTGCTAGAAGCCGATGGCCATTAGTTGATTCCTCAGTTGAGAGGTACTAGACCTACACCGCCGATTTGGCGCTAGTTCCCGATTGTAGGTGGCAATTTCGGTCCGTCTTCCTGTCGCTTCAGCTGCTCTAGCAACTGGTCTTTGGCTTTCTTTGCGTACCAGCCCTGGAACAGCGTGACGGTATTTTGAAATGGTCCGCTTGCAGGATTTGTTCTTCGCTGTGTGAGATACATCGGGTACAGCGACATTACCATCTGGCAGAAAACGGACGAGCATGGTTCAAATGCGACTTTCTCGTCGGCGAGCGACGGATTGTGAGTGAAGCTCATGGACCAAGTTTCCAACTGGTTCATGATCCCGATAACCTGTTGCAAGAGGGGCTCGTCAAGCTGCCTCATCCAGACAATCGCTTCGTTGATCTTTTTTACTTCTTCGGACTTCGTGAACGATACCTGACTGGCATCGCGCACGAATAGCTTGATGCCCTTGGCTTTCAGCCCCGCCATCATTGCCGTGTAGCGCGGCAGCAATTCGCGAGACATTTCCACGCATCGATCTATTGTGGCCTGCGCCGCCTCGCGCGTGTTGCGGTTCTTCATATCCGTCCTGAAAAGCGAGACGGACCGTAAGCCGAAGATCGCGACCCCCGCGAGTACGAGTGTGGCGATCGTATATGCGGCGGTCCAAAACGCTACGGGGTCGTTTGGAAGGACGAGGTGCGTCCATCCAGTGTCGGCAGTGGCGGGCGTTTGGAACATCCGGCGAGTATCGCCGACTAACGGCATCGCTGCAAGACTCCGCCTCAAATGACCGATCCATACCCCGACAGGTAACCACCCTTGGAATGCGGAGAAACCGAGGCGTTACAATCAAAGTGACCCACTGCCAAAGCGGTGTGATACCTTGACTTCGCTCTATGTCGCCGGTACGTTCAGGGTTCGCGACTCTCGCGAGTCCTACCGAGATTTTTGGAGATCTTTCGTGCCGAATATCGCATCCGCGAAGAAGAACATGCGGAAGTCGCGCGCCGCGACCGTGCGCAACCGCGCCCAGCGGTCCGCGCTGCGCACCGCGCTCAAGAAGGCCAAGGCGCCAACCGCCACCGCCGACGAGCGCGCCGTAGCTGTCAGCTTGCTCGACCGCGCCGCCCGCAAGGGTCTGGTGCACAAGAACCTCGCATCGCGCCAGAAGAGCAAGATGGCCAAGGTCGCCGCGGCCTGACGTCGCTCGCTTCGCACGATGGAAAACGCCGGTCGGCATGCAGCCGACCGGCGTTTTGCTTGCGCGTTCATCAGATGCGGATCAGAGCGAGGCCAGCTCCGCGCCGCAACGCTCGCAGTACCACTCGGTCGGATAGTTCATCGAGCCGCACTCGCCGCACTTGAGCGACTTGGCCGCCTCGGTGCTCTTGTCCTTGATGACGATCGGGATGTTGCCCGACACGTTCATCGCGAGTGGGGAGTTGCGCGCCGGCGCGGTGCCTTCGAGCATCGTGCCCGGATCGGCCGACAGATTAACGATGTCGGCTTCCGACGCGCGCTGAGCAAAGCTGTCGCGTCGCGAGCGCTCGTCGCCGCGATCCGTCGGCGCCGGAACGTCCGTCGCGCCGGTCGGCGTGTCGACGACGGAGCTGAGAAACGCCAGCTCGTCGAACGCGCCGGCCACCTCGCCCGAGGTACGGGTGGCATCGGCGCGCTGCGTCGGCTGGGGCGTGACGTCGGCGTCCCCGCGATCTGCGGTGGGCGAATGGGCCGCCTGGCCGATCATCGCCGTCTCCGCCACGCTCGCGGATGCCGGTAGCTCGACGGGCTGCCCGCTCGCGCCCGGCGCCGCGGCGCTCTGCTCGCTCGTCGCGACGTCGTCGCGCGCCGCGCTGTCCTGCCCTTCCGACGACCGTGCCTCGACCGCCTCTACTGATGCCGGCTCGGGCACCAATGGCGTGGCCGGCACCGCAGCCGCTCCGCGCGGCGTCGCGGGCCGCTCGGCCTCGGTGAGCAGCTCACGCGTCCGCGTGAGCTCACGCTCCAGATCGGTGTGCCGAGCCGTCAGGTCGTCCAGCGACTTGTCGGTGGACGTCGAAAAGCTCTGCCATGCATCGACCGAGAGTTCGCCGACGTGCGCCCGCAGCTCGGCCTCGGCCCGCTCGTCGCGCTGTTGTTGCTGTTCGTCCTCCAGCGTGGCCAGCTGCGTCGAGAGCGACATCAGCTCCGTGCGGAGGCCGCCGGAGTGCGCGACGAGCTCATTGAGCACGACGTCGAGCCGCGCCGAATAATCCGCGTGCACGCGCGTGAACACCCGCTCCGGCGTCGCCCCGCGCTTGGCCTCCAGCGCTTCGAGCCAGCTCTCGTACTTGCGCCGCTCGTCCATCAGCGCGCTCACGGCCGAGAGAGGCGAGCTCCCGCCCTCGGAGGCCTCACCGTGCGTGTCGCGCTGGTCCGCCGTCTCGTCGCTCATTCGTCTTCCTCCGCCTCGATTCGTACTGCCTCAGCCTCCCACTCCACCTGCGCCCGCTCTCGCGCCGCTCGCAACGCCGCAACATCCTCGCCGCGCAGCCGTGTCGCCGGCCCGAGCGCCGCCGCGGCATGCAGAATTCTCGACGCGTGCTCGAGGCTCTCCATGCGCTGATGCGCCAGGCGTAGCGTTGGCCCGACTGTCGTCGCGCCGTGGCTCGCCAACAGGAACGCGTCGTGGCTTGCCAGAAAGGGCGCCATCGCGTCACCAAGCGCTGGAGTTCCCGGCAGGGCGAATGGCACGAGCGGCACGGTGCCCAGGTGGAAGATAACTTCGGGTAGGATCGCGTCCATGAAGTCGCGGCCCGCCACACCGAACGCGGTCGCGACCGGTGGATGAGCGTGCACGACCGCGCGGACGTCGGTCCGTTCGCGATAGATGCGGAGATGCATCCCTACTTCGGACGAAGCGGAGCACCCGTGGGTCACCATCGCCCCCTCCGGCGTCAGCTCGACCAGGTCCTCGACCGTCACGTCCACCTTGGACAGACCGGCGGGGGTCACGAGGATGTTTCCGCCGGGGAGTCGCACGCTGACGTTGCCATCCTGCCCCGCGATGAGCCCGCGATCGTACAGCCGACAGCAGACGGCGACGATCTCCTCGGCCAGCAATTCGCGGAGCATTGGCCGTCTACTCCCCTCGACGGTGGATCACGTGCCCTCCGACCACGGTCAGCTCGACGAGGCCGCGAAGCGTCTGCCCGGCGTAGGGCGTGTTGCGGCCCTTCGAGCGAAACTTCGTGGCATCGACCGTCCAGGCGGCGTCGGGATCGAACACGGTGACGTCGGCGAGGGCGCCCTTCCGCAGTGATCCGCCGGGCAGCTTGAACAGACGTGCCGGCGCGCACGACATGCGCTCCACGAGCATCGGCAGTTCGACGATGCCACGGTGGACGAGCCAGGTGAGGTTCACGGCGAGCGCCGTTTCGAGCCCGATGATGCCGTTCGGCGCATCGGCGAACTCGCGCTCCTTCTCGTCATAGTGGTGCGGCGCGTGGTCGGTGGCGATGACGTCGATCGTGCCGTCGCGCACCGCCTCCTGGAGCGCTTCCACATCCGCGTGCGTTCGCAGCGGCGGATTCATCTTCGCGTTCGTGTCGTACGCTCCGACGGCATCCTCGGTGAGCGAGAGGTGGTGCGGACACACCTCCGCCGTCACGTTGATGTTGCGCTCCTTGCCCCACCGAATGAGCTCCACCGAGCCCTTCGTGCTCATGTGGCAGAGATGGATGTGACCACCGGTGAGCCGCGCGAGGAGGATGTCGCGGATCGCCATGATCTCTTCGGCTTCGGCGGGGATGCCGCGCAGGCCGAGCCGTGCGCTCACCATTCCTTCGTGCATCGTGCCGCCGGCGGCGAGCGTCGGCTCTTCGCAGTGGTCGGCGACCGGAATGCCGAAGGTCCGCGCGTACTCGAGCGCGGTGCGCATGAGCTGCGCGCTCACGACCGGCTTGCCGTCGTCGCTCACCGCGACCGCACCGGCGCCGACCATCTCGCCGAACTCGGCGAGCGTCTCCCCTTTCTCGCCGATCGAGATCGCCCCGATCGGATAGACGCGTGCCGCGCCGGCGCGTCGCGCCTGGCTGATGACGAAGCCGACCGCGGCCTGATTGTCGGTGACCGGATCGGTGTTCGGCATCGCGCAGACCGCGGTGAAGCCGCCCGCGGCGGCGGCGCGCGCCCCCGACGCAATCGTCTCGACCTCTTCGCGGCCCGGCTCGCGCAGATGACAGTGCACGTCGATGAAGCCAGGACTCACGACGCGTCCCGCGCAGTCCACGTCGCGAAGCTCGTCGCCGTCGCGACGAATCTCACCGAGCCGGCCCGTCGCCTCGACGACGCCGTCCGACAGCAGCACGTCGCCGATCTCGTCGAGGTTCTGGGACGGATCGATGATTCGTCCGCCGCGCAGGAGCAGCGTGCCACGGTGTGGGCCGCGTGTCATCGGCCGCCTCCGCCCTTGGCGGCGTCCGCGAGCTCCGGCTTGCCGCCGGCGAGGAGATAGAGCACTGCCATGCGGACGGCCACGCCGTTGGTCACCTGGTTGAGGATCACGCTGTGCGGTCCGTCGGCCACGTCGGAATCGATCTCGACGCCGCGATTCATTGGACCAGGATGGAGGATGAGCAGGTCCTTGGGCGCTCGGGCGAGCCGCTCGCTGGAGATACCGAAGACCCGGTTGTACTCGCGCAGCGACGGGATGTAGCCCGCCTGCATCCGCTCGAGCTGCAGGCGCAGCACATTCAGCGCGTCGGCCCACTGGATCGCGTCCTCGATGCGCGAGAAGACCGTCACGCCGAAGTCGTCGATGCAGTTGGGCAGGAGCGACCGCGGCCCGCATACGCCGACTTCGGCGCCCATCTTCTGGAGTCCCCAGATGTTCGAGCGCGCGACGCGCGAGTGCAGCACGTCGCCGCAGATGCACACCCTGAGGCCTTCGAGCTTCTTGAAGTGATC
>JBDTOD010000200.1:0-6621 GCA_039933415.1 bacterium
GCTCAAGAACGACGTCGTGATCCGTGTCGTGGGCGGCGCGAACCAGCCCATGGTCGGCATCCCGCTCACCTTCACCGTCACTGAAGGAGGCGGCGGGATCACGCCCCAGTCCGGGGTGACCAACGCGAACGGTGAGATCGCGACCAAGTGGACGATGGGAGCGGTCGCTGGACAGAACTCGCTCGTCGCCACGGCAGGGAGTCTTCCGGTAGCGAACGTGAGGGCGACGGCCACGCCGTGAACCAGGCAGGTCGCGCGCGCGTTGATCACCGACTCGCCGCGTCGTGACCTGAGCCGTACATTGCCACGTCGGCAGCGATGATCCGCGCGCTCCGCGCGAACGATTCCTGCTCCGCCGTGGAGCGCACACGTGAGCGACACCGATCAGCCTGGCGATCTTTCTCGCCGGACATTCCTCGGGCGCCTGGGCGTCGTCGGCGCGTCGGCCGTGGCCGCGCCGCTTCTCGCCCAGGGCACGCCGACCGCGGATCCCGCCGCTGAGCCGCCGATTCCCGGCGCCGTCTTCGTGACGCTGCGCATCAATGGCACGAGCCGACGACTCGAGATCGACCCTCGCGCCACGCTCCTCGACACGCTGCGTGAGAGCGCGCACCTGACGGGCACCAAGAAGGGCTGCGACCACGGACAGTGCGGCGCGTGTACCGTGCACGTCGACGGCCGCCGCATCAACTCGTGTCTCACGTTTGCCGTCATGCACGAGGGCGAGGAGATCACCACCATCGAAGGGCTCGGCAAACCAGGCTCGCTGCATCCGATGCAGCAGGCGTTCGTGGAGCAGGACGGCTATCAGTGCGGCTACTGCACGTCGGGCCAGATCATGTCCGCCGTCGCACTCATGAAAGAACCGTGCGGCACGAGTGACGCCGAGGTGAAGGAGTGCATGAGCGGCAACATCTGCCGCTGCGGCGCCTATCCCAACATCGTCTCGGCCATTCAGGAGGTCCGCGGACACGGGACCCACCCCACGGCCGCGCGCGGCGCCTGAGGCGAATTCCATGGACCGCTTCCACTACACGAAGGTGACGTCGATCGCCCAGGCACTCGAGATCGGGCATCACGCGAAGACCGCGCAGCAGGGCGCCGACGTCCGCTACATCGCCGGCGGCACCACGCTGCTCGACCTGATGAAGCTCGACGTCGAACGACCCGTTCGCGTCGTCGACATCAACAAGCTCGGGCTCGACAGAGTCGAGACGTCGGCAGACGGCGGCCTCCGCATCGGTGCGCTCGTCCGCAACTCCGATCTCGCGCACCACGTCACCGTCGCGCGCGACTATCGCGTGCTGTCGGAAGCGCTGCTCTCGGGCGCGTCGGGCCAGCTTCGCAACATGGCGACGACCGGCGGCAATCTCCTCCAGCGCACGCGCTGCATGTACTTCCGCGACGTCGCGATGCCGTGCAACAAGCGCGAGCCTGGCACCGGCTGCTCGGCGATCGACGGCGAGAACCGCTCGCTCGCGATACTCGGCACCAGCTCGCACTGCATCGCGACGAACCCGTCGGACATGAACGTCGCGCTCGCCGCGCTGGAAGCGGTCGTCCACGTGCGAAGCCTGAACGGCGAGCGCGCGATCCCGTTCCAGGATTTCCATCTGCTGCCTGGCGACACGCCGCAGCGCGAGACGGTGCTCGAGCCAGGCGACCTCGTCACGCACGTGACGCTGCCGGCGCTGAGTGCGGGTACAACGTCCACGTATCTCAAGCTGCGCGACCGCGCGTCGTACGAGTTCGCCCTCGCATCGGCCGCAGTCGTCGTGAATGCAACGGCCGGCCGCTTCGATCGGGTGCGCGTCGCGATGGGAGGCGTCGGCACCAAGCCGTGGCGGATGATGGACGTCGAGCGAGCACTCACCGGCAAGGCAGTGAGCGACGAGACGATCCGCGCCGTCGCCGCCGCGGCGCTCGGTGACGCGACGCCGCAGAGCAAGAACGGATTCAAGGTCGAGCTGGGCCGGCGCTGTCTGGCCCAGGCACTTCGGCTCGCCACCGGGCTGGCCCGCGCATGAAGCAGACATCCAACGAGCCAATCGCGCCGAAAGTCCTCGGCGGCGCCCTCCCGCGCATCGACGGACCGCTCAAGGTGAGTGGCACCGCTACGTACACGTCCGACGTGTCGCTGCCGGGCATGCTGTACGCCGTGCCCGTGCGCGCCACCGTCGCGAGCGGCAAGGTGACGTCGATCGACGCCGCCGCCGCCCGCAAGATGCCTGGCGTGAGCGCCGTCTTCCATCGCGGCAACATCACGCCGTTCTTCCGCTCCGCTGTGGCCGACGGCTTCGCCGACTACATGGACGAACGACGACCGCCGTTCGAGGACGACGTCGTCCGCTACTGGGGCCAGTACGTCGCCGTCGCCGTCGCGCGCACCTTCGAGCAGGCGACCGCCGCGGCGCACGCGGTGCGCGTGACCTACGCGAAGAGCGCGCACGACGTCGAGCCGAAGCTCGCGCCGAACGAGTCGGTGAGCACGCGCTCCGAGCGCGGCGACGCCGACGCCGCGTTCAATGCGGCGGCGGTGAAGATCGACCAGACCTACGTGACGCCGCCCGAGACGCACAATCCGATCGAGCTGCACGCGAGCGTGGCGGCGTGGGATGGCGACTCGGTGACCTTGTACGAGACGTCGCAGGCCATCGTCAACCACCGCGACGTCGTGCACCAGATGCTCGGCGTACCCAAGGAGAACGTGCGGGTCGTGTCGCACTTTCTCGGCAGTGGCTTCGGCGGCAAGCTCTGGCCGTGGACGCACTCGCTGCTCGCCGCCGGTGCCGCGCGCGAACTGAAGAAGCCCGTCAAGCTCGTCGTCAGCCGGAAGTCGATGTTCGAAGCCGTGGGGCACCGGCCTCGCACGCAGCAGCGCTTCCGGCTCGGCGCAACGGCGGACGGCAAGCTCGTCTCGCTCAGGCAGGATTGGCTCAACCACACCTCCATCCTCGACGACTACGAGGAGGACTGCGGCGAGAGCACGCCGTTTCTCTATAGCGTACCGAACCTCAAGGTCACCGGCGGTCTCGTGCGGCGGAACGTCGGCACGCCGACCGCGATGCGTGGCCCCGGTGCCGTGCCTGGCCTGTTCGCGATGGAATCGGCGCTCGACGAGCTCGCCGTCGCGCTCAAGCTCGATCCGATCGAGCTACGTCGTCGCAACGAGCCGCAGCAGGACGAATCGAAGAAGCTCCCCTTCTCGTCGCGCCATCTCCAGGAGTGCATCGCGACCGGCGCGGAGAAGTTCGGATGGTCGAAGCGTACCGCCGACGTCGGCTCGATGAAGCAGGGCGGCCGCACGCTCGGCTGGGGGATGGCGTCGTGCGCGTGGGGCGCGGGCCGATTTCCCGCCGAGGTACTGGTCGAGATCCTGCGCGACGGCACCGCGCGCGTGAAGACCGGCACCCAGGACATCGGCACCGGCACCTACACCGTGCTGGCGATGGTGGCGGCCGAGTCGCTCGGACTTCCGATCGCACAGATCGACGTGCGGCTCGGCGACACGACGCTGCCACCGGGCCCGATCTCGGGTGGGTCGCTCGTGACGGCGTCCGTCATCCCCGCGATCGTCGACGCGTCAGCGGGTGCGGTGCGGGCGCTGCTCAAGGCGGCGACGATGGGACCGAACAGCGCGTTCGCAGCGTCGAAGTCCGACGACCTCGAGTTCCGCGCCGGCAAGGTGCAGAAGAAGGGTGTCGCGTCGAGCGCCGTCTCCGTCGCCGACGTCCTCTCCCGCGCGAACCTGCCGAGCGTCCACGCGAGCGGAAACACCAGCATGACGTTCGGCGCGGAGGAGGACAAGAAGTACTCGCTGCACTCGTACGGCGCGCACTTCGCCGAGGTCACGTGGCAGCCGGAGATCGCTCGGCTGCGCGTGAGCCGAGTGGTGACCGTGATCGACGGAGGGCGGATCATCAACATGAAGCCCGCCAAAAATCAGATCGAGGGCGCCGTCGTGATGGGGATCGGCATGGCGCTACTCGAGGAGACGTCGTACGACGAGCGGTTTGGTGCGCCGATCAACTCCAATCTCGCCGACTACATGGTGCCGACGCACGCCGACGCGCCGACGATCGACGTGACGTTCGTCGAGCGGCCGGACACGGTCGTGAATGCGCTCGGCGCGAGAGGTGTGGGCGAGATCGGACTGGCCGGCACCGCGGCGGCGATCGCGTCGGCCGTGTATCACGCGACGGGCGTGCGAGTGCGATCGTTGCCGGTGACGATCGAGGACCTTCTCTAGGAGGGGTGGGGGGTGGGGGGTGGGGGGTGGGATTTCAAGGGTCAGCATCATTGAAAAACGATTTGCACGGATGAAGAACGCTCCGCGTGCGAAGACGCTGCTGCTGTTCCGGCATGTAGCCCTTTAACGATTACGGTCCCAGCAGCGCGATCGGCACCACAGCCACTCCGTCGGCGCGCCGATATGCGCGCGGCCCCGACGTGACTACCACCACGTCCAACAGGTCGTCGCCGATCTGGTCGCGCAGCCAGTGCAGATGCTTCACGTCGTCGTCGCTCACCGTGGCGCCGAGCTTGACCTCGATCGCCAGCACGCGCTGATCGGGACGTTCTACAATCAGGTCGATCTCCTGCCGGCCATCGCGCGTGCGAAGGTGGCGAACGTTGGCTTCGGCATTCTGCGCATAGACTCGCACGGACTGCGTGACGAGCGACTCGAACAAGCTTCCGAGGAGCGAGCCGTCGCGCGGTATGCTCGGCGATGAATCGGAACCCTCGAGCAGAGCGCCCTCGTCGATGCCGAGTAGGCGCGCCGCGAGTGCGGGGTCGGCGAGGTGGTGCTTTGGCGATTGCGTCAGTCGGGCGAGCTGGTTTCGCGTCGGGATCCACCCGGGAACGGGATCGATTATCCAGAGCTGCTCCAGCACGTCGCGGTAGCCGAGCACCACCGGCTTGGTGGGAACGGCGCCCTCACCGAGGAAACCGATCGTTCGGATCTTCTCGAGTGACGTGGTGGTCGCCGTCGCCGCGGCGTATGCCGACATCCATCGGCGCAGCGTCGTCGGCCGGCGGACACGATGTCCCTGATCGACAAAGTCGCGGTCCACGATCCTCGACAGATACCCGTCGAGCTGCGCGCGAAGCGCTCGCCCAGCGAGAGGTCGGATGGCAGGGAATCCCGAGCGCACAATCTCCCGTGCGTAGTCGGCGAGTCCGATCCCAGTCGCTCCGTTGACGTTCGGCCGGCTGCCGGCCATCAGCGTGCGAACGCTCACTGTCGGCGTTGCGAGACCGCGTTCGCTCAGCGCGAGCGGACGCATGCGGATCGAGACGATGCGCCCAGCGCCCGAGTGCTTGGGCGGCGATGTCGGGGTCGCCGAGCCCGTGAGGAGAAATCTGTTCGGCGTGCTGTCCTGGTCGACGTTGCGTCGGACTGCGTCCCACATCGCCGGCACATGCTGCCATTCGTCGAGGAGGATTGGCGGTGCGCCTGCGAGGATGGCGAGCGGGTCCGCTTCGGCAATCTCCCGTTGTGCGGGATCGTCGAGACGGAGAATCGTGGTGGCCCGTCGCTCTGCGGTGGCCGTCTTTCCGACACCCTTTGCTCCCTCCAGCGCGAGGGCAGGCAAAGTTCGGAGGAGCTCGTCCAGCTCCTCATCGACGACACGGGCGCTGTAGTGGCTCATTGTGGCATTTTATACTATTGCCACAATATTACAATGCCGTTTGACCAGCTAAAATAATATTATTTGACCAATATTAACGATATCATCTGACCGAAGCTTTTATGGCTCTGGATTCATGCGGAGCCGAGGAGACCTAGTCGGCTTTCGGTTCGGAGCGGTCGGTCGCCAAGGTTTTTCCCGCTGCGACGCTCTTGATCCCCGCCATCACGAGCGAGAGCCCCTGCCGTAAGTGCCGTTCACCGATCTCCTGCGGCGTGACCCCCGGGACGAACACCTGCTGCACCCACCGCCCCATCACCTCTGCCACCCGCGGATAGCGCTCGGCGTCGATCTGGGGGACGAAGGCCTGACCAGATTCCAGCCGCTGGAGCATGAGCTCCTTGCGCTTGGGCGGTTCCGCCTGGTCGTCGAGGGCGATGCCCATCGTGTAGCGCATCACGGTGATCGCTCCGTGGAGCGCCATGTCTCGCCCGACGCCATCCGCTTCCATGACGCGCATCGCCGTCTCGAGCGTGCCCGTGACCGCTTCCGTGCGAAAGAGGTAGGCACCAGCCACCACTCGCGCACCATCGCGCCTCTTCAGCATCACTTGGCGCATTTTGACGGCAACTTCGGTGAGCCACGCTTCCCAGCCCTGCCTTCCGACAGGACCCGGATCGCCCACGAGCGCCTCGTCGAGAATGGCGCGGGCCATCAGGTCGATCAGCTCCTGCTTGTCCTCGATGTACCAATAGAGCCCCGGGGCGTGCATGCCGAGTGACTGCGCCAGTCTGCGCAGACTGAGCGCCTCGAGCCCCCCGGCCTCGAGGAGCTCGAGCCCGGCGCGGACGATCTCGACCCTCCGCTGCTCGCGGTTCTCGCTGGGCGCTGGCCGGCTCATCTTGACAATTGAACAGTGTTAAAGAAGATTGTGGTGAGTTCAACCGATGAATGCAACACGGGGTAGGTGTTGATATTCATCGGAGGT
>JBDTOD010000201.1:0-6564 GCA_039933415.1 bacterium
TAGATCAGTCGGACCCACCGATCAACCGCCCCACCGATCAACCGCCCCACCGATCCACCGCCGCTGAAAGCTCGACCCTCCCGCATCTCAGCCTTACTATCACGTATGCCTCGCGCCGGAATCGTCACCGTCGTCGGAAAACCGAACGCCGGCAAGTCCACTCTGCTCAATCGCATCATCGGCGAAAAGCTCGCGATCGTCAGCGAGAAGCCACAGTCCACCCGCGACCGGGTGGTCGGCATTCACACGTCTGGCGACGTACAAATAATCGTGCTCGACACGCCAGGCCTCCTCAACCCGCGATACGAGCTCCATCGCGCCATGCGGACCACGGCCCTTCGCGCCCTCAAGGATGCCGACGTGGTGCTCTACCTCGCCGACGCAACCGAGCGCACGCCTCCCTCGCTCCTCGAGGCGGCGCAGCTCGAATTCCCTCCCTCCGCACCGGTTTGGACCGTACTCAACAAGGTTGACGCCATCCGTCCGGTCGAACGACAGGAGTTGGTCGAGGCGCTTCCCGATGCACGCTTGATCTCGGCGATCACGGGAGAAGGCATCGATGCACTGCTGGCCGAGCTTGGAGCAGCACTGCCCGAAAGTCCCTTCCTGTACCCAGAGGACGAGATCAGCACGGCGTCGGTGCGCTTCTTCGTCGCCGAGTTGGTTCGAGAGACCGCGCTCGAGCAACTGGACGAGGAGGTCCCGTACAGCCTGGCGTGCGAAGTCGAGGAGTTTCGGGAGGAGCAGACGCCGGTATACATTCGGACGGTCCTCTACGTCGAGCGAGAGAGTCAGAAACGCATTCTCATCGGCTCGGGCGGACAGCGTATCCGCGACATCGGCCAAGCGGCGCGCGCAAAGGTCGAAGCCTTCGTTGGCTCGAAGGTCTATCTCGACCTGTGGGTGAAGGTTCTTCCGAACTGGAGGAAGAGCGACAGCGCCCTTCGCCGATTCGGCTATCGACTTCCCGACGATCCGTCCGCATGACGCTCTCTCCGCAGCTCCTCGCGATCCTGGTCTGCCCGAAGTGCAAGGGCGCGCTCGACTACCGCGACGCGGAGGCGGCGCTCTGCTGCCCCGTCTGCAAGCTGCGCTATCCGATACGGGACGACATCCCGATCATGCTGCTCGACGAGGCGACAGCCCTCTGAGCCCTCTGAGCCGTCGCCGATGCCGCTGACTCGCCTCGTCGCCCGTCGACTGCTCGGCTGGTGCGCACCGGCTTTGCTGCTGGCCGGCGCGCGCTCGGCCGGGGCCCAGGCGAACGAGGGAGCGCTCGACCTGCTCATCCCGATCGGCGCCCGCGCAACGGCGATGGGAACTGCGTTCATCGCGGAGGAGGGTAGCGAGGCGATCTGGTGGAACCCCGCCGGCATCGCCCGGCAAGCCCGTCCCGAGTTCGCCATCGATCACTTGGAGAACTTTTTCTTCAAGGGTGATGCTCTGTCCCTCATCGCGCCGGTCAAGGGAGTGGGGGCGCTCGGCGTGACCGCGCGTCTTTTCAACTACGGTGAGCAGGACAACACCGACGGGCTCGGCAACCCAATCGGCAGCACGCTACGCCGCAGTATCGTCGTCGGCGGGACGTTCGCGACGACGTTCGGGCCGAGAGTGAACGCTGGGCTCACCTACCGGCTGTATCAATTTCGGAATGACTGCTCTGGCCTCTGTGAGAATCAGGTGGCCGGCGCGTCGGCGACGAGCGCCGTCGATATCGGACTGCAGATCCGACCGGTCTCCTCCAGCCCGTTCCGGGTCGGCATCGCCCTTCGCAACCTCGGTCCTCGCCTTCAGGTGAAGGATCAGCCACAAGCGGATGCGCTCCCGGCCAGGCTGCATATCGGCGTCTCTTACGATCCGACGTTCAGCGGACTGGCACCGGCGGTAAAGCTCCGCGGGACGGCGGAGTTGGCCACCAGGGTGGGCTTCACCGAGCATGAGTTTCGGCTTGGCGCGCAGGCCGGCTACATGGCGGGCACGTCGATGCTGGTCATTCGCGGTGGGTATGTCCTCAAGCCCTCCACCGGCGGCGAAGCGTCGACGGGCCCGTCACTCGGCCTCGGCCTGAGCAGCGGACGCGTCCAACTCGACCTCGCGCGTATTTTCGAATCGCTCTCGACGGGGCTCGGTAAGCCGCCGACCTACGTCTCGATCCGCGTCGGTCTGTGAGCCGTTGTCGCACCGCCGCGCAGGTCGTGTTGATGCTGCTCGGTGCATCGAGCGTCGCGCCGGCACAGCACGCGAGCTCGGCGACAGCCGCCGTGCGGCGGCAAGCGTCTGACGCGTTGCCGGACGCTGCGACAGTACGGGATTCGGTAGTCGAGTCGCCCAGCGGAATTCGGCGAGCGATCGACCGGCTCCCCGTGTGGTCGGCGCCCCTCGCCTCGCTCGTCGTCCCCGGAGTGGGACAGGCTCGCCTGCACCAGGGGAGAGCGATCGCATATCTCGCCGCCGAGAGCTTTCTGTTGCTGCAGTACGGCAAGGATCTGCGCGAAGGACATCTCAATGAGCGGGACTACCGGGAGATCGCCCGCACGATCGCGAGGCGAAACTTCGCCGCGGCTCCGCCCGACACGATCTGGCAATATTACGAGAAGCTGACCGAGTACATCGAGAGCGGCGCGTTCACGACCGCCACCAGCGGTGCCACGGTGCCGGAGCCCGATCCGACGACGTACAACGGTTTTCAATGGTTGCTCGCGCGAAGCCAGTTCGGCGTGCCCGACGATCCGAGCGAGCGTGGATCGGCGCGCTACCAGCGAGCGCTCGAGCTCTATGAATCGCGCGCCGTTCGCCAGCCGTATCGGTGGAGCTGGCGGAACGCGCAACTGGAGAAGGATCTCTACGCGCGCACCATCTCGCGGACGAACGACGCCTATCGGCGCGCGACGCTGGATCTGAGCGCGGTCATTGCGAACCACCTCTTGAGCGCGATCGATGCGTTCGCCATGGTGCGACTCTCGCCGGCTCCCGGCGGGAGCGTGCGCGTGTCCACCACAATCACTGTTCCGTGAAGCTGCTCTCCCTTTTTCTCCTGTTCGTGCCGGCGGCGATTGCCGCGGAGTTCATGCATGCCGGACCGGTGCTCATCTTCGTGCTCAGCGCACTGGCGATCGTGCCACTCTCGGGCTTCCTCGGCCGCGCGACGGAGGAGATTGCCGCGTACACGGGACCCACGCTCGGTGGTTTGCTCAATGCCACGCTCGGAAACCTGGCGGAGCTCATCATCGCCATCCTCGCCCTGAACGCGGGATTGGTGACGCTGGTGAAAGCCTCGATCACGGGATCGATCCTTGGCAACCTGCTGCTGGTGTTGGGGGCGGCGCAGCTCGCGGGCGGGCTACGTCACAAGACGCAACGGTTCAGCATGGCGCTGGCTGGCCTCAGCGTGTCGCTGATGATCGTTGCCGTGATCGGACTCGTGATCCCGGCGCTCTATCACGCGACGCACGTGGATCCCACGCGCGCATTCACCCGGCGTGTCTCGATCGGCGTGGCGATCGCCCTCATCATCGGCTATGGCCTCTCGCTCCTCTACTCGATGGGTACTCATCGATCCGTGTTCGGGGAGTCGCGCGAGGTCGCCACGGAATCGCATGTGCAGGAGCACGGCGCGCGCTGGTCACTCGCGCGCTCGGTCACCGTTCTGCTGCTCTCGGCCGGCACGGTCGGATGGCTCTCCGAGATCCTCGTGGGATCGACGGAAGAAGCGATCAAGGGCATCGGTCTGAGCGAGGTGTTCGTCGGTTTGATCGTCGTGCCGATAATAGGGAATGCGGCCGAACACAGCTCGGCGGTGATGATGGCGATGCGCAATCGCATGGATCTCGCAGTATCGATCGCGGTGGGGTCGAGCGCCCAGGTGGCGTTGCTGATCGCGCCCGTGCTCGTCTTCGTCGGACTCGCCATTGGCCAGCCGATGGACCTCGCGTTCAGCACATTCGAGGTGGTTTCGGTGGCGTTGGCGGTGGCGGTGGCCGCTTCGGTGGTGAGAGATGCCGAGTCCCACTGGTTGGAAGGGGCTTTTCTACTGCTGGTGTACGGGATGCTCGGAGTGGCGTTTTTCTACTATTGAGCGGCCGGATTCGGCCGATAAAATGGCGCAACCCCCAGTGGCATCGCGGTTTGACTTCAATTCGCGCGAGCCCTATCTTGCCCCTCCACCTCGGCAGCGCCCACGCGTGGTCAAGATCAGCGCCATCCTTTTTTCGCCGGACGACGCCGCGCCTCCCGCCGCGCTTCTCGAGTGGCTCGCCGGGCAAGCTGACGTCGTAGTACGCGTTCAACGCGTCGACGACCTCATGGCGATGACCCTTCGGGGACGTCCGCGAGTGGTCGCGTTCGATGCCCGCACGATGCCCGACGTCGTGGAGGGGATCTGCGCGCGCCTCAAGCGCGACTCCTATACGGGGGTGGTGCCGGCGGTGATGGTGACCCGCAGCGATGATGCGTCGTTCGCCGCGGCGTTCCGCGCTGGTGCCGACGAGGTGGTGCGAGACGGATTGGGGGTCGCGGAGATGGTGACTCGGCTGGACTCGATGCTCCGGCGGTCCGACCGCGATCTCGTGGTGCACCCGTCCACGCGGCTTCCCGGCGCCGTCGAGATCGAGGCAGAGGTCGCGCGACGGCTCGAGGCCGGCGCCCGCTTCGCGATGTGCTACGCCGATCTCGACCACTTCAAGGAGTTCAACGATCGCTACTCGTACTACGACGGCGATCGCGTCATCCGCATCCTCGCGAAGATTCTCCACGACGTCGTGAAGGGGCTGTGCGGCGAGGACGGGTTCGTCGGCCACATCGGAGGCGACGACTTCATCTTCGTCATTCCGACGCAGTCGGTCGGCGAGGCCTGCGCCGAGATCGTCAACGTCTTCGATCTGTTGATCCCGTTCCAATATTCGGAGCAGGATCGGCGCGCGGGTTACTTTTTCGGGAAGGACCGGCGCGGTCAGTTGCACCGAGTCCCGCTCATGACCGTTTCCATCGGCGTCGTGACCAACGAGCGCCGTCACTTCACGCATGCGGCACAGGTCAGCGAACTCGCAACCGAGATGAAGAGCTACGCAAAGACGCTCCCAGGGTCGGTCTATTCGATCGACCGCCGCACTGATAGTCAGCCCGGCGGCGTGACACGCATCTCCGGATCACCCCAGGCGGTCCGCGCGGGAGACCTATCGTGAACGTCTCCTGTCCAGAATGCCGCTCCGTCTTCCGGATCGATCCGGCCAAGATTCCCGCGACGTCGGTGCGAGCGAGGTGCTCGGTCTGCGGCGGGGTAATCACGGTCGTCCCGCAGGCGGGGTCGACGCACGAGTTCGCGCCTCAGGTGGCTGCGACGACTGTGGGTGGAGGCGACAGCGACTCTACCGCCCCGGCGGCTGCCGTCGTGCCGCCCGCGCCGCAGTTGGTGGAAGCGCCCACCCCTCCGCCATCGGCCGCTCGGCCCGAGCCCGTGGCGGCCACGCCCACCACGGCGCCGCTCGTGTTTCCCGGCGCCCACTCGACGACGCCTGCCGTTCCGGCTGCGCGAATGCGCGAGCCGAGTGTCGCGACTCCGACTCCGGCGTCCGCCTCTCCGGTTGTTCCAGCGGTACCCACGCCCGCCGCAAGCCCAAGGGTCCCCACGCCGGCCGCTGTTCCGGTGGTCGCCGCGGCTCCCGTGATGGCGCCGCCATCGGTGCGGCCGGCGTCAGCGCCGCCTGCTCGCGCGCCGTTCGCCGCTCCACCACGTCCCGTGTCTGGTGGTGCGCCGTCGCAACCGCTCCCAGTGCCCGCGTTCGGCGCTCCCAGGGCAGGGGCACCGGCACCCGGCGCGCCGTTCGCTCCGTTCGCGACCCGGCCGGCCGGCGCTCCCGCAGCGCCTGGCGCGCCACTACCCGCGTCGCCGGCCGGACGGCCTCCATTCATGGCACCGCCAGCGGTTCGTCCGATGACGCCGGCGACGTCCACCGCGCGGCCGGCCACCCCCGTGGCGCCGTCTCCGTTCGTGACGCCTCCCACACCCGCCACGCCTACGCCGGTGCGGTCGGCCACGCCGGTGTCGTCTCCGAGCGTTACGCCTTCCGCAGGCATGCCAACGCCCGTGACGGGGATGCCCGCGCCCGCTCGGCCACCGATCAATCCCTTCCTGGCGAACGATCCCAACGCGAAGGCGAAGCGCCTGGCTCGCGCGCTCGTGTCGGACATCGTCGTGTACTTTCCGCAGAAGCGGGAGGAAGGGGTCCGCGACGGAACGCTGAAGCAGCTCTTCCGAGAGGAGATCAAGAAGAGCTACGAGGAGTACGTCGAACAGATCGGACGGGAGTTCGCCGAGGGGACGACGCACTTCCAGGATGCGCTGAACGACGTGCTGGCGGGAGGAAAGAAGCTCTTCTAGTGCGCGTGCCGCACCGCTATCTTTCGCGGTGACTGGAGCAACACCGTGCGAGCCGTCCGCCACTGCGCCGGACGGCTCGTGTCATACTCGGGAGACACACATGGCGGAGAACGAGCGCGCTCGGCTGCTGACATCGTACGACGATCAGCTCGCCGAGCTGAGGAGGTATCTTTGACCTCGATCACAAG
>JBDTOD010000202.1:0-6531 GCA_039933415.1 bacterium
ACGTCGGCGGAAGCCTGCTGCCCACCTACTACCAGGCCTACGCCAACTACTTCGTCAAATACATCCAGGCGATGAAGGCCGAAGGGATCACCATCGCCGCGATCGCACCGCAGAACGAGCCGCTGAATCCGAAGAACGAGCCGAGCCTCGTGATGACCTCCGCGCAGCAGGCGACGTTCATCAAAGGCTTCCTCGGCCCAGCGATACGAAGCGCCGGTCTCGCGACGAAGATCCTGCTCTACGACCACAACGCGGACCATCCCGAGTATCCGATCGAGATCCTCGACGACCCTGTCGCGAAGGCGTTCGTCGACGGGTCGGCGTTTCATCTCTACGACGGACCGATCGAGGCGCTGACCAAGGTTCACGACGCGCATCCCGACCGAAACCTCTACTTCACCGAGCAGTACACGGCGACGAGCGGACAATTCGGCGGCGACCTGCGCTGGCACATCAAGAACATCATCGTCGGCGCGCCAGCCAACTGGAGCCGCACCGCGCTCGAGTGGAACCTCGCCAGCGACGAGCGCTTCGGTCCGCACACGCCGGGCGGCTGCACGACCTGCCTCGGTGCGCTGACGATCGACTCGGCGACGTCACGCGTCACGCGCAACGTGGCGTACTACATCGTTGGCCACGCGTCGCGGTTCGTCGAGCCGGGCTCGGTGCGCGTGGGGAGCTCGGTGTCGGGAGGCGCTGCGCTCGTGAACGTTGCCTATAGAACGCCAGCGGGCCGGTACGTGCTCATCGTCATTAACGATGGCAGCGCGACGCAGCGGTTCGACGTCGCGTTCGCCGATCGAAGCGTGACGCATACGCTCGCCGTTGGAGCAGTGGCGACGTATAGGTGGTGATCGACGTGCCGGCTGCCGATCAGTTTCGGTCAAAACAGCAGCCGGTACACCAGCGCGACGTTGCGACCAGGGTTCAGCGCGAACGTCTTGAGACGGCTCGTGGCGTCCGCATACTTCTCGTCGAGCGCGTTGTCCACGCGCAGCACGATCGAGCTGAGACGACCGCTGATCGGCAGCGTGACGCCGACGCTCAGGTCGAGCAGGTCGTACGCGCCAGTCGCGAGGCCGGAGGCATCGTCCTCGGACACGGCCGGCGGAACGCGATTCTGCTCGAATGCGTGCCGGTACTCGGCGCTCAGCGAGTACTTGGAGTCGGACCAGCGCGCCAATCCGCCAAGCCGCGACGCCGGGATGAACGCGAGTGGCGTCTTGCTCTGCTTGAGCTGGCCGTGAACCAGATCGCCCATGCCGCCGAGGACGAGATGCGGAAGCACCTCCACCTCGAGCCGTCCTTCCACTCCGCGAAGCGTGGCGTCGGCCTGCGAGATCCGATTCAGCGGCACCGTGATGTCGCCGCCATCTCCCGTGAGCGTTGTGTCCTTCACGATGCTCGGCGTGATGAAGTTCTGAATGTCGTTGAAGAAGCCGGCGATCTGACCGTTCACGCGATGGCCTTCGACGCGCAGGATGCCGTCGAAGCCCTGGTTCACCTCGGCCTTGAGGTTCGGGTTGCCGTAGTCGTAGGTGCCGGCCGCGCCGTGGAAGGCGTTGGACGAGAGCTCTTCCACGGAGGGAGCGCGAAATGCACGCGCTGCGCTGCCGGCGAGTGTCACGTATTCACCGACCGGCACGCTGAGGCCAACGCTGCCGGAGAACTGGTTGAACGTGCGGTTTCCCACGAATGCGTCGAACTTCTCGTCGCCGCCTCCCTTGACGTCGATCTTGTATGCGTCGGCGCGGCCGCCGAGCTGCAGCTTCGGCACGCGCGCGTCCGGATCGGTCGTCGCCGAGCCGAGCGCGATCTCCTGGAACAAGAAGGCGCCGAGCCCATTGCTGTTGGCCGCTGGGGTGAGTGCTTCCTCACCCAGGGCGGCGTACTGCTTGAAGATCCCGGAGGCGCCCACCGCACCGCTGAGGCCTCCGGCCCGGGTGCGCGCGAGTACGTCGAGCGTCTGCGTCTTGAGATTGAAGCTGGTGTTCGTGTTGCCCGTCTCCTGATCGATCTCCGCGTGCTGGTACCACTGGCCGGTGGCGCTCACGCGCACCGACGTGAGCGCACCTGCGTTGAGCGTGAAATCGCTTCGCCCCACGAGCTCGTGGCGGGTGCCGTCGATCTTGGCCCGCTCTCCCTCGCTCGATGGGAGACAGTAGTCGAACTTGTAGCCGCGGTAGACCAGCCCACCGGTGGCCGCGCCCGTCGCGAAGCCGAATCCGCCCACTCCGTTGTAATTGTGATAGAAGGTGTTCGGCAGCTTCAGGTTGCCGCCCTGGCGCAGATCGTCCGTGCGTCGCGCGCCGCCACGCGCCACGAGCGCGAACCGCTCGCCGAGCGGAATCGTCGCACCGGCCGCGATGGCGCCGCCCGGGTTGGATGATTCCGTCTGGCCGGCGAAGTAGCCGTCGACGTGCGTGGGAATGGACGTGGGGATGTCGTTCGAGATGACGTTGACGACGCCGCCCAGTGCCTGGTTGCCATACAGCAGGGACGCGGGTCCCCGCACGACCTCGATGCGCTGCGCCGTGAGCGGATCGATCGACACACCGTGATCGGGCGCGGCGGACGACAGATCAGCGGCGCGATCGCCGTCCTGAAGGACGAGGATACGCTCTCCCTGCAGGCCCCGAATCACCGGGGCGGTCGCCGCCGGTCCGTTGTAGCGCATGGCGATGCCGGGCTCACGCGCGAGCGTCTGTGCCACCGTGCCGCCGATCTGGCGTGCCAGATCCTGGCCGGACAGCGAGGTCACAGACTGCGGCACGTCTCGCGGATCGCTGCCCGTGACCGTCGCCGTGACCTGGACGTTGGTCAGCTCCACCGCCGCGGGAACGAGCGTGATCGTCACACGCACATCCGCGCCGTTCGCCGGAATGGTGACGTCGGCGTGTCCGGGCGCAAAGCCGATGCGCTGCGTCGCCACGTGATAGGTGCCGGCCGGGAGCGACACGAAGCGAAACACGCCCTCGTCGCTCGTCGTGGCGGTACGATTGAGCTGGGCGATGATCACCTGGACGCTCCCGACTGGATGGCCGAGGGGATCCTTGACGAGACCGGTGAGCCCGGCAGCGGGAACGACGGAGGCCGTGTGCGCGACGGGCATCGCATCCGCGTGCGACACCGGACCGAGCGCGAGCACCGCTCCGACGATCAGGGCAACGATACCGCGCCATTCCGCGGCAGAGCGAGTGAGCGACATGACTTCTTCTCCGAGCTGACGAGTGAGCTGAGCATCACACGCGCGCCCGATGACGGGCCGGCGTGACGGCGCACGGGGTGCACTCGAAGGCTAGGGAGAACCGGGTCAGGCTCCACGCGATATCCAACCAATGGTCGGTCTGGGCGCATGAGTGGCGCGCCGGAAGGCCGGTACCGGCGGGAGCTACAGCTTCAGCAGTGAATCACGCACCACGCGAGAGCGCAGTCGGCTCACGGGAAGCTGCTGTCCATCGGTGAGCGATACGATGTACGTGCCGCCCGGCATCGGGCTCACCTTCGCGATCGCGTCCACGCGGGCCAGTGCGCCGCGTGAAAGCCGGATGAACTGGCCGGCGGGCACTCTGGTCTCGAGATCCTTGAGACGGTAGGTGATCGTATGTCGCTCGCCGCCTCTCGTCGTCAGGTGCAGCAGCTCTCCCTCGGCGACGATGGAGAGAATCGTCGAGACGGGGATCAGCACCACGTCGTCTCGCCGCTTCACGGGGATGCGCTCGAGAGGCGCGGCCGATCTCTCGAGCGCGACCAGCTCCGCCGCGCCGGCGAGCCGCAGCGCTTCGCTCTCGCGCCAGTCGGCCCGCTCGAGCCGGTCGTGCGCACGGGTGAGCGTCTTGCGCAGCCGCAGGGCGTCGACCGGCTTGAGCAGATAGTCGATCGCGTTGAGCTCGAACGCCTGTACCGCATACGCGTCGTACGCCGTGACGAAGGCGATCAACGGCAAGGCGTCCTTTCGCAGCAGTCGCACGACGCTCAGTCCGTCCGCTTCCGGCATCTCCAGGTCGAGAAGCGCCAGGTCGGGTCGTTCACGCTCGATCAGCGCAACGGCTTCCGACCCGTCGGCCGCCTCGCCGACGACGACGACGTCCGGCGCGCCAGCAAGAAGATTGAGCAGAAATCTCCGCGCTGGCCGCTCGTCGTCCGCGACGACGACGCGCAGTCTCGTCGTGGTTTCCCTTCCGTGAGCATCGCTCATGTCGGCACGAGCGTCGCGAGCGGCAACCACATCTCGACGACGGTCCCTGCGCCTGGCGCGGTGCGGATGTCGATCGTCGCCGCCGGGCCGTAATGCCGCGCGATGCGCCGTTCGACGCTGCTCAGGCCCACCCCCTCGCTGCGGCGTCGCCTCAGCTCCGCCGGTTCGGCGCCGGCGCCACCGTCCGACACCGACAGGTGAAGACGCCCCACGCCTCCGGCATCCGCCTCAACGCGACCCCACACGACGATGCTACCGCCGGCGCGCAGCGGTCCGATGCCGTGCTTCACGGCGTTCTCCACCAGCGGCTGAAGCAGCAGCGGTGGCAGCGTCACGGCGCGCGCCTCGTCGGAGACATCGATCGTCACGCGCAGTCGTTCCTCGAATCGTGCATGCTCGATCGCGAGATACGCCGAGATGATCTCGATCTCGTCAGCGAGCGGAACGAGCTCGCTCGCGCTCGGGCGAAGCACCGCGCGCAGCAGGTCGGTCAGTCGATAGAGCGTCCCGAGTGCACGCCGCGGCTCCTTCTCGATGAGGTAGCCGATCGTCGTGAGCGCGTTGAACAGGAAATGCGGGTTGAGCTGAGCGCGCAACGCTCGCAGCTCGGCCTCCGTCGCGAGTCGCAGCATGTCCTGCTCTCTCGCTTCACGATCGTACCGCTCGTGCGCCACCCGGATCACGTCGATACGCCGCGCCGCCGCGTTGCTCACGTGCTCGAGGAGCGCGACGTCGTCGGACAGAAGGCGACGGCCTGGCGCGAGCCCTTCGATGGAAACACGGAATCGCGGATGCTCGGCGGTCGGTACGACGACGATCGCGGCGCTCCCATGGTATACCAGTGCGACCGTTTGCTCGGCGGCAGTCTGGGCCATCTCGTCGCCGGCTGCCGGTCCCCAGCTCACGGACGACGCGCCGAGCGCTTCGGCGAGGCGCGCGCCGACGGCGTCGAGCACCGAAGCGGCGTCGTCGAGACGCGCGAGGTCGCGCGTGATCCGCTCTCGCAATGCGCGATAGTCCGGGCGGCGCAGCACCACCCGATCCACGAAGAGCCACACGATACGACGGAGCGCCCACGCGGCGATGACCGCGACGCCCCACAGTGCGAGCAGCACCACGGCCGCGAGGGGATCAGTGCGATCGGCTGCGAGCCTCGGTACGACGACGGTGACGACGATCAGCATGTGCGCGAGCACGCCCGCGCCCGCGAGCAGGACGCCGAGGAGCACGCGCTTGAGGAAGAGATCGGCCAGCGCGAAGCGAAAATCCTGATACAGGATCACGACGGCCAGCGGGATCGATGCGTGGTGCCCCCAAAGCTCCGCGCCAGTCGCCTCAGGGCCGGCGACGTGATGACTCAGATGGAGGGCCATCACCGCGAACGCCGCGAGCGCCGCCGCAGTGAGCGGGCCACGGCCGCCCGGCTGCTTGCGGAGCACGAATGCGAGCACGGGTAAGACGATGGCGTAGCCGCCGGTGAGCAGCTGCAGCGCGAACGCCGTGGGGACGGTGCGATTCGAGATCGCGCCCCACACCTCGACAAACGACGCGACCGTGCTGAGTGCGTAGGCGGCGGTCGTCAGCGCGCGACGCGGACGGGCATCCGTTCCGAGCATCGCTGCGTGCACGACGACCGCCGGCAGGAATCCCAGCGCGCCGAACGCGAGGGTGCCGAGCGCGAGCAGGATCGGCGTCGCGCCGGTCGCCGGGGTCAGCCCCAGATCGCGCAGCCCATAGAGCGCGAGAGCGCCTACGTTCCAGAGCAATCCGAGGACGGCCGTGGCGAACGGGATGCGATCCCGCCGCCCACCTGGCGCACGCGCGGCGCGCACGACCATCGCCCCGAGCATCGCGTAGAGCAGGATGCCCGTGCCGAACCCTGCCAGGTGAAGCAAGCGCCCGCCCTGCGAATCAGGGATCATGCGGTGAAGCATATCCGGGAACGCGATGCTTGCCATCTCCGGCCTACGAGTGGCTGCTTCCGGCGCACGAGCGGTAGATCCGGGGCATCGAGTCGCTTGCCGCGAATGGCGCCAGCGCACGTCCCCAATCCTGATCATATTACGGAACCTCGCCGCGCCGCGAGATCTACGCCACGACGGACGGGCGGCGCTTCGACCGTGTGGGCATGCTCCCCGTCGGCCTTCGCTACCCAGCCGTCACCGCGATCGGATCTCAGGTCGTGATCGCGGGCGGACAGGCTGCCGGCGGCGCCGTCGATCCCGTGTTCGGCTTCGATACGACGTCCGGGGACCTCGCCAGGATCGGGCGGCTCCCCGCGCCGACGAGCAACGCCGTGGCGTTCTCGGTCGGCGACACCGCGTACGTCGTCG
>JBDTOD010000203.1:0-6387 GCA_039933415.1 bacterium
GCGACAAGCGACGTTTGAAGAATATGCTTTCGCATCGTTTATATGGATTCTCGTGTGCGACGTATCGCTTATGGAGTGACGCTGATCTGGAAGCCCAGACTGCGCGTCGCGGGAAGCTGACCGAACTCGAGGCCCTGCTGATTGCCGGCGCTGAACGCCGTCTCCGGATCGATGTTCTCGGCGTTGCTGTGCGTCAGCAGGTTGCGGCCGACGAAGGCAACGTTGAGACGATAGTCGCTCATGCCGCGGAGCAGCGACTGCGGCACCGCCCACCCGATGCGGAGCTCGCGAAGCTTGACGAAGCTGGCATCGTAGATGTTGGCTTCGTCGCCCGAGTTGTAGCCCTGGCCATGCCAGTAGTTCTCGGCGCTGACCTTCTTCGTCACCGCCGTGCCGTTGGCCAGCACGCCCGAGACCGAGACGCTGTCCTCACGACCCTGCAGCGTCGACGCCAGGATACCGGCGTACTTGCCCCAGGCGTTGGTGGCGCTGTAGAGCTGCCCGCCGATGCGTGCATCGACCTGACCCGACACGTCGAAGCTCTTGTAGCGGAACGTGTTGATCAGACCGCCCGTCCACTTCGGCTGGATGTTGCCGAGGATCTTCGTGGTGAGCGCGCGCAGCGGCGTGCCCGTGGAGGACGACAGCACCAGCTGTTGCGTGGCCGAGTCACGCCGGAACGGGAAGCCCACGATGCTGCCGTAGGGCTGGCCGATGCGCGCCTCGATGCTCGTGTTGAAGAACTTGGAGCCGATCAAGTACGTGTCCGAGGCGCCATAGAGCGACTCGAGCTTGTTCTTGTTCTGCGCGTAGTTCGCCGTGACGTCCCACGTGAAGCCGCTGTTCATCTTGACCGGCGTCGCCGTGAGCTGCACTTCGATGCCCTTGTTCGACAGCGCGCCAGCGTTGACCGCGGCCGCCGTGTACCCGGTGCTCGGCGCCACCGACGCCGTGAGGATCTGGTCCGTCGTGCGCTTCGTGTAGTACGTCAGGTCGAGGCCGGCGCGACCGTCGAGGAAGCTCAGCTCCGTGCCGACCTCCCACGCCTGCGTCTGCTCGGGCTTCAACTCCGGGTTCGACACCGTGGCGGGCAGCGTGAAGCGCGGCTGACCGAAGTACGGGGCGTTCGAGGCATACGTCGTCGCGAGCAGATACGGATCGGCGTCGGAGCCGACACGCGTCCACGCGCCACGCAGCTTGCCGTAGCTCAGTCCACCGATCTTGAGCGCGGGCAGCAGGTCGGTGAAGACCAGCGAGCTCGAGACGGACGGATAGAAGTAGGAGTTCTTTCCCTTCGGCAGCGTGGAGGACCAGTCGTTCCGGCCCGTCACGTCGACGAAGAAGTAATCGTTGAACGCGAACTGCGTCGTGCCGTAGAGCGAGTTGATCTGCCGGCGCTCGTCATACTGGAAGGCCGGGTAGATCGTCGCCGCGTTCGACATGTTGTACACGCCGCCCGTGACGAGCTTGTCCGTCCCGATCCAGCGCTGGTTCTGCGACTTGGTGCGTCGCGCGCCACCGAAGTTGACCGTGAGGCCGAGGCGGTCGAGCGGCGTGGTGACGGCGGTCAGCAGGAAGTCGGTGTTGTTCTCGTTGACGAAGAAGCTCTCGTTCGAGAAGCCGCCGCCCGTGTAGTCGCCATTCGTCCGGCCATCCCCGAAGCCGCCGATCCAGCCCTGCGCGACGTTGTTGGCGCGAAGGGTGTTGTAGAAGTCGGAACCCGTCCGAACCATGCTCGTCAACCAGGACGTCGGCTTGTACTGCAGCTGCGCCGACCCGATGAACCGGTTGCGGTCATCGTAGTTCTGGTTGTGGTTGATGTTCCAGTACGGATTGTTGTGGTAGTTGTAGTTCCAGTTGACCTGATCGGTGGACGTGATGTCGTTGCCGCGATTGAAAGCCTGCAGCGTCGAGTCGGTCACGAGCGCCTGGAGCTGCCTGGTGTCGACCTGACGGCCGAACCAGGTGAAGCCCATGATCGGGTTCAACTCGTCGTAGCCTGTGCCGGGGCGGTTGTTCGCCTTGTTGCGCACGTACTGCACGCTGGCATTGGCCTGCAGCTTCTCGCTCAGCGACGCCGTCCCGTTGATGCCGGCCGTGATGCGCTTCAGCGCACTGGTCGGCATGATGCCCTGCATGTTCTCGGCACCGAACGACAGACGGAAGTTCGCCCGGTCGCCCGAGCCCGTCGCGCTGATGTTGTTGGAGACCGTCGTGCCCGTCTGGAAGAAGTCGCTCACGTTGTTCGGGTGCGAGATCCACGGGGCCGGCTGGCCGAGGCTGAACCACTGCGGAATCATGAGGCCGGCGTCGAGCTTCGGACCCCAGCTCTCGTCCACGCCGTCGCCGTTGCCGTTGCCCACGCCGTCGACGAACTCGAACTCGCCGCCAGAACCCTGGCCGTAGCCGTTCTGGTAGCTCGGCAGCTTCGAGATGTTGTCGAAGGTGACGTTCGAGCTGGCCGTCGCCGTGAAGCCGCGAGCCGCGCCCTTGCCCGAGCGCGTGGTCACGACGATGGCACCGTTCGCGGCGCGCGAGCCGTAGAGCGCCGCCGCGGCGGGTCCCTTCAGCACGCTGACACTCTCGATGTCTTCGGTGTTCAGATCCTGGATCGCGTTGCCGTAATCGTACCCACCGTACCCGCGCGCTTGCGTGGAGTTGGTGAAGGTCGAGTTGTCCACGGGAATGCCGTCGACGACCCACAGCGGCTGGTTGTTGCCGCTGATGGAGTTCTCGCCGCGGATGACCACGCGCGCCGAGCCGCCGAAGTTCGTGGAGCCGACGACCTTGACGCCGGCGACCTTGCCCGAGAGCGCGTTCACGATGTTCGGGGTCTGTGTCTTGTTCAGATCCGAACCGGAAACACTCTGCGCCGCGATGCCCAGCGACCGCTTCTCACGCTCGAGTCCAAGCGCGGTGACGACGACGCCTTCGAGCTGCGTGGTGGCCGTGCTGAGGCGGAAGTCATGAGAGACGACGGCGCCCGAGAGCGTCACCGAGGCCGACACGGGCTGGTAGCCGATGCGGCGGGCGACCAGCGACACGTTCTGCCCGGACACCCGATTCGCCGGCACCGTAAAGGTGAAGCGGCCGTCGTTCCCGGAATAGGAGCCGACGCCAAGGGAAGGGATGGAGACGCTGGCGCCCGGAACCGGAGCGCTCGCCTCGTTGGTCACGCGCCCGCTGACGGTGGTCGCCTGCTGCGCCGATGCCATCGCTGGCACCATGCCCAACAGCAACCCCGCGCCCGCGAGCATACGATACAGATTGCTCGTCATGTACTGTGCGTACCTCGGAGAAGGTTTGCGTACGACTGCTTGTACCGAAAACACCCGTGCGCCCCGTCGGTAGTGACGAGGCGACTTCGTGCTTCGTTCCCGCAACTCCGCATCAATACAAGAAGCGGCAAGAACGATCGGAACACTTCCGCAGGTGGGCCTGCAGACTTACCGGTACCGGCGAACATCTGTGCGGCACCAGCGCTCGGAGTACGGGATGAAAACACCGAGACTCGGTTGAGAGCCTAACCGCGGCGATTTCCCGCGCGCTTCAGACCTCCCAGTTTCGACCGCGCGTCACGGTCGTCGTTCGATTTTGCGGAATCGGAAGGAATAAGGAGTCGACCCGCAACCCGTCAAGCGAGCACCCCGACCTGCCGTTGACCCACCCTGCGATACCTGACGGACCCGGGGACAGCTAAGCGCGTCACATGCATGACGGTAAACCTTGCCAGGACAAGTGCATACAAATGTGTAACCATCATTCGCGGACGCTCCAGTCCGCCATATTGTCACACCGAAGCAGCGCGTTGCGTCACGTGAACGCATGAATACCTCGACGCCGTTCCCCCACGCCAGCATCTTGCCTGGACCGCTCGGCATCGCGACGACGGCGCATCAGCGTCCTCTCCTTCGGCGCATTCCCCGTCACCCCTCCCCGACCCTGTCTTCCACCATCACTCGCGCGGCTGGCGCGCGCCGAGCCCCACCGCGATGAACCTGGACCTCAACGCGTGGTACCGGGGCAGGCGCGTGTTCATAACGGGACACACCGGGTTCAAGGGCTCATGGCTCGTCGCCTGGCTTCGCGAAGCCGGAGCGAGCATCACGGGCTACGCCCTGGCGCCCGAAGTGGGACGGGAGAACCTGTTCCGCCTCGCCGGCCTGGCGGAGGGCGTGGAAAGCGTCATCGCGGACATCCGTGATCGGCCCACGCTGGACGCGGCGCTTTCCGCCTCGGAGCCGGAGATCGTCTTTCATCTGGCCGCCCAGTCGCTCGTGCGCCGCTCCTACAGCGAGCCGATCGCCACCTTCGATACGAACGTGATGGGCACCGCCCAGCTGCTCGATGCGCTGCGCTCGCGCCCATCGGTTCGCGCCGTCGTCGTCGTCACGAGCGACAAGTGCTACGAGAACCAGGACCTCGAGCGGGGCTACACCGAGTCGGACCCCATGGGCGGGCACGATCCCTACAGCGCGAGCAAGGGCTGCCAGGAGCTGCTCACGGCGGCCTTCCGGCGATCCTATCTCGCCGGCGACGGCGTCGCGATGGCGACGGCGCGCGCCGGAAATGTGATCGGCGGGGGCGATTGGTCGGAGGACCGGCTCGTGACGGACCTGATGAACGCGGCGGCCGAGGAGCGCGCATGCGTGGTGCGGCAGCCGGACGCGGTGCGCCCATGGCAACACGTGCTGGAGCCGCTTCGAGGGTATCTCATGCTCGGTCGCGCGCTGATCGAGCGCGGGGCGGAAGTGGCCGAGGGTTGGAACTTCGGCCCCTCGCTCGAGGAAGCGGTGCCGGTGCGCGAGCTCGTGGCGCGCATGACCGCGGCCTGGCCGCGCCTCCGCGCGGAGCTGGGCGCGCCGAGCCCTGGACCGCACGAGGCTCGGCTTCTTCGCCTCGACAACTCGAAAGCCCGGACGCGACTGGGTTGGGCTCCAGTGCTCACGCTCGATGAGACGGTCGACTGGACGGTGGCGTGGTATCGCTCCGTGCATGAAGACCCGGCGAGCGCGCGGACGATGCTCCATGCACAGCTCGACGACTACCGGCGCCGCATCGACGGCGCGGGATCCACCCGATGAGAACCGACGCGGAGACGACGTTGACGAACCAGACGATGCGCGTGCCCTACGGCCAGACCGTCCACGGGGAGGAGGAGATTGCCGCGGTGGTCGAAGTGCTGCGGACCTCGACCCAGATGGGCACCCGCGTGCGCACTTTTGAATCTCGCATCGCCGACCTGTTCGCGAAGCGGCATGGCGTGATGGTCAACTCCGGCTCGAGCGCACTCTACCTGGCCGTCGAGCTGCTGGGACTTCCAGCGGGTGCCGAGGTGGTGACGCCGGTGCTGACGTTCGCGACGACCGTGGCGCCGCTCGTGAAGGCGGGGCTCGTGCCGTCGTTCGTGGACGTCGAGCCGGACACCTTCAACATCGACGTGGGCAAAGTCGAGGCGACGATCACGCCGGCCACGCGCGCGATCGTCGTGCCCTCGCTCATCGGCAACCTGCCCGATTGGGATGCGATCGCCGACATCGCGCGCGCGCGGGGGCTCGTCGTCGTCGAAGATTCGGCCGACACGCTCGGCGCGACGCTGCGCGGCACGAGCACCGGGACGAGGTCGGACATCAGCACGACGAGCTTCTACGGCTCGCACGTGATCAACGCCGCCGGCAACGGGGGCATGCTGTGCATGAACCGCGACGACTGGGCGGAGGAAGCACGCCTGCTGCGGAGCTGGGGACGCAGCTCCTCGCTCTTCGTCGATTCGGAGAACGTGGAGAACCGCTTCAACGTCGATGTCGGCGGGATTCCCTATGACGCGAAGTTCGTATTCTCGCGAATCGGGCACAACATGGAGCCGTCGGAGATGGGCGCGGCGTTCGGGTTGGTGCAGCTGGACCGATTGCCGACGAACATTGCGGCGCGCGAGCGCAACTTCGCTCGCCAGCTCGCGTTCTTCGCCGAGTACGAGCAGTGGTTCATGTTGCCGCGCCAGATGCCCGACTCGGTGACGGGCTGGCTCGCCTTCCCGCTGATCGTGCGCGACGAGGCGCCATTCATCCGGCGCGATCTACAGATCTTTCTCGAGAAGCGTGGGATCCAGACGAGAACCGTGTTCACGGGGAACATCCTGCGGCAGCCCGGATTCGCCGGCATCGAGCGACGCGAGGCGCCGGACGGGTATCCCAACGCGGATCGTGTGATGCGCGGCGGGATGCTCATCGCCTGTCACCACGGCCTGACCGACACACAGCTCGACTACGTGCACGAACAGGCGCGCGAGTTCCTCGTGCGCTATCGCTGACGCTCGCGCTCGATCGCTCCATTTCAAGGGGGTCAGCATCGTTGAAAAACGCCTACGAGCGTAGGCGGTTTTCAACG
>JBDTOD010000204.1:0-6340 GCA_039933415.1 bacterium
CCTCGAGCTCCTTCATGCGCTTGAGCTGCTTCTTGACCGTCTGGAAGTTGGTGAGCAGCCCACCGAGCCAACGCTCGGTGATGTACATCGCGCCGGCGCGCTCGGCTTCCTGCTTGACGATGCCGGCGACCTGCGCCTTGGTGCAGACGAAGAGCACGCTCTCGCCGCGGAGCACGACGTCGCGCACGAGCTTCTGTGCGAGCTCGAGCTGACGGAGGGTCTTCTGGAGATCGATGATGTGAATCCCGTTGCGCTCCGCGAAGATGAAGCGGCGCATCTTGGGATTCCACCGGCGCGTCTGGTGTCCGAAATGGACACCGGCGGCGAGCAGGTCTTCGAGCTTGGGCTGGTTGTCAGACATGTGATTCAGATTGGTTGAGTCGTGGGCGAACGGTCGTCATCTCTGTCCCACCGACTGGGTCGGCACCGGGTCGAGACTCGGTTCGCTTGAGGGATGGCACTGCAAACTGCGGTGGGGAGTGGGGAGGTCCGGGTGACAGCGGTCAGGAGTGCGTTCACTCCCCACCTCTCACCCGCCACCGCACTCTTTCTACCGCTTGGAGAACTGGAACCGCTTCCGCGCTTTTGGACGGCCCGGCTTCTTGCGCTCGACCGCACGCGCATCACGCGTGAGCAGGCCGAGGTCGCGAAGCTTGCGACGGTGACCTTCGTCGATCTTGACCAGCGCGCGCGCGACGGCGAGACGGAGCGCGCCGGCCTGACCGGTCTGACCGCCGCCGTTCACGTTCGCCTTCACGTCGTACTGGCCGAGCCGATCCGTCGCCGTGAACGGCTGCTGGATCGCGGTGACTAAAGCAGGCCGGGGGAAGTAGTCACCAAGTGTACGCCCATTGATGTCCCACTTGCCGCTACCGGCCTTCAGGTACACACGGCAGACGGCCTCCTTGCGGCGGCCGATCGTGTGCGTGATCTGCGTATCGGACATGTCTTACTTCGCCTCGCTCTTCGGGAAGGTCAACGTCTTGGGCTGCTGCGCGGTGTGCGGGTGCTCGGCACCCGGATACACGCGAAGCTTTCCACGAAGCACCTGACGGCCAAGGGCCGTCTTGGGGAGCATTCCGAACACGGCCTTCTCGATGACACGCTCGGGATGCTTCGCGAGCATGCTGGCGAATGGCGTGAACCGCTCGTGGCCCATGTAGCCGGTGTGACGGAAATATTCCTTCTGCTCCGCCTTGCGGCCCGTGACGCGAACCTTGGACGCGTTGATGACGATGACGCCGTCGCCCGTGTCCATGTGCGGGGTGAAGATCGGCTTGTGCTTGCCGCGGATGATGCGTGCGACCTCGGTCGCGAGGCGCCCGAGGACCATGCCCTCGGCGTCGACGACATACCAGTCCTGCTGGATGTCCGTCGGCGTTGCGCTGAACGTTTTGAACATGACCTGACCAACTCGAGATGGGTCCTGCGCCTCACCGGTGCGTCATGCAACCCGGGTCTCGGCCGCCAGCAAAGGCGTTTTTGTACAGACTCGCAAGATAGACAGCCGGTTAAGCCTAGTCAACGCTTGAGGTTGGAGCTCGCGGAGCGGCCGAGGGCGACCGGCGGCGCTATCTTGGGCAGGTGACCGCCGCGACCCCGTCCTCTCGGAAGATCCTCCTCGTCGACGCCGACGCGTTCTTCGTCGCCGTCGCACGGCTGGTCGATCCCGAGGGCGCCGGAACGGCGCCGTTGCTCATCGTCGGTGGTGCGGCGGGAAGTCGCGGCGTCGTCTGCTCCGCGTCGTACGAGACGCGCAAGTTCGGCGTCAGGTCGGCCATGCCGATCTCCCGCGCCCTCAGGCTCTGCCCGGACGCGATGTGCGTCCCAGTGCCTCGCAAGGCATGCTCGATCAAGCATCGGGAGATCCGCGCCGTGCTGGAACGGTACACGCCGACGGTGCAGGCGGCGAGCATCGACGAGTGGTATCTCGACCTTGCCGGAACGGAGCAGTTGTACGCTGGCGCTCCGCTCGACGAGCTGGCCCACCGGATTCGGAATGCGGTGCAGCGAGTGACCGGCCTGAACGTCTCGCTGGGCGGCGGTACGTCCAAGCTGGTCGCCAAGCTGGCGGTCGAGCGAGCGAAGCCGAAGCCGGGCACCGGCGCGAATGGCGTGCATGTCGTTCCCGTTGGAGAGGAGCTCGCCTTCATGCGCCAGCTGATGCTCGCGGACATTCCGGGCATCGGCCCCAAGTCCACGGCGCGGCTGGCCGAGTCGGGCTTGCGTCGCGTCGACGACGTGCTGGCGCTCGACACCTCGGCGCTCGCCCGACTCGTTGGTTCACGCGACGCGGAGTGGCTGGCCGAGCGGGTGCGCGGAACAGACGAGTCAGAAGTCGCCGAGCGCGAGGTCGCGAAGAGCATCAGCCGCGACGAGACGTTCGACGCGGATCTGCACGACGACTTGGTGCTGGAGGGCGAGCTCACGGAGTTAATCGGACGCGCGGGTACGGAGCTCCGTGCCGAAGGGCTGATGGCACGGACCGTCACCGTGCGCATTCGCGACACGGATTTCACGACGCGGCGGGCGAGCCGAACGCTGACCGAGGCACTCGCTTCCGATCGCGCGCTCTTCGGTGTTGCGCGCGAGCTCCTCCAGAAACTCCGTGCGAGTCGCCGCGTGCCGGCTCGGCTCCTCGGCGTCGGACTCTCGAACTTCGGACCGCCCCCCGCCGTGCAGCTCGCTCTGTTCGACATCGTGGCGCCGCGGCTCGAGACGCAGAAGGATCGCGAAGTCTCCCGCGCTGTGGACGCCGTGCGCGCGCGATTCGGACGCGGGGCGATTGCGCCAGGCCGCAAGTCGGCCGACCGGTAGCGCGCTACTCCAGCTCCAGCAGGAGCGCGCCCTTCTCTACCGCGGTGCCGACGCGCGCGTGCACGGCCTTGACCCTCGCCGAGGCCGAGGCGCGCAACTCGTTCTCCATCTTCATCGCTTCCATGACGATGAGTCCCTGTCCAGCCTGTACGACATCGCCCGCTTGCACGTGCACACGCGCGATCATTCCCGGCATCGGCGCGCGCAACGGAGCCGGCCCCGCTGCCGGCGCCGATTTGCCGGCGAGCTCACGCATGGCGCGCATGCGCTCGTCGAGCGCCTCGACCTCGTGCCGATACCCGTCGACCCACAGGACATACCGGCCGCGCGTGGCGCCGGGACGCACGACGATGCGATGCACCTCGTCGCCGATCGTCAGCATGCGCACCGGCGTTCCCGCGACTTCGGCGATCGACGCATGCTGCGCCGTCGCTCCGATCGAGATGACATCGCCATCGAGCGACAGTTCGATCTCGTCCTCACCGACGCGAACGTAATACTTCATGCCGCCTCCGGGACGAGCTCGCACACCGTCTCGACGTGTGCGGTCTGCGGGAACATGTCATACCCATGCACGCTGATGAGCCGATAGCTCGGCATCCGCGCCACGTCTCGTGCAAGCGTTGCCGGATCGCAGCTCACGTAGAACAGGGCGCGCGGTTTCAGATCGGCTGCTTCGAGCGCCGCGGCGACCCGAGGATCGACGCCGACGCGCGGCGGATTGAGCAGCACGACATCCGCGGGGAGCGCGTCGGCCAGGTGCTCCTCCACTCGACCCGCGATGGCCGAAGACGGCGACGAGAGAGACTGCCGAAGATGTTCGACGGCGTCACGATCCCATTCGATCGCCACCACGGTGCGGCCCTCCGACGCGAGCGGAAGGGCGGTCGCTCCCGTGCCGGCGTATGCATCGACCACGCGCCTCGGCTCGTAGTGGCGCACGCGCTCGAGCAGCCGTGTGCGAAGCTCGGCCGCCACGCGCGCGTTCACCTGCGCGAACGACGCGCCCGCCTGGCTGGAAGACGCGCGCGTCGCCACGCGATGAAGCGCACGCTCCTCGGGACGCCACCACAGCTCCGTGAGCGACGGCGCCGCCTCGAAGAAGCGCTCGCGCGTCGGCCACGTGGCGGCACCTTCGACCGTTGCGGCGGCGCCGTACTCGACGAGGCGCACCGACACCCGAAGCGCATCGGTGCGAGGGAGCAGATCGAACGCGTGACGCAGTTCGGCCCAGACAGCGAGCACGCGCTCGTCGGTGATGGGACAATCGCGCATGTCGAACACGGCCGCAGGATCGTCGTATGGATGGAGGCCGGCGATCCAACCGCCGGACCGGAGGCGAAGGTGAAGCGTGAGCTTGCGCCGATACCGCCACGGTGACTCGCTCGGCGCGACGAGCGGGTTCACCACCTCGCGTCGCCCGATGCGTCTCAGCGCGTCGCCGATGATCGCACTCTTTGCTTCGAGCTGCGCCGCGTACGTCAGATGCTGGAGTTGGCAGCCGCCGCATCGATCGGCGGTGTAGTGAACGCAGGGCGGATCCACGCGTACGGGAGAGGGCCGATCGAGCGAGAGCAGTCGCCCTCGCGCGAAGCGCTTGGCGCGCGAGAGCCGCACCACGGCCAGATCGCCCGGCGCGCTCCGTGGCACGAAGACGACCATCCCCTCGGCGCGTCCGACGCCGTCGCCCCCGGCGGCCACGCTCTCGATCGCGATCGTGGTGTCGACCATGCTCATCGCAGACCCTCGGCGCGTGCCTGCCGCAGCCAACCGCTTTCACGATCGGAGACAGCGATCGCCGCATCAACCGCCGGTGCACGGCGGCCTCCGCGGTCCCGTTCCGACAGCAGAACGGCCGCGATCGCGGCGCGCACCACGCTCTCCGCGGGCGGAGCGGCGCGAGTGAGCGAGTCGAGCCGACGCTCGAGCCACTGGATCTCGATCGCGCCCGCGCGGAATTCGGCGTCTTCCATCACGCGCAGGTGAAAGTCGCGCGAGGTCTCCACGCCCTCGATCGTGAGCTCGAGCAATGCGCGATGCATCCGTGCGATCGCCTGCGGCCGATCGGGCGCCCACACGATCAGCTTCGCGAGCATGGGATCGTAGTACAGCGTGATGTCGCTGCCGGTCTCGATGCCGCCATCCCATCTGACACCAGGCCCGGCGGGGACATGCAGAAACTGTACACTGCCCGTCGACGGGAGGAAGCCGTTGGCTGGATCTTCACTGGTGATGCGGCATTCGATGGCCCATCCGCGAGGCGTGAGCTCCTCCTGCTTGAACGGCAGCCGTTCCCCCGCGGCGATGCGAAGCTGCCACTGCACGAGGTCCACGCCCATCACGAGCTCCGTCACCGGATGCTCGACCTGGATGCGCGTGTTCATCTCGAGAAAATAGAACGCGCCGTTCGCGTCCAGCAGGAACTCGCACGTTCCCGCATTCACATAGCCCGCCGCACGCGCCGCGGCGATCGCCGCCGCCCCCATCCGGGCGCGAAGCTCCGGCGTGACAGCGACACTCGGTGCTTCCTCGATCATCTTCTGGTGGCGTCTTTGCACCGAGCACTCGCGTTCGCCGAGATGGAGCATCGTCCCGTGCGAATCACCGAGGACCTGAATCTCCACGTGCCGCGGACCGACGATGTACTTCTCCACGTAGACGGCGTCTTCGCCGAACGCGTTCTTCGCCTCGCGCTGCGCGGACGCGAGCGCTCCGGCCAGCTCGTCGGCACCGTGCACGACGCGCATGCCCTTCCCGCCTCCACCGGCTGCCGCCTTGAGGAGCACCGGATAGCCGAACTGCCCCGCGACTTCCGCGGCTTCGACGGCGTCGCGTAACGCCGAGACGGTACCGGGCACCACAGGCGTGCCAGCGGCGATCGCCAGCGACCGCGCGGACGTCTTGCTGCCCATCGCGGCGATCGCTTCGGCGGGAGGACCCACGAACACGAGGCCGGCATCACGCACGGCGCGCGCGAACCATGCTCGCTCCGACAGGAATCCGTAGCCGGGATGGATGGCCTGCGCGCCGACACGAAGCGCCGCGGCGATGATGACGTCGCCCTTGAGATACGATTCGCTCGACGGCGCGGGACCGATCGCCACCGCTTCATCAGCCTCGCGTACGTGCGGCGCCTGCGCGTCCGCCTTCGAGTACACGGCGACGGAGGCGACGCCGAGCTCGCGGCAGGCGCGAATCACGCGCAGCGCGATCTCACCGCGATTGGCCACGAGAACTTTCGAGAACATCAGAGCGGGATGTTGCCGTGCTTCTTCGGCGGGTTGCGATCGCGCTTCGTGCGAAGCGTGTCGAGCGCCTCGATCAGCCGCGGCCGCGTATCGCGCGGATCGATGATGTCGTCGATGTAGCCGCGACCCGCCGCCACGTAGGGATGGGCGAACTTCTCGCGATACTCGTTGATCTTCTCGTCCGTCATCGCCTGCGGATCGGCGCCCTCGGCGATCTCCTTGCGAAACAGGATCTCCACTGCCCCCTTCGGTCCCATCACCGCGATCTCGGCCGT
>JBDTOD010000205.1:0-6140 GCA_039933415.1 bacterium
CGCAGATCAGCGTGAAGGGCCACATCGAGGCGATGAAGGCGACGGCCCCCGGTTGCGGCGAGAACGAGATCCAGGCGCTGCTCGACGGCAGCTTCCGCCGATTCGGCGGCGATCGGCCGGCGTACGGAAGCATCGTCGGCTCCGGCACGAACGCGACGATCCTCCACTACATGGAGGACAATCGGGTGATGAAGGAGGGCGAGCTACTGCTGATCGACGCGGCGAGCTCGTTCGACCACTACGCGGCCGACGTCACGCGCACGCTCCCCGTGAGCGGCACCTTCAGCCCCGCTCAGCGCGAGCTGTATCAGCTCGTGCGCGACGCGCAGGAAGCCTACGTGCGGCAGATCAAGCCCGGCGTCGCCGAGGGCGTCTCGTCGGACTCGGCACGCGCGATCATGGCGAAGGGGCTTGTCCGGCTCGGTCTCACGGAGTCGGAGACGGCGACGTTCGATCCACCTCCCGGCATGCAGTGTCCACCGGCGGGATGCACGCAGCGCTCGCTGTATCTCTGGCACGGCTACGGCGGCCATGGCATCGGCCTCGAGGTGCACGATCCGGCGCAGTACTACACCGGGAAGAACGTCTTCAAGGTTGGCGACGTGACGACGGTGGAGCCGGGCTTGTACATCGATCCGGCATTCATCGCGACGATGCCCGACACGCCGAAGAACCGGGCGATTCGCGCGAAGCTCGCCGCGGCGTGGAAGAAGTACGAGGGGATGGGTGTGCGCATCGAGGACGACTACGCCGTCACCGAGACTGGGACGGACTGGTTGTCGCGCGGCGCGCCGCGAGAGATCGACGAAGTCGAGGCGATGATGAAGCAGCGGCCGCCGGAAATGGCGGGCGGCGGGACGTGCGGGCCGAAAGTATAAAGATGGCCCGACGAGGTGACCGAAACCCGGGTCCCTCGGCCGTCGTACGGCGAGACGCCAGAGCCCCACGCTCATCCCTCTTCGGAGCACCCGCATGAAGCCAACCGTCTTCTTCCGCGCGCTGTCCGCGACGGCCATCCTCGCTCTCTCCGCCGAGACCGCCGCCGCGCAGGCGGCGCAGGCTGGCCAACCGTCGTCGGCGGCCGTCGCGCCCACGCCGTGGCCCGCGCGCCCCATCGGCCGCTACGAGCTTCAGATCTCGATGCCGGAGCGCGTGATGCCCCTCGTCGCCGTCATCTCCGATTCGGCCGGAGCCGTGGCCGGCGTCATTCAGCCCGAGGGCGATCCCGAGCCGCACCCGGTCAAGGTCACGGTGAAGGGGGCGGAGCTGTTCCTGAACGCCGACGCGGAGCGAGGCGCAGTGGAGATTGTGCTCGTACGCACCGGCGACAAGCTCACCGGCCGGTGGTCGTACGGCGAAGGGAAGGGCGAGTTGAAGGGAACCGTCGCGAAATAGCTCGACCGAGGGCTCTCAGAACGAACGTCTGGCGCGGCGGATGCCATCGGCATCCGCCGCGTTCTTCATGCGAGCGAGTCTACCGCCGGTCGACGATCGCCATCGTGCACCGCGAGATGCAGATGAGCCGTCCGTCCTCGTCCTTGATCTCGATCGACCACACCTGACTGCTGCGTCCCGTGTGCAGGGGCACCGCGGTCGCACGGACGACGCCGTCGAGCTTTGCGCGCAGGTGATTGCCGTTGATCTCCTGCCCCACCGCGACGAAGCGCTCCCGATCGATCCGTGCCGTCGCGCCGAGCGACGCGACGGTCTCGGCCAGCGCGATCGACGCGCCGCCGTGCAGCAGTCCGAACGGCTGATGGGTGCGGTGATCCACCGGCATCGTCGCGACGACGCGCGCCTCGGTGAGCTCGAGGACCTCGATGCCGAGGTGCGCAGCGAGGCCGCGCGTCGCGACGTCGCTGAACCAGTCGGGAAGAATCGATTCGCTCATCGCATTCTCGGAGGCGCGGGCGCGAGCACGCGCGTGGAACCCGTGAGGCTGATGCGCTTCTCGAGCGACGCCTCCGAACTGCCGCCTGCCCATAGCGTGTACTCGCCAGGCTCCACGACCCGGCGCAGATCGAGATCGTACAGGGCGAAGTCCCTGGCCTCGAGGACGAACCGCACCGTGCGCGACTCGCCAGGCCGCAGCGTCACGCGCTGGAATCCGCGCAGCTCGCGCACTGGCCGCGTCACGCTCGCCGCGTCCTGACGCAGGTAGAGCTGCACGACCTCGGTGCCAACGCGCTTGCCGGTGTTGGTCACGCCGACCGAGACGACGAGCGGGTCACCTGCAATGATCGAGGTCGACTGCACCAACAGGTTCGCATACGCGAACGTCGTGTACGTCAGCCCGTGCCCGAACGGAAAGAGCGGCGTCCACGGCACGTCGAGATACTTGGAGCTGTAGTGATTGTTCGCATCGGCGGGACGTCCGGTCTGCTTGTGCGCGTAGTAGATCGGCACCTGCCCGGTCGTCCTCGGGAACGTGACGGGCAGCTTGCCGCTCGGCGCGAACTCGCCGAACAGCACGTCGGCCAGCGCGTTGCCATGCTCGACGCCGAGGAACCAGCTCTCCACGAGAGCGGACGTGCTGTCGGCGAGCCATTGCACGGCGAGCGGACGGCCGTTCATCAGCACGGCGACCACCGGTTTGTTCGGCCCCGCCGCGCGCACGACCGCCTGGGCGAGCGCGAGCTGCGAGCCGGGAAGGTCGATGGAGGCGCGGCTCGTCGCCTCACCGGTCATGTCGCCGCGCTCACCCAGCACGAGGAGCACCGCCTCGGCGTCGCGCGCCGCGCGCATGGCCTCGGCGAATCCGGCGGTGCTCTCGGTGTCCACCGGCGTCCCACGCGCGTAAGTGATGCGCGTGTTCGGCAGCGCGCGACGGATGCCGTCGAGCGCGCTGATCGCGTCGGCGGCGCGACCGGCGCCGCTCCACGACCCGATGGCGGACTGCGCGTCGTCGGCGAGCGGCCCGATCACGGCGAGCGTGCGCAGATCGCGGCGCAGCGGCAGCGCGGGCGTCGTCCCGACGGCGCGATTCGTCAGCAAGACGATCGACTCACGCGCGATCTCGCGCGCTGCCGCGCGATGTGCAGGCGCGAGCAGATCACGCGTCTCGCGCTCCGCGCTGATCTGCCGATATGGATCCTCGAACAGCCCGAGGGCGACCTTGACGCGCAGCACGCGGCGCACCGCTTCGTTCACGACGCTCATCGGCAGGCGGCCGGCCTTGAGCTCGGCCCCGAGCGTGCCGCGATAGAGCGCGCTCGACATCTCCATGTCGACACCGGCGGTCAGCGCGCGACGCGCCGCGGTCGCGCTGTCGCGCGCGATGCCGTGGTTGAGCAGCTCCCACACGCCCGTCCAGTCACTCACGACGAGCCCATCGAACTTCCAGCGGTCGCGCAGCATCTCGGTGAGCAACCAGTGGCTCGCATGCGCAGGAGTGCCATCGATCTCATTGAACGACGCCATGACGGATCCGGCGCCAGCGCGCACCGCCGCTTCGAACGGCGGCAGGTAGACCTCGAGCATCTGACGCTCGCCAATGTTCGCGACGTTGTAGTCTCGCCCGGCCTCGGCCGCACCGTACGCGGCGAAGTGCTTCACGGTGGCGAGCAGCGAGGTCGGCGAGCGGAGACCATCGCCCTGGAAGCCGCGCACGCGCGCCGCCGCCAGCACGCTGCCGAGGTACGGATCTTCTCCCGCCCCTTCGACGATGCGACCCCACCGTGCGTCGCGCGCGATGTCCACCATCGGCGCGAAGGTCCACTGCACGCCCATCGCCGTGCCTTCCACCGCGGCGATGCGCGCCGAGCGCGCGGCGGCCGCGGAGTCGAACGAAGCCGCCTCACCGAGTGGAACGGGGAAGATCGTTCGCATCCCGTGGATGACGTCGTAGCCGAACAGCAGCGGGATCTTGAGCCGCGACTCCTCGACGGCGATGCGCTGCATCTTCCGCACGACGTCGGCGCCGTAGAGACTGAGGAACGCGCCGACGCGGCCGGCGCGCACGTCCTGCTCTCCGGCGGCGTCCACCGTCGGACCGGTCTGGCCGTAGCCGGCGGGAGATTGGGTGAGCTGACCGAGCTTCTCCTCGGTGGTCATGCGCGCGAGCAGCGACTCGGCAATGCGCGCGGCATTGCGAGAGGTGATCGCGGTGTCGGTTGGTGAGACAGGGCGCGCGGATGCGCGGGTGCGCTGTGCGCCGACGGCCAACGGACAGGCAACGATCGCGACGATGGCGGCCAGCGCGCCAAACGAGCCGCGTCTCACGAGCACCGTCCGGAGAGCCAGCCACCGGAAAAGCCCGCGCGGCAGAGGCCGCGCGTCACGTGCGGGTTGGCGCGCAGCAGCCGCCAGACGAGCTCAGTGCGTTGGTTCTCGATCATGAGGAGGATTGGTCCCTGGTCGATGCCGAGATGGTCGTTGTCGAACCAGCCGAGGCCGGATACGATGCGGCCCTGCGAGACGTGAAGGCTGGGATCGGTGAGGCTGGGATTGAACGCGTCGACGAAACCGTACCGCCCGAACAGCGCGTCGCCATACTGCCGGCGCATCGCCATCAATGCGGGAATCGCGATCTCCGGCGCGAAGGGAATCGATCCGCCGGCCGCGGTCGGTACGATGGTTCCGTCGTCGTTGATCTCGTCGGTGCCAGCGCCACGCGCCCAGTAAGTATGGAACTGGCGCTGCCGTCCCGCGAGGACGAACGCGGAGTCGAGCGGTCCGTCACTCGCGGAGAGCCCCCAGACGCTGTCCGCATAGCCACGCCACGCACCAGGATTGGCGATCGCGTACGCACGATGCGCGAGGGTGGCCCGGCGCGAGTTCTCGAAGTAGTCGATGCCGCGCGAGCGCATGTACGCGTCCTGGATGCCGCGGAAATCGATCCACACCTGCGAGTACTGGTGGCCGAACAGCGGCCCGAACATCACGTATTGCTGACCGTGGAACAGATCCCACTTGTATCCGGCGGTCCATGCCTGCCACGCATCAGCGCCGATGGGATGCGTGGGCGAGCCGAGTGCGAGCGCATAGAGCAGCATCGCCTCGTCGTAGCCGATCCAGCGCGAGGCGATGAACCCCGTCTCCGGATGCCAGCCCATCGAAACCGACGGCGCACCGTTACGCGCCCACGACCAGTCCACGCGGAAGTAGATCGAGTCGGCCAGCGCACGCACCGTCGAGTCGCCCGACTCGGCGCGGTCGAAGTACTGCCGGCAGGCGAGCACGCCCATCAGGAGCAGGCTGGTGTCGATCGTGGAGAGCTCGACGTGCTGGAAGCGACGGCCGCTCTCCATGTCGAGGAAGTGATAGTAGAAGCCGCGGTACCCCGTGACGTCGGAGGGCTGCGGTCCCTGCGGCGCGTCCCGGAAGAAGTGCAGCGTGGCGAGCACGCGATCCCGCGCCTGCTCGCGCGTGATCCAATTGTGCTCGACGCCGACGAGATAGCCGGTGAGCCCGAATCCGACCGCGGCGACACTCGAGAATGACTTTGTGGGCCACCGGTCGGGGACGAGTCCGTTGCGCGGGTTGGTCGTCTCCCAGAACCAGTCGAAGGTGCGATGCTGCACCGTGTCGAGAAACGCGATCTGTGCTGGCGTCGCGACGTAGCCGCTCGCGACCTCGCCGAGCGGGGCGGTCGCCGAGCGACATCCGGTGGAGCACAGCGCGCCCAGGACGACGAACGCGCCGGCGAGCAGTGAACCTCGCCGGCGTGTCGTCGTGCGCTGTATCGGTCGTGGCGTCACGCCCCTACTGCGCGCCGCCCTCCGCGCCGCGGAATCCATAGCGCAGGCCGAGCTGCAGCCGTCGTCCGAGGCCGGCGCACTGCGGCTGGCCGAACCGCTTCCTCCAACCCGCGTCATTGGCCTGATCCGCGATCGGGATGATCGTCGTCTCGTAGCATCCCCAGTTGGTCGAGTTGAATGCGTTGAACAGGTCGACAACGATGCTCGCCTGCTGGCCGCGCGCCAGGGTCACTCCCTTGTCCAACCGGACGTCGGCGTTCTGCACGGCGAACACGTGCCCCAGCCCGAGGAAGGCCCGCGACGGCGGCGTGTAGACGTAGGTGCGCTGCTGGTACGGTCCGAACCCGCCCGAGGCATCCGTCGCATTGATCGCGATGCCGGAGCCGAGGGTGACGATCGAGCTGAATCGGAAGCCGGCGGGGAGACGAATGATCCCGTTGC
>JBDTOD010000206.1:0-6082 GCA_039933415.1 bacterium
CTGACCCCGGGCTCTGACCCCAATTGTGTCGCGCGCTGCGACGGTCAGTCGTCATATCCACGGACTGCCCACCACGCATTCCGGGGGCCAGTATGCCAGTCTGGATACTCGGTACCAGTCTACCCGCGTACTTCAGCGGCACTATCCTACTACTTCGTCTTGCACCGCCCCCGCCCCACGAATATTACCCTTTCACTCCGACAGGACACCGCGGTTGGCCAAGTCGCTCGACGTCATCCAGGGGACGCTGGACCTGCTCATCCTCCAGGCGCTGGCGCAGGAGTCGATGCACGGGTGGGGGATCAGCGACCGCATCGCACGGATGTCACGCGACGTCTTCAAGGTCGGCCAGGGGTCACTCTATCCCGCGCTGCACCGGTTCGAGAAGCGCGGCTGGGTGAACTCGCACTGGAAGACGACCGACAACAACCGGATCGCGCGCTACTACAGCCTCACGACCGAAGGGCGGCACGCGCTGGCGGACGAGATCGCGTCGTGGCGCCGGTACGCCGGCGCGGTGGAGCACGTGCTCGCCGAGCGCTAGCTCGCCCGCCGCGCCTTCGACTCCCGCAGCGCGATCTCGCGGAACCGCCGAGCGTGATCGGAGAGGATCTTCTTCTGGTTGCGGACGATCACCTCCTGGTTCCGGATGATCTTGACCTGATTCGCGAGGATCGGCGCGAGACGGTCCTGGTTCCTCAGGATCTTCTTCTGGTTCGCCACGATGACGCGGTTGTCCGCGAGAAGCTTCTGCTGGTTCTTGAGGGTCGCCTGGGCCATCACGTGCCTCTTGAGTCGAGATCTGGGTAGCGATCAGGGTCCGGCGCGGTCGCGCACGTCGCGGCGTAGAATGGCGGGTGCGCCCGCATCGGGGCAAGGCTTGGACACCGGTCCCGCACGTCTGGCGCTCGCATCGCTCGGCGCTACGTTGGCACGCATAGCACCGCTCGCGAGCCCCGATGAACCTTCGCTCGTCACTCCTGCTCGGCGCTTTCGCCTTCTGCGTCGCCGGCCCATCGGCCAGCGCGCAGGCGCCCACCGTCCTGCCCCACGGCTTCGACGCGTACGTCGAGCGCGTGCTGAAGACCTTCGACGTCCCGGGCGTCGCCGTCGTCGTCGTGCAGGACGGCCGGGTTCTCCTCGCCAAGGGCTACGGGGTCCGCACGCTCGGACCGACCGCGTCGACGCCGACACGCGCTTCGGCATCGCCTCCAACACCAAGCTGTTCACGGCGACGGCGATCGCCATGCTCGTCGAACAGGGCAAGCTCCAGTGGGACGCGCCGGTCATTCGCTACCTGCCCGACTTCGCGATGTACGACCCGTTCGTCACGCGCGAGCTCACCGTGCGCGATCTCCTCGTGCATCGCAGCGGGCTCGGACTCGGCGCCGGCGATCTGCTCTGGTGGCCCGCCTCCACGTACGACCGCGCCGAGATTGCGCGCCGGCTCCGCTACATCGAACCCGCGACGTCGTTTCGCAGCGCGTACGCGTACGACAACGTCCTCTACCTCGTCGCCGGCCAGCTCATCGAGAAGCTGTCGGGAACGACCTGGGAAGAGTTCGTCCGCACGCGCATCCTCGGTCCGGTCGGGATGACGTCGAGCACGGTCCGGCACGCCGATGCGGCGAACGGCGGCAACGTCGCGACCACGCATGCGGAGGTGAATGGCGTCGTGCGAGCGATCGCGCCGATGACAAGCGACAACACCAACCCGGCCGGTGGCATCAACGCCTCGGCCGCCGACATTGGCGCGCTGGATGATCGTGCAGCTGGACTCGGGGCGCATCACGCCCGCGTCCGGCGCGCAGCCGGAGCGCCGGCTCTTCACGACCGCGAGCACTCGGCAGCTCTGGAGCATCGTGACCCCGATTCCCGTCGGTTCGCGCGTCACGCCCGGCTTCGAGCACCTGCGCGCCAACCTGGCGGGCTACGCGCTCGAGGTCGCGGTGCTGACCAACCAGGAATCCGGCGACGCATTCAACGCGATCACGCTCGCGGCCATCGACGCACTCCTCGGCGCGCCGACGCTCGACTATCTCGGACTCTACTCGGCGCGGCGCGATACGGCGCGCATGAACCTCGCGCGCAGCGCGCGAAGTGCCGCCACCGCGCGTGACTCGACGTCCGGGCCGTCGCTCGCGCTGGGCAAGTATGCCGCTCGCTTTGCCGACGCATGGTATGGCGACGTCGACATCGCGCTCGAGGGTCGAGGCCTCGTGATGCGATTCAGCCATACGCCGCAGCTCGTCGGCGACATGGTCCACTGGCAGCACGACTCCTTCCTCGTGCGCTGGCGCGACCGCGAGCTCAGGGCCGATGCGTACGCGACGTTCTCGCTGAATCCCGACGGCTCGATCGATCGGCTCAAGATGGCACCGGCGTCAGACGACGTCGATTTCAGCTTCGACTTCCAGGACTTGCTGTTGCTGCCGACGGCGAAGGTGTCGGCGCCGTAGCGGATGGCCCGTTGTTGGGGTCAGAGTGCGGGCTCTGACCCCGGGCTCTGACCCCGGGCTCTGACCCCGGCATCGGCCGCGCTCATTCGACATCACGTCTCCGACGCCGCGCGCGTGCTCGCGGTGCTCAACGTCGCCGCCTCGGACGCGGTCATCGCCTGCTTCGACGCCAAGTATCACTACTGGACGATCCGTCCCTCGCAGGCCGACACCACCCTGACCCTGCCCGACAGCATGGGATTGCCGAACTTTCCGTCGTATCCCTCGGGCCACGCGTGCACCGCCGGCGCGTTCGAGGCGGCGCTCGGCCACTACCTCCCGCAGGAGCGCGCCGAGTTCACGCGAATGGCCGTGGAGGGCGAGCATCGCGGCACGCTGAACGTCTGGCGCGCCGCGGCAGTCGGACGAACGAGATAGTCCCTTACTGCACCGCCGCGGCCGTCGTGAACGGAACGATGCCGCCGACGGTGGTGCCGGCGATGCTGCTCGCGACCAGGCGTGCGTAGTACGTGGTCGCGGGCTGCAGCGCGGGGAGCACGTGCCGGATCCTCACCGGATTGTTGCCACCGCCGACCGGCTGCTTCAGGGTCTGCGTGAACGTCGCGAGCGTTGGGCTCGTGCCATACTCGAACCACGCGAACGTCGCGATCCCATTCGGATCCGCGTCGCCCTGAAGGGCGTAGCCCCGCGTGTACGTCACGTCCTGCCCGAGGGTCGTCACGCCCGGCAGTGTCGGCGTCCGGAAGCTCTGCACGCCGCCCGTCTTCACGGTGCTTCCGGTCTGCGTCACGAGCTGGAACGAATACGTGGCGCCTGGCGTGAGTCCCGTGATGACATCGGTCACCACGACGTTCGTCGTTCCCGTCGCCAACGGCTGATGCGCCGTCGTGAACTGGCCCACATTTGGGCCCCAGGAAAACCACGCCTCCGAGTTGGACGTGCTGTTTGGTGCGGCGGAGCCGATCAGGGTGGCCGACGTGCCGGTGATCGCCGTCGCCGCGACCGTCACGTCGCCCGTTACGCCCTGCGCCGAGGTGACGACGGTCGAGATGTTGGAGCCGCCGGTCGCCTGGCCACTCGTCGCCGTGACGCGGGCCGTGCCGCCCGTGACGGCAGTGACGACCCCGGTCGTGCTCACGGTGGCGACGTTCAGGTTCGTGCTCGTCCAGACAATTGGCTGTGCGGTGGTGATCGCGTTGCCCGCCACGTCGAAGAACTGTGTCGTCAGTGTGAGCGGATTCCCTGACACGACGGTCGCATTCGCGGGATCCACCTGGATGATGCGCGGGATGGCGAGCACCTGAATCGGGCGCGTGGAGCTGAACCCCGCGGCGCTGCACGTCGCGGTCGCGCTGCCGTCCTGCAGCGCGATGAGCTGCCCGTCCTCGGACACGCTCACGGTCGGGCTCGACGCCGACCACGTGACCGGCACGCTCGAGACGGTGTCTCCAGTCGCGAAGATCGCCACGCCACCCAGGACTCCTGCCTGCCCGTACGCCGAGAGCTGGAGAGGCGTGCCCACGCACGACACGCCGGTGATGATGGGATCCAGCGTGATGTTCACCGGCGTCGCTGCGTTGGTCGTCAGCGTCGCCGTGCCCGTGCCTCGGAATAGCGCGTCAGTACCGCGCAGGAGCTCGACGTCGGCCCTGAGCGCTTCGCTCGACGCCTTGAGGGGCACGCTCACGCGCACCTTCGTCACCGACAGCGCGGGATTGAACGCCACCGTGTCCTGCACACGCACGTCACTGCCGACGCTGAACTGGATCACCATCCGGTCGACCCTGTCGTACGCCTGTCGCGAGCCGCCGCTCGAGAGGCTCAACGTCGGAGTCACCTGCACCACAGCGAGTGGTCCCGCTGGCGCGTTGAGCAGTCCGTCGTGGCAGCCGACGACGAGGAGCGCCGACGCGACGATCGAGACGATGGTGTGGCGATGCGATGTGCGGTTCATCGGAAGATCGCCCGATGGCGAATGCTGAGGCCCAGCTCGAAGCCGGTGAAGGTGCTCTCCTGCAACGTGCGAATCACGAGCTTACCGAAGCGGGCACGCGCCATCGGCACGACCTCGATGCTCTCGAACGGCACCTCGGCGCCGACACCCACTGAGATGTTCCGGCCCTGACCCACACCATCCTCGCTGCCAAGGAGGCGGACGTCGAGCGACGGCACGAGCGTCAGGCGGCCCATCGGTTGGCGGACGCCCGCTCCGGCATACAAGAGATGCTGCGCCGGCGTGACATCCACGACGCTCGTGAATTTCCCGACCTGACGTTGGAGAAAGCCCAGGTACACGACACCGGTGCGCTGCGGACCGGCCGCGAAGGCCACTGAGCCGACGGCCTGGAGCCTGTCGCCCGTCTGATAGAAGTTCGTGCCGATCGTCTGATCCTGATTGAAGTGCGCGTAGGTGACCTGGAGCGATGTCCTCGCCGTGATGCCGATCAGCCGGTCGATCGAACCGCGCACCAGGAGCTGGTTGCCTGGGCGATAGGCGAACTTGCCCGTGCTGAGGGGCTCGTACGCCCGCCCGACCACGTATCCCGCGCTCAGCCCCACCGTCGTTTCGTTGGTGACGGGAGCAGCGAGCGCTGCGCTCAAACCGATTCCGCCACCGGAGCCCCAGTTGGAAATGGCGAATGGCAGCAGGTCCGAGGCGATGAGTCCGGTCAACTCCATCTGGTCGCCGGTGAGCTGCGTCTTTCCAGTCGGCACGTAGCCGGTCGCCGTCAACAGCACGCGGCCGCCCGAGAGTCTGTAGCCGAGATGGACGTCGGTGTCAGTGAGTCCGGAGATCGTCGTCGACTGTCCGCCGCGGCGCGTCCGCGTTGCCGAGGCGAATGCGCCGTTCACACCGAATTCGATTTTCGGCGACAGCGCGACGCTCGCCGTGACCGGCACCGTCACGAGCGACACCTTCTCGAGGTCCACCAGGGTCGGCGCGGCGAACTTGTAGGTCTCGAACAGCACGCCGGCGCCCGCCTGCGCATCCGTCGCTTGCGCCGACGCCGTACCGGCGGCGAGCATGACGAGACTCGCCGCGACGAGAGTCCGTCGGAGACGAGCATCGAAGACGATCATTGGCAGCTTGGCCGCACTCATCGTGTGGGTCATGGCCGGCCTCGCGAATTGGATCCTGTCCCGGTTCCCGTCCCAGGCGGTCGCTGAATCACGATGTCCGCCTCAGCGCTCCGCCCAAAGCCTTCAGCTCCGAACGCCTCGGCCGACGCGTCGCGGACGAGTGGGTTGGGCACGAGCCGCTCGATCGCCTGGAATGGGTTCGCCGCCCGGAGCGACGCGAGCCGCTCCGTTGGAATCTGGCCGCCCGCGGCATCGGCGAGCGTCGTCGTGGTGAGCGCCGTGGTTCGTGCCTGCGTCGACCCTTCCGTGGACCGCTGGCGCGCGAGCGCGAAGCCCGCGTCGTAGATCACGGCGCGATCGAAGTGGATGGACGCCTCGGCCACACGACCCGCGTCCTGAAGCTCGAGACCGAGACCGAACTCGACGAGCGCCTGGACGTTGTGCGTCGATGGCTGCATCACCCGCTCGCGCTCCGCCGGCGTGAGCTGGATCCCCAACCGCGTGAAGATTGCGAGCGCCATCCGCTTCTCTGCGTCGACGAG
>JBDTOD010000207.1:0-6018 GCA_039933415.1 bacterium
CTGCTGTTCGCCTCGGCGGGCGTCTATCTGGTCGTCGCACTGGGCATCGGCCTCTGGATCTCGACGATGGTGGAGACGCAGCAGCAGGCGATGTTCGTCACGTTCTTCCTGTTGATGATCTATCTGCTGATGGGAGGGCTGTTCACGCCGATCGACAGCATGCCGCGATGGGTGCAGCTCCTCTCGGAGCTGAATCCGATCCGGCACTTCGCGACGATCATGCGGCGGATCCTCCTGAAGGGCGCGGGACTGTCCGACATCGCACGACCGCTCGGCACGCTTGCCGTGTATGCGACGCTCATCCTCACGGTGGCCATCAGGCGGTACCGGAAGCAGACGGCGTGAGCCGGAGCGCGCCCTGGCGCGTGCTTTCCGGCGCGGTATGTTCGGTTTCCGCGACCGACGCAGGTTGCATCCGCCGTGTAATGACAGGTCAGAACGATGAGCAAGGATGAGTTCGGGCTGGCGACATTTCTGCTCGAGTATCGGGCGGTCCTCGCGCAGCTTCTCGGAGAACTGGGCACCGCTGAGCTGGCGAAGCTGCTGAAGTCGCCGATCGAGCTGTCGGCAAAATTGTTGTCGAGCCACGGGCTCGCGTCGCTGGCGAAACGTCTCTCGCGACTGACCGAGGGCGCAACGAGCGAACAGCGTGCCGAGGTGGCAGCGGCAACGCGTGGGACGATTCAGGAAGTGCTCGCGTCGTCAGGCACGGCGGCACCTCCCTCTCCGTCCCGGGTCTCGCCGGCGATAGGCGATCCGATTCCGCCGAGGCACACGTCGCGCGCCAAGCCACCGATGCGCGCGGACGTGGTGCTCGGCGTGGAGCACGGACGTCGCGCAGGTGCGAGTGACGTTTCGGGCGGCGGTCCGCCGGCGAAGCAGGTGCAGGGCGCCCGACCGCCGATGCGAAGCGGCAAGCGCGGCGGCGAGTCTCCCTCCGAAGCCACGCCGGCGAAGCCGACGGGACCAGCGAAGGCCAAGGCGAAGGCGAAGAAGAAGGACGCGGAACTGCCGGAGAAGCGTTTTCTGGTCGCGGAGATCGTCGGTCACGAGCGAGACCAACCGCTCGCGCTCAAGAAGCAGGTTCTCGAGGTCTCGGTGGAGCTCGAGGAAGGAGGCGATGAGTCGACGCAATTGCCCGACGCCAGCCTCACACATGGCAAGAGCGACGAGAGCATCACGCTCACGATCCAGGTGACGAGCGAAGACTTCGACGTCTCGCAGAAGAAGGGGCTCCCGCTCGAGCTGCCACGACGCGGCGCATCGGACGGCAAGGCGCGCTTCGACGTGACACCCAGGAAGGCGGGGCGCGGCACGCTCAAGATCAACGTGCACAAGGACGGCAACTTCCTGCTCCAGATGGAGCTCGAGTACTCGATCGGGCCCACGGCGACCACCGCGGTCGCGCCGGTGGGGAAGAAGGTGCACGGCCGCAACCTGTCGTCTGCGTCGCAGCTCAAGAAGCGCGATCTCGGCATGACGATCAAGCCGACGACCGGCGGCTACGAATGCGTCGTGCGTGGCATCACCTACACCTCGGTCGTACTGCATATCGACGAGGCGAAGCTCGGCGACGCCATCGAGGTCGCGCGCCAGGCGATGCTCACGGTGGTCAAGCAGCGCGACGATGGCGTGGCGGTGTTCCAGGGTGGCGAACCATTCGAGACGAGCGCGGCCGCTCCCGAAGGGTCGCGCGTGAGCAAGGCCGCCGAGGACAAGGCGCTCGCCACCCTCGCTCGTGCCGGCGGCGCGCTCTTCCAGACGCTGTTCGCCGGAAAGAAGGCCGGTGCCGACGAGAAGGCGATCGGAGAGCTGCTGCGCAAGTCGGCGCTCAAGTCCGACCAACGGCTCACGCTCCAGATCGTCGCGGAGGACTTTCCGGTGCCGTGGGGAGTGCTCTACCTGGGCAGCATCGCGGCGGACGCGAAGCTGAGCTGGGACAACTTCCTGGGACTGCGCTGCATCATCGAGCAGATCCCGTTGCAGACGGACATGCTCGTCGACGACTGGGCCATCGCCAGCGACCACCCCGGCCTGTCGGTCGGCGTGAACGTGAACGCGAGCATCGACGAGCAGTTCTCGATCGACGTGATCAAGCGCCAGCTCGCATTCTGGGACAAGCTGGCGAAGACGCCGGGGACGCGGTTGACGGTGACGGAGCGAAAGAGCCGCAAGGACGTCCTCAAGGCGTTGAGTGGTCGGGCGACCGACCAGCTGCTCTATCTCTATTGTCACGCCGTGACGAACGGCCCGCAGGACCCCGGGGGCATCACCGAGTCGTGCTTCGTCTTCACCGACGACGAACGCCTCACGCTCGCCGAGCTCGATGCCGAAGCCGCGCAGGTTCCTTCCCTGGCCGGCAATCCGCTCGTGTTCATCAATGCGTGCGAATCGGGCGAGCTGCGGCCCGAATTCTACGACGGCTTCATTCCGTACTTCATGGCGAAGGGCGCGCGCGGCGTGATCGGCACGGAGTGTGAGACGCCGGCGATCTTCGCGACGGAGTGGGCGCTCCGCTTCTTTCCACGCTTCATGGCCGGCGAGCCGCTCGGAGAGCTCTTCCTCGATCTGCGGCGGGACTTCCTCGAACGACACGGGAATCCACTCGGCCTCCTGTACAACGTCTATTGCGACGGCGACACCCAAGTGCAGCCGGGACTCACCTTCTAGCACGGCACCTCGTCATGCCTATTCAGCAAATCGGAAACACCGGCAAGCAGTACTATCTCGTCTCCTTCGACGAGAATGGCGTCGAACGGCCAGAAGTCGATGGGACGCTGCTCAGCGAGACGATTCGCAAGCGACTCGCGGATCCGAGCGAGAAGATCACGGACGTGTTTCTCGCGAGCCACGGTTGGAAGGGCGACGTGCCGGCGGCGATCGAGCAGAACGACCGGTGGATGGGAGAGATGATCGCCTCGCCGGATCGCGCGGCGATGATGAAGGCGCATCCGGAGTTCAAGGCGCTCAACATCGGGCTGCACTGGCCGAGCCTTCCCTTCGGCGACGAAGACATTCCGAGCGCGGACGCTCCGAAGGTGCTGGGCGCACACTCGTCGCTCGACACGCAGGTGGATCAGTTCGCGGCGGTGATCGCGGATACGCCGAAGGCTCGCACCGCCATCCGCGCGATTCTCGAGGCGAACCGCAAGGACTCCGGTCGCAACACGGAGTTGCCCGACGCCGTGAAGACCGCCTACAAGAGCCTGTTCGCCGAAGCGAAGCTGGGCGGCAAGCACGACGACATCGGCGCATCGCCGGGCGAGGACCATCCGGCGCTCGACGCGGAGAAGATGTACGAGGCGACTCGGCAATCCGAAGAGAAGAAGGCGTCGAAGGCCACGCCAGGTGAGCGCGATCTCACCCTTGGCGGCGGTCTGTTCGACAAGCTGAAGGGACTCCTCGTCTCACCACTGCAGCAGGCGTCGTTCTGGAAGATGAAGAAGCGGGCGCGCATCGTCGGTGAAGGCGGCATCCACTCGCTGCTCGATAGCCTCATGCGCACCGCCGGCGACGACGTGCGCTTTCACCTCATGGGCCACAGCTTCGGCTGCATCGTGGTATCCGCCGCTGTGGCGGGGCCGCCTGGCAAGCCCGGGTTGAAGCGCGGCGTGGACACGCTCTTCCTCGCGCAGGGTGCGCTGTCGCTCTGGTCGTTCTGCCCGGACATCCCGTTCGCGAGAGGCACGCCTGGCTACTTCCGCCGCATCCTCGAGAAGGGACTCGTTCGCGGCCCGCTCGTCACGACTCGCTCGAAGTTCGACAAGGCGGTCGGCAAGCTCTATCCCCCCGCCGCCGATCTGGACGACGAAGTGATCCTCGCCGCCGATCTGCCGAAGTACGGTGGCGTCGGCACGTTCGGCGCGCAGGGACTCGGCGCCGGCGCGACGGACGGACCGATGAAGGCCGCCGATCAACCCTACGCGTTCAAGGCGAACGGCGTCTACAATCTCGAGGCGAGCGAGATCATCAAGAACGGAGGCGGCTTCTCCGGTGCGCATAGCGACATCGCGCATCCCGAAGTGGCGCACGCCATGTGGCAGGCCGTCGCCGTGACCCGATAGCGGGAGCACGGCGACCTGCCGCCGAGCGGAAACGGCGCGCGACGGCTCCGGCGCTCACCGTCCGCGCAGAGTGGCGATGAGCACGACGCCGTGCACGCCGCGGCTGCCGTAGATCGACGTCGCGGCGAGGTCCTTGAGCACTTCGATGCGCGCGATCTGGATCGCCGCGAGGCTGCTCACCATGTCCGAGTTGCTCGTGGCGCTCATCGTCATGCCATCGACGACGAGCAGCGGCTCGGCAGCATCGATCGTCCGGCCGATGATTGGGGTCAGAGCCCGGGGTCAGAGCCCGGGCTCTGACCCCGGGCTCTGACCCCAATCCGCACGACGACGGTTGCGGGGCATGCCGGGCCGTGCTACCGTCGTGGCGCCCGCTCGACTCCCGCCGACAGGTGACGCCATGGAATGCACTCGTCCCGCCACTGCCAGCGTCGCCATTCTCTCGAACGACGACGACCTCGCGCGCAGCGTCGCCGCGATCCTCGGCGACGGGATGACCGAGGTGTTCCACAGCGTGGTCGCGTCGCACGAGAGAGAGGTCACGCTGCCCTTTCGACCGGACGTCGTCGTCATCGATCGTGATTCGGCGGCCGAGGTGGGAGCGCAGATCCGCCGCATGCGCCGGCGCTGGCCAACGGTCGACATCATCGTCGTGAACGCGCTCGACGAGGAAGACACCGAACGGCTGCTCGACGCCGGCGCCGACGACGCGATCGCCGCGTCGTCGCCGCTCCTGGCCGCGCGCTTGCACGCGTGCACACGCCGCGCGCGCACCGTGAACGCCGGTGCGCGCATCGCGATGGGAGACGTCGTGTTCGATCGCGAGTCGCGCCGCGTATGGTGCGCCGGGCGCGAAGTGGAGATGACGCCCCGGGAGCAGGCGGTCCTCGACTGTCTGTTCTGGCACGCACCGGAGCCAGTTGGCGCGCAGACGCTCTCGGACTTCGTGTGGGGCGCCGAGCCGGTGACGTCGCGCCGCGGCCTCGTCGAAGTGTATGTCGGATACGTGCGGCGCAAGCTCGCGTCGAGCCGCTCGGTCGTGATCAGGACGGTGCGCGGCGTCGGATATCAGTTCAGTCCGCGGGGTGCGGCCAGCACGACGTCCTGAGAAAGACACGCGCGTCGCGTCTGGAATCACGATGCGCTTTGAACAGCCTTGCGCATCAGCATTCAGGCCTCGCGATTCTCGCTTGTGCGAGCCGACGGACGACGGCATCTTCGCATCGTTCGATCGCTTGCTCGCCCCCGCGCCATCCGCGCGTCACGGAGAATCGCTCATGTCTCGTCGCATCCGCCGCCTCGCCCCGCACGCGCTCGGGCTGGCTCTCCTGCTCGCCGCGCAGCTCGCGTCCGCGCAGGTCGCTCCCGCCGAGTACGCCGCACGACGCACCGCGCTCGCCGCGGCGCTCGATTCCGGTGTCGTGCTCGCCTACGGCGGTGTGGAGACGGTCAACTACTGGCCGAACTTCTTTCAGCTACCTGCGTTCCACTACCTGACCGGCTTCGACGAAACAGACGCCGTGCTCGTGATGGTGAAGCGACGCGGCGCCGTGACGTCGTCGTTGTTCGTCCCGACTCGCACGGTGGCCGAAGCGCGGTGGATTGGCAGCCGCACCGCGCCGAGCGCGATCCAGGCAACGATGGGCATTCCCGGTCGCGACATCGTCGGGTTCCGGCCGGCACTCGACTCGCTCGTCGCGAGCGGATTGCCGCTGTACCTCGTGCCGGACGTACAGAGCGCCGACTACGCTCCGCAGGATTCTTTGACACGCGGATCGCGAATGCTCGCCGAGCTCAAGGCCGCTCGGCCAGGCCTGCACGTCGTCTCGCTCGACAGTGTGGTCAACGAGCTGCGGGCACGGAAGAGTCCCGCGGAGGTGGCGCTGCTGCGACGCGCGACGCAGATCAGCGTGAAGGGCCACATCGAGGCGATGAAGGCGACGGCCCCCGGTTG
>JBDTOD010000208.1:0-5995 GCA_039933415.1 bacterium
TTGGATGCGTTGGATGCGTTGGAACGACGGAACGCGGATCTCGGCGGATGACGCGGAAAGGGCCGGATGACTGCATCTGCATCTGCTTCTGCATTTCACGCGGAGGCGCGGCGCGCGCGGAGAACTGCAACTTTAGACGACAACTGCACTGCAACGACAACTGCAACGGCGACTGCTTTGGGAGTCCGGGGGAAAATCTTTCCGCCACACTCTCAAAAGAAATAGGGCTGTCATCGGATGATGCTTGCATGAAGGCATCGGCTCCCGAGCGCTTCGATCCGGCCGTTTTCGCGAAATCCGCACAAGATCCGCGTTCCGTCGTCAAGACGCCACTCGAAACGCAGCGACGATGCACAGCGTGGCTCATCACGTCCACCACCGCGGCCGACGTGGCGACAATCTCGCGATGATCCCGAACCCGACACCCACGGCCAATCCCTTCAACAGCACGACGGCGATCACGACGTACAGCACGAAGTCCACGACGCGCGGCGTGATCTGCGCATTCACGGAGTGCATCCACACCCAGCCGCGAATCGCCTGGCCGGCGAACCAGAGCCCGCCCGCGATGCCGAACGAGACGAGCACCCACATGAAGCCGAAGATGCGCAGCATTGCGGCGCCGAAGCCGTGCGACGTGCCGACGACCCACTCGCCGCACGATCGGCACTTCTTCGCTTCGCTGGGGATGACGTCGTAGCAGAATGGGCAGTTCTTCTCGAGTGCGATACGGGCCTTCGCCGTCTCGCGCGAGATGGATCTGGTAGCCAGCATGCGACACCGCTCGGTCGGGGGACGACATCCCCTACGGCGCCGGCCGGCTCAGGGTGTCGCCACCCGCGCGGCGACACTCTGGCCGAATGCCTGCAGTGCCGTCCAGTACCGCGCCCCCGCGACGAGGGCGAAATCGTTGTGGTGTGCCCCGTTGACGAAGCGCGCCGTCTTCATCAGGACTCCGTCGAGTCCGCGACATCGCCGGGCGCGTCCCAGAGCTCGGCCGCGGCGTCACGGAGCGCTTGAGCGCGCGCTCGCCGTCGCGCAGCCGTCGCTCCATCGCCCATCGCATCCAGCGCGCCCGCCTCCATGTCGACGAGCGCAATCCACAGCGCGACGACTTCGGGATGACCGACGAGCCGGACGGCGGACTGTGGATCGATGAGCCCGAGCACGGCGGCCTGCGAGCCGAGAAGCACTTCGGTCGCCGCGACGGCATCCATGCGCACGATCTCGGGCGCATCGCCGCCGCCGGTGAGACGATGCCGCAGGCGGCGCAGCGCCTCCGCCGCCTGGCGGATGAGACGGAGAAGGTAGTCTTCCTGCGACGTGCCCCGTGCGCGCATCGCTCGAAGATACGGGCCGGACTTCAGCCTCGCATCGCGTCCGCTGTTCACGGCACGTGCGTCGCTCGAAATGGAGCGAACTGATTTCGGCCAGCGCTTCTTCTTCTTCTTCTCCGACTCCTCGCGCCCCACTCGATCGAGCTCGGCGAAGTCCTTCGTCGTGAGCGCAAGGCCGGCCGCGGCGACGTTCTCTTCGAGATGCGCGACCTGGCTCGTGCCCGGAATCGGCAACATCACGGGACTTCGCTCGAGCACCCACGCGAGCGCGACCTGCGCCGTCGTCGCACCGAGGCGATCGGCGATCTGGTGGAGCACCGAGCCTTGCGTCGCGAGCTTGCCCGCCGCGAGCGGATACCACGGGATGAAGGCGATCCCATTCTCCGCGCAGTGATCGAGCACGTCCTCACTCTGGCGTGACGCGAGGTTGTACATGTTCTGCACGCTCGCGAGGCTCATCATCACGCACTGGCGCAGATACTCCGGACGTCCGACCGGCTCCCAGAGGTCCCGCCTCTGACGGGTGAACGCCCCTTGGTGGCAACGACGACGCCGTCGTACGGATGCAGCGCTTCGCGAATGAGCTCTTCGCTGACGAGCGGTCCGTACGAGTCCGCCGTGTCAATGAAGTTGACGCCGAGCTCTGGCAGACGGCGCAGGACACGAAGCGCTTCCGCCCGATCCGCCGGCTCGCCCCATACGCCCCTGCCGGTAACGCGCATCGCGCCGAAACCGAGGCGATTGACGGTGAGGTCACCGCCGAGGTCGAACGTGCCACTCTTGTGTCGCAAGTCAGCTCTGTCATTCGTCACCAACTCACGCGCGCGGAAAACGTTCGCAGCAGCAATGATGAGTCATCGAGCTGGATAGTTCGCTACCGCGTCTCCACTCGCGCGCCCGATGCCGCCGCCGAGAGCCACGAGCGAGGGGTCAGATTGAAGCGCTGCTCGTACTCACGCGCGAGCACGGGGGCGGCATCACGAAGCGCGTTCTCGTCGCCGACGACGATCGCGCAGCCACCCCATCCGGCGCCCGTGAGCCGCGCGCCACGCACGCCTGGCAGCGCGATCGCACGATCGACGACCCAATCCAGCTCTGCGCGCGAACACTCATAGAGGTCGCGCAGAGACTGGTGCGATCCGACCAGCAGCTCGCGCGAGATGCATCCGCCGGCTCGGAGAGACGCGACCGCCTCGCGAACCCGCCGCGTCTCTCGTGAGACGTGAAGCGCCCGACCTTCCAATGGCGAAGGCAATCGCGCCTCGAGCACCTGCTCCGGCTCGGCCGCGGCGAGCGTCGGAAGCGACGGCCAGATCAACCGCATCAAACGCAGCGCTTCCTCGCACTCGGCCCGCCGCTCGTTGTAGTGCGACGTCCGAAGCGTGCGAGGAATGGCCGTGTCGAAGATGAGCAGCGTGTCGCGGAAGGGCGCGAAGTCGTACGTCGCCGTGTCGCATTCCAGATGAAGCGCCTCACCCTCGCGACCCAGCGCGCTGGCGAATTGATCCATGATGCCGCACGACACACCCACGAAGCCCGTTTCGGCGCGCCACGCCGTGAGCGCCGCCTCTCTGAGCGACTGATCAGTGCCCAGCGCGCCTCCGACTGCCAGTGCGGTGGCCACCTCGAGCGCGGCCGAGGAGCTCAGACCAGCACCGGCGGGCACGTCGCTCGCCACCGCGACGTCGAGCGAGACGCCCGGCGAAGTCGTACCCGACGCAGCGACGAGCGGCGCAGCGACACCGACCAGATAGTCCCACCACTCGCCGCTGCGCGAGGGTGAGCCGAGGTCGCTGCTCCCCATCTGCGGCTGAGTGGCCGACGCGGCGCGCAGCGTCGGCGTTTCCTCACCATCTCGGCGACCGACCGCGACCCAGGTGCGCCGAGTGATCGCGATCGGCAGCACTTCGCCGCCGTTGTAGTCCGTGTGCTCGCCGATCAGGTTGACGCGGCCTGGAGCGGAAGCCACGACGTCTGGAGCACGGCCGAAGCGTTCGAGAAACAGCGCGCGGACGCTGCTGGCGTCCGGCGGGGCGTCGGCGGAGCTGGAAGTCATGCTGTCAACCGGACGGGGGCGGGCTCGTCGGATCGAGCGCGGAGTCTACTTGGAATAGACGAGCAATGTAGACGTCTTCGTCGTGAGCGAAAACCCACCCGACGTGAGCGTCCCCGTATACAGCTCGTTCGATCCCGCGGCGAAGAGCGTGAGCGTCGCGCCCGACGCTGCCCAGCGGCCGGCCTCGGTCAGCGTGTCGCCCGCGGCACTCCCGCTTCCTCCCTGTGCGTAGCGTACGACCATGGTCTGGTTCCACGTCGAGTCGGTGAGCACGATGAGGCCGGAGAGAAAGGTCGAGTCGCCCGAGACCGTCGGCAACGCCTTCCCGTCGACGGTCTTCAACGCGTAGGTCCCCGCGAGCCCGGTCGGATTTCCCCCTCCGCCCGGTGCCGTGGTTCCATCGGTCAGGCTGGAGCCACAGGCGGCCAGGGCGAGAGTGAGCCACATCAAAACGGCACGACGCATTCTTGACGATCTCCTGGTAGGTGACACTCGGTGAACCTTGGGCCACGCCACTCCGGCTGGCAAGGCGCGCGAACCCGCCGCTGTGGCTTCGGTGTGAGGCACTCGTCTTCTCGCTGAGCGATGGGCGACTAGACTTCTCAGGCCGCCTTCCCGCCGGCGACGGCCGCTAACTTCCGCTGCGACGACCGCCGCCCCGCTTCGACGACCAGACGATTCTACCGTGCCCGTGACCCAGACCGACGCACTCCGCAACCTTCCCCCGTACGTCTTCGCCGAGCTCGACCGCCTGAAGGCGGAAGCTCGCGGCCGGGGCATGACGCTCGTCGACCTGGGCATCGGCAGCCCGAACATTCCGGTCGCTCCGGGGATCATCCGTGCAATGGCCGCCGCCGGCGAGGAGCCGACGTCAGGCGCCTATCCGCCATTTCGGGGCACGCAGGGGTACTTCGACGCGATCGTCGACTTCATGCACGCCCGCTTCGGTGCGACGATCGAGCCGGCGACGGAAGCGCTCGCGCTCAGCGGCGCGAAGGAAGGCATCGCGCAGGTGATCTTCGCGCTGTGCGAGCCGGGCGACGTCGTGCTCGTGCCGGAGATCTTCTATCCGGTGTTCGCGCGCGCCGCGCTCCTGTGCGGCGCGGACGTGCGGTGGGTGCCGATGCGAGCGGCCGACGACTTCGTCATCGACCTCGACGCGATCTCGGCGGCCGACCGCAAGCGCGCGAAGATCCTGATTGCCAACTATCCGAACAATCCCACGGGGGCACGTGTGGAGGTGGACTTCCACGAGCGCGCCGTGGAGTTCGCGAAGCAGAACGACCTGCTGTATGTGAGCGACATGGCCTACAGCGAGCTGACGTTCGGCGGCCGGCCAGCGCCGAGTGCGCTCGAGGCCGATCCGGATCGCGAGGTCACCCTCGAGTTCCATTCGTGCTCCAAGACGTTCAGCATGGCGGGCATGCGAATCGGCTTCGCCGTCGGCAACCACGTGGCGCTCGAAGCGCTCGCGGCCTACCGCACGAACGTCGGATACGGCACGCCCACGGTGATGCAGGCGGCCGCAACGTACGCGTTGAACCACTACGCCGAGCTGGTGCCCGCGACGGTTGCGGAGTACAGGGCGCGCCGTGACGCAATGATGAGCTCATTCCACGCCGCCGGGTGGAACGCCGCTCCACCGCCGGCGTCGATGTATCTCTGGCTGCCCGTGCCCGAGGGGATCGACGACTGGGAGTGGGTGCGCACGCTGATCGACGAGGACGGTATCGTCGTCACGCCGGGCGTCGCGTTCGGCGACGGCGGAAAGGGGTACTTCCGCGTCTCGCTGGTGCGCGACGGCGAGACGCTTTCCCGCGCCGCGACGACGATCGGTGCGCGACGCGAGGCGATGCTGCAGCGGGTGTGATAACGGCGTCTCAACGACGCGAACGCGGACCGCGGTATCCGATCGCATCGTTCGCTTCTATCTCTGATATTTCCAGTTCCGAGATTTCCCTTCTGCGATCCACTCGATCGCCTGCGCCGCGCGGGTCGCGCGAGTCTCCTCGCGCTTCGCTTCGCCGATCCACTCGTTGTACTCGCGGCGGTGGCCGGGTGGCAGTGCGTCGAACGCGGTGCGGGCCTTCTTGTTCCTCGCCAGCGCGGCCGTGAGCTCTGATGGGACGGGAAGCTCAGGCTTCACCTTCTTCGTCTTCGGGACCTTCACGCCGTCCTCGTTCAGCTTCATTGCCTTCTTGATGTAGGCGGTGAGCTCCTTCTTGGAGGGCAAATCCTTCACCGAGGTGATGCGTCCGAACTGTCCAGCCGAGGGGTCGCTCTCGCCGGAGGTGCGGCCGATGACCAGTGTGCCCTTCCAGAAGCCGAAGCCGATGTGCTCCTTGAACGCGCCCATGTTGCACAACGCACCGTGGTAGTCGAAGAAGGGTGACGACCACTTCATCGTCTCCACGACGTCGGGGCATGCCGCGTGGACGACGTCGCGGATGTGCGTGAGGATCGGGTGCGCAAATGGGGCGGACTTTGCGATGTACGCGTCGACGCGCGGGTCTCGGGTGCCCATGGAGTGCGGGAGTGCGGGGTGCGGCGTGCGTGCGTGCGTGCGTGCGTGCGTGCGTGCGTGCGTGCGTGCGTGCGTGCG
>JBDTOD010000209.1:0-5948 GCA_039933415.1 bacterium
CCTCACTCCACCGTGATCTCCTTGAACATTCCCATCTTCTCGTGCAGCATGCCGCTCACCGAGTGCTGGACGCGGCAGTGGAGCACGTACCGCCCGGGTGAGAGCGACAGCGGGAGATACACCACCCCACCGGGACTCGTGCGGGCCACTCCCGTCAGCGGCTTGGCGACGACGGTATCCGTGAGCGTCGCTGTCGCCCACTCGCGCAGCGTCGCCCCGTCGCGAAGTCGCGCGATGAGGAGGAGATGGTCTTCCTTGCCCTCGTTCGACACCCGCACCCACTGCGCGCCGCGCCGCCAGCGCTCGGGCGCGCGATACGCGAAGTCCATCATGTGCACTTCGGTCGATGCGCTCGGCGGCTTCGCGGTGGCGCGGTTCGCCGAACGACGCGGCGTGACGACGAAGGCTTTCGACTCACCCGTCACGAGATGGCGCCTGGCGCCGATGGTGTCGCGAACCATGCACGCCAGCACATAGCGCCCGGGCGTGAGGTCCATCACCACCTCTGCATTCCGCACCACCTCCGGCCCGCCAACGGCGAGCCCAGTGCTCGGCGTCATCCGCGCCGTGTCGAGCGCGGCGAGGAATGCCGTCGGCTCCACACCATCGCGTAGGCGGAAGAGGACGACGACGTGTCGTCCCTTCTCCTTGTCGAGGTGGAGTCGAGTCCACCCGCTCCCGATCGAGTCCGGCGCCTCGATGGCGTCTTTCCGTACAGCGACGGACAGAGCCGTGAGCCACGAGGCCGATGGCAGTGCCGTCAGCGAAGCGGCGTGCTGAGCCTCCACGCGGCGAACGTGAAGGAGAAGGCCGAGCGCGATAAGCGTGAGAGCGAGTCGACGCATGATGCTCCAAGCCGAGACGACGTCCAAGTCTGGGATGAGCGGCCGCGACGCCGCATGTGTCCCCTGAATCGAATGCAGCCGGGGCTCCGCCGGAAGGGCATGCCCTCCTCAGGGCGCCACGTGCACCGTCGCGTAATCCTTGCCGGCCATCACGACGAGCTTGAGATGCAGCACTCCGCCGGCCAGGAAGTACCGATCGCCATTCGACGCCGCGAGCTCGGCGAGCGATGCCGCCGCGGTCACCTTGTTCCCCGTCCAGTAGTCGCGATACGCCGTCAGGCTCGACCGCGCGTATGGCATGGACACTCGCGCCCAGTCGCCCGGTTTCACTCCCCACAAACCGATGCGTGGCTGCGTGAGCGCGCTCGCGAGTGAGACCGTGTAGCCGCGCGCGAGTGGCACCGAGAGCTGGAGTGCTGACAGATCGTTCCCCGAGCCCGCGAGCGCGAGCGAGACACCGTCGTCGCGCGTCACTGTCGCCGGCGCTGGGTTCTCTCCGGCCACCGCGCTCCGCACTTCGAGACGTCCGTACGGGCCGCTGCACGCGTGCGCGTTCCAGTCCGTGTGCGCGACGCATCCCGCGGTGAGCAGGATCGGCACGTTCGCCGCGACGAAGCGTCCCGCCGTGCCCGTGACGCTGCCGTCGCGATCGAGGAACACTGCCGCCTTGTCCCCGTCCTTGGTGGCGACCGGATTCTCGATGAAGACGTGGTTCGCGTTCACGTACGTCGCCCCCTCCGCGAAGTTGAGCGGGTGGAGCGGGAACGCGTTGCTGCGGTTGAACCCGAACGCGCTTGCCGGCCCGCGCGCCGACGAGACGTAGTTGACGAAGGTGACGCGCTGCGCTCCGACCAGGCCGTCGTAGTACTCGAAGCCGCGCACCGGGAAGCCGGTGGGAAAGGCGGTCGCGTTGTTCGCCGTCTCGCCCACGAGCAGTGCATCCTGCAGATACGTGTCGCTCGCGGCGAACGTCGCGCCGATCCCGTTGTCCGCCAGCACCGCTCCGGTGAGCTTGAGCCCCTGGCCGCGAAACCAGACCGCGCGGCCGCGATGCTTGTACGCCACGAAGTCGTGGAAGTCCGCCGGTACCGTCGTCGACTGCTGCGCCGGGTCCGAGCGCGGCGCGTAGTACGTCGTCTCGGTATTCCCGTCGGGCATCGGGCCATCATCCACGTTGAGCGCGCCGCTTCGGTTGGAGTGCGCCACGTTGCCCGCGAACTCGCGAAGTGCGATGTGTCGAGGCCAGACGGATGCACTAATACTCAACCCCGTCGGGTGCTCGGGGAGCGCGTACCAGAACCCGAAACCGTTCGACCCCGCCGCCACGTTGCCGCGAACGATGTTGTCCGGGTTCGTGATCCAGAACGTCGCGGGACGACTGTCGGATGCGAGCAGTCGCTCCGTCGCCGCCGGCACGCGCCCCAGCACACCGAGGTTGCCGACGATCGAGTTGCGCGTTTCGACGCCATCCTCGAGGAAGTAGCCGTGGCCGAGGTGGTCGTGGCAGACGTTGCCCTCGACGGATGCCGCGTGCGATCCGTGCACCGTGATGCAGCGGTTGAAGCTCTTGTAGATGCTGTTGTTTCGCGCGTACTGCCCCGTCACGTCGTCGGCCACGTGCCAGTGGATCGGGTAGCGGGCGAGCGCGAACTTCTGCCCCACCAAGTAGAGCGCGGTGCCCTCCACGCGCATCGTCCCGCCCTTGAAGGTGATGATGTGCGCGCAGAAGCCCGTGCCCGCGCACGCGCTGTCGCCGCGGAACTGCACGTTGCGCGTGAGGAGCCCAACCTCGCCGCGCTCGTCCACCGTGCGGCCCGCGATGGTCTGTCGCACGCCCCAATGCGAATACTTGAGCGGCGCGGCGAGCGTGACGCGCGGCCCATTCACCGCCGACACCACCGCCTCGTCGTACTGCGCTGGATCGAAGTCGGTGGCGGTGAGCACGATGCGATCGCCCGCGCGCCAGTCGGCCTCGCGCTCGAGAACGAGCTCCGTTGCGCCAGCGGGCGCGGTCGCGGCGAGGCGCGTCCAGCCCACGCGGGGCGCGCCGTGCAGGTCGAGCGTGCCGCCTGGCATCACCGCCAGCGCCTTGGTGCGAAGTCCAAGATCGGGTCCGCCCGATTGAGGTGCACCGATCAGCGTGATCGACGCGCGCTCCATGAACGGCGACGTCTCGGTCCCCACCCGCAGCGTCCCGGCCACCTCGATACGCTCGGCCGCGAGCGCGATGTCGCGCCGGTCGAACTCGAGCGCACCGACGACCGTCAGCGTCTTGAGGGCGGGCGGGGAGACGTCGAGCAGGATCGCCGTCCCGGCGGGGATCGTCACGTCGGCGCCCGCGGCGGGAACGATGCCGCCCGGCCAGCTCGACGCATCGGACCAGCGCGCGCTGGCGAGGGGCGTTTCGGGGATCGACGGGGCGGTCGTCTCGCCGCTGCAACCGGCGGCGGCGAGGAGCGCGGCCGCGAGCGTGGATCGCGTTCGGCGGGAAGTGCTGAGCATTGGCGTCCTCAGAAGGGGAGCCGGACTGCTCGTCGTCGAGCGGTTCGTCTTTCTATGAGGACGCCTGCCGAGATGGGGCAGTCACGGTTCAGAGATGCGTCCGAAAGCACAATTGGTCGGAGTGAAAAGCGCTGTGCGCTTGATCACGTTGCGAAAGGGTCTGGTGTGTCGGAGCCATTGCTTGGTGGTTCACGCGGAGGCGCGGATGGCGCGGAGAATCGGGAAGCGACTCTCACCCGGCAGAGCATCCAGGAACACCCAGGCTTACGATCTTTTTTGTGAGTGTGGCGGAGAGATCTCTCCGCCACAGTTCCAAAATCAGTTGCCGTTGCACTTCTCCGCGGCAGTTTCTCCGCGCTCCCCGCGCCTCCGCGTGAAATCACAGCAAAAGGGTCCGGCGCACGACCGCTTGCGGGTTCACGGAGAGCGCGCAGGAGAAGCGCCAGCCGGCCTCTGGTGAACCACCACCACGAGTCCCACATTCTCCTACTCCCCGCACCACTCCACACCGACGTCGGTGTTCATGGATCTGCGTCAGCGCGTTCAGGAATCGCTCTCCGGAACGCATACCATAGAGCGCGAGCTCGGCGGCGGCGGGATGTCGCGCGTGTTCGTCGCGACCGAGCGCCGACTCGGGCGCCCCGTCGTCGTCAAAGTCCTCGCCCCCGAGCTCGCGGCGGCGATGTCAGCCGAGCGGTTCGAGCGGGAGATCCAGCTCTCGGCGTCGCTCCAGCAGGCGAACATCGTCCCGATCATCGCCGCCGGTGATCTCGACGGGCTGCCGTACTACACGATGCCCTTCGTCGATGGCGAGAGTCTGCGCGCGCGGCTCACGCACGGATCGGTCGCGATCGACGTCGCGATCGACATCCTGCGCGACGTTGCCAAGGCGCTCGCCTACGCGCACGAGCGCGGCGTCGTGCACCGCGACATCAAGCCCGACAACATCCTCCTGTCTGGTCGGTCCGCCGTCGTCGCCGATTTCGGCATCGCCAAGGCGATCGCCGCGGCGCAGGAGAAGCCCGTCGGCGCGACGCTCACCCAGCTCGGCACCGCGGTGGGCACGCCCGCGTACATGGCGCCCGAACAGGCGGCCGGTGATCCGAGCACCGATCATCGCGCTGATCTCTACGCGTTCGGATGCGTGGCCTATGAGCTGCTCGCCGGTCATCCACCCTTCCATGGATTGTCGCCGCACAAGCTCATGGCGGCGCACATGACCGAGGCGCCGCGCGCCGTCGAGGAGCTGCGTCCCGATACTCCACCGGCGCTCGCGCGACTCATCACGCGCTGCCTCGCGAAGGATCCCGACAAGCGTCCCGCCAACGCGGACGAGGTGTTGCGCGAGCTCTCCGTCACGACGACGGGCACCGCGTCGATGCCGTTTCACGGACGCAGCCTCTTCCTGCGCGCGATGGCCTTCTATGCCGCCGCGTTCATCGGCGTCGCGATCGTCGCGCGACTGCTCGTGCAGACGCAGGGACTGCCCGAGTGGATCTTCAGCGGCGCGCTCATCGTCATGGCGCTGGGGTTCCCCGTCATCCTCTTCACCGGCTACACCCAGTATGTGGCGCGCCAGGTCGCGCAGGCGACGCCGACGCTCACGCCGCGCGGCACCCTCGTGCGAGCGAGCGCGAACGGCACGATGGCCCAGCTCGCGGTGAAAGCGAGCCCGCACGTGTCGTGGGCGCGGACCGCGCGCGGTGGCGTCGCGGCGCTCACCGCGTTCGCGCTCCTCGTCGCCGGCTATCTCGTGCTGCGCGTGCTCGGCGTCGGTCCGTCGGGATCACTGATGGCCGCGGGCAAGCTCACCGCGCAGGACAAGGTGCTCGTCGCCACCTTCGACGCCGCGGGGAAGGATTCCGCGCTCGGCGACGTCGTTGCTGTTGCGGTGCGAACGAATCTCGCCCAGTCGCGGGCCGTGCAGCTCGTGCCGACGAGCGGTCTCGTCGCCGCACTCGAGCGCATGCAACGTCCCGCGACAAGTCGCGTCGACCTCGCGCTCGCGCGGGAGATCGCGCAGCGCGAGGGGATCAAGGCCGTCGTGGCAGGAAACGTCGCGTCGGCCGGCAGCGCGTACATCATCACCGCGCGACTCGTCAGCGCGGCGAGCGGCGACGAGCTGGCCGTGTATCAGGAATCGGCGGCGAGCGCGGCGGACATCATCCCCGCCGTCGACCGGCTCACGCGACAGTTGCGCGGCAAGATCGGTGAGTCGCTCAAGAGCGTGGCCGCCGCGCCGGCGCTGGGGCAGGTGGCCACGTCGTCGCTCGACGCGTTGCGCAGCTACGCGGCGGGGATGCGCGCCAACGACGTGGAGGGCGACTTCGCGAAGGCGATTCCATTGTTCGAGGAAGCGATCAAGAAGGACACCGGCTTCGCGGCGGCGTACATCCAGCTCGCGGCCAGCCTCAGCAACTCTGGTCTCCAGCGCGCACGGCAGGATTCGCTGATCGCGACCGCGTACCGGCTCCGCGAGCGACTACCGGAGCACGAGCGCTACTCGGTTGAAGGCGGGTACCTGGCCACGCGCGACCGCCGGAAGGCCATGGCCGCCTATGAGCGCGCGCTCGCGGTCGACTCGTCCGACGTCGAGGCGCT
>JBDTOD010000210.1:0-5831 GCA_039933415.1 bacterium
GCATCAGCGAGATGAAGTCCCAGAAGGTGTCGTGCGCCGACGCCGCCTGCGGCATCGCGTGATGCGGCTCGGGCTTCACCGCGTGGACGAGGTCGGGAAACTTCATCGCGTCCTGGATGAAGAACACGGGGATATTGTTGCCGACGAGATCCCAGTTCCCTTCGTCCGAGTAGAACTTGACGGCGAAGCCGCGGACGTCGCGAGCGGTGTCTACCGAGCCGCGCTCGCCGGCGACGGTGGAGAAGCGCACGAACACGGGCGTCTGCTTGCCGGCTTCCTGGAACGGCGCGGCGCGCGTGATGTGCGCGAGCGGCGCGTAGCACTCGAACACGCCGTGTGCGCCCGAGCCGCGCGCGTGCACGATGCGCTCGGGAATCCGCTCGTGATCGAAGTGCGTGATCTTCTCGCGGAGGATGAAGTCCTCGAGGAGCGTCGGTCCGCGCAAACCGGCCTTGAGCGAGTTCTGGTTGTCGCCGATCTGGACGCCCTGATTCGTCGTCAACACCTGGCCGGTGTTGTCGACACGGACGCGATCGAGCGGCTTGGTCGTGGGATCGTCTCCTTCGCCAGGCGCGGTGCCCGTCTTGTCGTTGGCGTTGTCCTCGGTGCCCGTGCTCGCGCCGACCGCGGGGTCCTTCGACGCGAACATGAAGCCGCGCATCGGACAGACGGCATTCGTCCGTCCGATCTCACCAGGCTTGTTCGTATTGAAGGGAACCTGCGCCACGAGTGCTTCCGTCGCCGCCATCTTCTCGGCGAGGGCGTCGCCGCCGGTCGCGGGAGAGGGGTGGGATGGCGCGCTCGACGTGTTGCGGGCGGCGGCTTTGGCGGGCGAAGGAGACTTCGCGGCGGACTTGGCGGGCTTGGCGCTCGCAGACGCGCGCGCCGTCGTGGCGGGCGCTGAGGACTTCTTCTTTTTCGGCATGTGTGATGGTCGGGGTTGACGGCCTTTCGCAATCCCCGTTCCGACGCCGCAGCGACAGAGGAGACGGTGGCGCTCGGTTCAGAGTGTCTCCATCACACCTCGCGCATCGCGTCCGAGCCCAAACGCCGAGGAAGTCGCGGAAGCTTCCGAAGCGGCAGTAGCGTGGCCGCGCGGAGGTGCTCGTCGTGCGATATTTGTCCGGACCGCACCGTACGTCTCGACAGTCCCAGACCAGCACGCCATGCCGGATCCCTCCTCTCTCGCGCTGCCGCACGTGGCGACGCTGCACGCCTACACCCCCGGACTTCAGCCGACCGAGCCGGGCTGGGTGAAGCTCAACACGAACGAGTGCCCGTATCCGCCGAGTCCGCGTGTGGCCGAGGCGCTGCGCCGCGACATCGGCGACGACGGGGCCGCACTGCGGCTCTATCCCAATCCGCGGAGCGCACCGCTCCGCGCGGCCGTCGCGACGCTGCATGGGGTGCACGAATCGAACGTCTGCATCGGCAACGGTTCGGACGACATCCTCACCATGCTCGTGCGGGCGTTCTGCAGCGGCGCAGCGCCGCTCGGCTACACCCTCCCGAGCTACTCGCTCTATCCCGTGCTCGTCGAGATCCAGGATGGGCGCGCCGCCGTGATCGAGCTCGATCGCTCGATGCGGCTGCCGGTCGAGCGCATCCGCGCGTCATCGGCGCGCGCGTTCGTGCTCACGTCGCCCAACGCGCCCACGGGCGTCGGGTTCGCCAACGCGGAGATCGAGCGCGTGCTCGAGGGGTTCGGCGGACTGCTCGTGGTGGACGAAGCCTACGCCGCGTTCGCTCGCGAGGACGCCGTCCCGCTGCTGGCGCGCCATCCGAATCTCGTCGTCGTCCGCACGCTCTCCAAGGCCTATGCACTGGCGGGAATCCGCGTCGGCTACGCGCTCGCCGACGCGGCGGTGATCGATGTGCTGGACCGGGTGCGCGACAGCTACAACGTGAGCCGACTGTCCCAGGTCGCAGCGATGGCGGCCGTGGAAGATCAGCCGTACTTCGAATCGTTGATCTCGCGAGTCGTCGCCACGCGTGACGCGTTCGTCGCCGATCTCGTGCAGCGCAGGAGCTGGTTCACCTACGACTCGCAGTCGAACTTCGTCTTCACCGAGCCGAAGAACGCGCGGGGCGAGGTGGGGCCGGCCGTCGCCCGTTCGGCATACGAGTACCTGAGCTCGAAGAGGGTGCTCGTGCGATATTTCCCCAATCATCCGCTGACGGCGGCGTTCCTGCGCATCAGCGTGGGTACGGACGCGGAGATGGCGGTGCTGCGCGAGCGACTCGACGCATGGCAGGTGGATACATGAGCACGCACGACGAGAAGGCCCGCCCGCGCTTCGCGCTCGCGGCCGTCGACATCGACGACACGCTCGTGGGGGCCGACGGCGTCGTGAGCGCGGCCAACGTTGCCGCGGTGGCTCGGCTCGTCGCCGACGGTACGCGCATCGTGCTCGCGTCAGGCCGAAGTCATGGGAACATGGTGCCCTTCCATCGTGCGCTCGGGCTCTCGCCGGGCCCGGTGATCTCCGCGCAGGGTGCGGTGGTGCGCGACAGCGACACGGATGAGGTACGGTTCGCCTATCCCATCGCGCTGAACGAGGTGGCGACAGTCACGCGCGAAGGGCGTGAGCGCGGGTTCACGGTGCAGCACTACCGCGCGACGGGCATCTACATCGAAGGGCGTTCGCGTTGGAGCGAGTACGATCAGTCGCGCAATGCCGAGCCGCACCGGCAGGTCGACGACCTGCTGGCGACCAGCGATGGGAAGGAGGTACCGTTCGACGTCGCGAAGATCATCTGGCTCGGGGATCCCGCCGTGGTCACGAGCGTGACGCCGGACGTGCACGCGCGCTACGACGCGCGACTCACGGTCACGCGCACGGACCCGCCGTACCTCGAGTTCAGCCCGCCGAACGTCAGCAAGGCAACCGCGTTGGCGGCGGTGGCCGCGGAGCTCGGCGTAGAGCAGCGGAGGGTGCTGGCCTTCGGCGATGGGAACAACGATGCGGCGATGCTCGCCTGGGCGGGCGTCGGGGTCGCGATGCCGCACGCACGCGAGTCGGCGCGGACGGCCGCTGATGTGATCGGGCCCGACGGTGATGCCGAGACGGCGTTCGCTCGCGCCGTGGCGATGGTGTTGGATGAAAGCAGTACCGAGGGCGTGCCACTGAAGTAGTGGAGTAGAACGAGTACCGCGCATCCGGTCGCGTATACTTGTTCCAAGAATGCGCCGATGGCTCGCTGCGGGAATCGGGTGGAGACAGCCCCTGGCAATGCTGGCTTCATGCACCGCTTCGGCATATTCAGAGTCCCTGCCCGTCATTCCGGCGCCAGCGAATCGAAGACAACCTGTCCAAACGAGGGCCGCACATTCTGGTTGCCGGTATGCCAATCCGGATACTCGGTACCAGTATACCCGCGTACTTCAGTGGGTCGTCCTCGATACTGCCGTACTACTTCGCATTGTGGCGATGGTGTCGAGCGAACAGCAACTACCCCGCGCGTCGCTCCGCGAGCTGCTCCGCCGCCGTGAAGAAGGTGCTCCGGTACCAGAGCGCGACGACGACGGACGTGATCGCCACCGCGCCCGCCAGCATGAACGCGACGACGATCTGATAGCGCACCGCCGTGATCGGCGACGCGCCGGCGATCACCTGACCGGTCATCATGCCGGGCAGCGAGACGAGCCCCACGACCATCAGCCCGTTGAGCGTCGGCATCAACGCGGCGACGAGGGCGCGCCGCACCGGCTCGGCGGAAGCGCGCGCCGGAGACGCACCGAGCGCGAGGTACGCTTCCACTTCGCCACGCCGGAGCTCCATCTCACCGGTGAGACGCTCGGCCGCCAGCGCGGCGCCATTCATCGCGTTCCCGATGATCATTCCGAACAGCGGGATCAGGTACTGCGGATCGTACCAGGGATGAAGCCGCAGGACGACCGCATCGACGTAGGTGAGGGTGACCCCTGCGCCGACGAGCATGGCCGTGCCACTGATGACGAAGAGTTTCGCTCGTCCGTGCTTCTGCCGCTCCGTGGCCGTGACGGTCGCCGCGACGAGCATCACGAGCAGCGTGAGCAGAACGAGGTACCATCGCCGCGTGGTGATGAGGAATGCGAGCACGTAGCCGACCGCGACGAGCTGCACCACGGCGCGCACGGCCCCGATCGCGAAGCCGCGCAGAAGACCGAGCCGCTGCCACGCGGACAGGGCCATCGCGATGAGCACGAGCGCGCTCGCGAATGCCAGATCGAGCCAGTGCAAGCTGATGACGGACGAGGAGCCGGCCTGCGGCGCGACGATCATTCCCGGTCTTCGCGAAGCAGGTAGTCGCGCGTCCGTGTCTCGTTCGGCGCGGTGAACATCATATCCGTCGGTCCCGATTCGATCACGCGTCCGGCGTCCATGAAGACCGTGTGCGTGCTCGCGGCCTTCGCCTCAGCGAGTCGGTGCGTGACCATGACGACGGTGAGCTGCATCGTGTCGGCGAGGGTGCGGATCGTCGCCATGATGTGATCGGCCACGTCCGGATCGAGCGCGGACGTCGGCTCGTCGAGGAGCAGGGCCTCCGGGTTGGTCATGAGCGCCCGTGCGATGCTCACGCGCTGACGCTCGCCGCCCGAGAGCGTCTGCGCGTCGCGCGTGGACAGCGCGGGATCGACGCCGGCGAGACGAAGCGCGTCGTCGGGCGAGAGCGCAGGTCGCGGCGCACGCTCGCGCGGCACGGGGGCGGCGGGCGAGGGCAGATTGCTCGAGGTGGGGCGCGGGAGATCGCGCGCGATCGTGAGGTTGTCGGCAACCGAGCCGGCGAACATCACCGGGGCCTGGAACACGAAGCCGACCCGTCGCCGGAGCTCGCGGACGGGAATCGACGCGAGGGGCGCGCCCTGGTACGACACGGTTCCGCTCGCCGGATCATCGAGCCGGTCGAGCAAGCGGATCAGCGACGTCTTGCCGGCGCCCGACGGACCGACGAGGGCGACCACCTCTCCCGCCGGGATGTCGAGATCGATCGTGGTCAGTGTACGGACGTTACCGCGCACCTGCTCGACCTGACGCAACGAGAACGAGACTGGCATTCGACGCAATTGGGGTCAGAGTCCGGGGTCAGAGTCGCGACTCCGACCTCGCCGGGGGCAACTTCCGTGACAGAGTCACGGGTAAGCGAAACTTGATGGCGGCACGTAGACTGTCGTCTCCCGTTCGCGGAACAGCCGATGCCTGAGCAACACGACGGAAGCCTCGAGGCCAGTGGAACGAACAAGCTACCGGGGCGCGTCCTGGCGGTGGCGCCCGAGGCGCTGTCGGCGCATGGTGACGTGACCGGCCGCCGCCCCGCGTTCGCCGGCGGCATTCCCGCCATCGTGGAGTCGGCGCGGTACGCGCTGGCGAACATGGGCGTCGTGAAAGGAACCCGGCTGCTCGCGCAGCTCAATCAGACCGACGGATTCGATTGCCCCGGATGCGCCTGGCCGGATTCTCCCGCGGGAGAGCGCTCCCACGCGGAGTTCTGTGAGAACGGCGCCAAAGCCGCGAGCGAAGAGAACACGCGCCTGCGCATCGAGCCGGACTTCTTTCGCGAGCACAGTGTCGCCGAGCTGTCGCAGCGCAGCGACTACTGGCTCGGGCGACAGGGGAGAATCGCCGAGCCGATGGTCCTTCGCCGCGGCGCGACGCACTACGAGCCGATTGGCTGGGACGACGCATTCGCCCTGATCGCCCAGAAGCTCAACGCGCTCGATGATCCCAACGAAGCGGCGTTCTATACCTCGGGGCGAACAGCGAACGAGACGGCCTTCCTCTATCAACTGTTCGTTCGCCAGTTCGGCACGAACAACCTGCCCGACTGCTCCAACATGTGCCACGAGTCGA
>JBDTOD010000211.1:0-5824 GCA_039933415.1 bacterium
TCGGCCGACCTGCACGCGCGCGGCTTTTCACGCATGTATCGCAAGGGCGGCCGCTACGGCCCCTACTGGTTCGCCTACGACGATGTGACGAAGGACTCGCCCTGGCGCCCGATCGATGGGGCGTTCACGCGGTTCGGCGACGTGCTGCCGCTGCTGCGCGGGCCGGACGACAAATACGTCGTGATGAAGCCGGGAGACGAAACGACGATCCAGTTCGACGCGTCGTCGGCATCGCGGTTGCCAATGGGCTGGAAACGCGACTTCCTGCTCTACACAGACGGCTGGATCAAGGACTCAGACCTGAACACGGCGTTCGGAACCACGGTAGGTCCGCTGCCGTTCCACGGGGTGAAGTCCTATCCGTATGGGCCGACCGATGCCTATCCGAGCGATTCGGGGCACCAGGCGTATCTGCGGGAGTACAATACCCGTCTCGTGAAGTAGCGCGTCGACGCCCCCGCGCACCACCACTATACTCTGCTCAGTGCTGCACCGACCCCGCCCCGCCGTCCGCCGCGCGATCCTCGCCGTTCCTTTTCTGGCCGCCATTCTCATGGCGATGCGGCTCGATCGCGGCCCGAGCCGAAGCGCCTCCGACGCCACGCATCCCGGCTTCACCCTGCGGGATGCGACGGCCGCCGCCGGCATTCACTTCGTCCATCGGCGCGCCACCTTCGACCCGCTCATCGCCGGGATCGAGCCGCACGTCGCCGCGGTCGGCGCGTCCGTCTCCGTCACCGACTTCGACGGGGACGACCGGCCGGACCTCTACTTCACCAACAGCCGCTTCGGCGAGCCGAACGCGCTCTATCGCAACCGCGGCGACGGAACGTTCGAAGACGTTGCCGCACTCGCCGGCGTGGCGAACCTCAACCGGCCCGGTGAAGGTGTGTCGATGGGCGCCGTGTGGGGCGACTACGACAACGACGGGCGCGAAGACGTTCTCGTGTATCGGTACGGCTATCCGACGCTGTTCAGGAATGTCGACGGCCACCATTTCGAGGACGTCACCGCAAACGCCGGCCTGCGCCACTGGATCAACAGCAACAGCGCGATCTGGCTCGACTACGATCGGGACGGACTGCTCGACCTCTACGTCTCCGCCTATTTCCGCGACGATGTCGATCTCTGGCACCTGAAGTCGACGCGCATCATGCACGACAGCTTCGAGTACGCCTCGAATGGCGGGAAGAACCGTCTCTTCCACAATCTCGGCAACGGGAAGTTCGAGGACGTCACGGACCGCATGCACGTCGGCAGCACGCGGTGGACGCTCGCCGCCGCCTCGGCCGATTTCAACGGCGACGGATGGCCCGACATCTATCTCGCCAACGACTACGGACCGGAAGAGCTCTACCTCAACGATCACGGCAAGCAGTTCGTGCTCAGTACCGCCGGTCTCGAGAGCGAGTCCAAGAGCGGAATGTCCGTCACGCTCGGCGACGCATTCAATCGCGGACGACTCGACGCGTTCGTCACGAACATCTCCGAGCGCGGCTACATCTTCCAGAACAACAACCTTCGCCTGAACGAGATGTCGGAGGACCGCAAGTTCCGCAACGTGGCCGAGGGACAGCTCGCCGACGCGGGATGGGCGTGGGGGGCACAGTTCGGCGACTTGAACAACGATGGCGCCAACGAGCTGTTCGTCGCAAATGGTTTCATCTCGGACAGCAAGGACAGAAACTACTGGTACGCGATGTCCAAGATCGCCGGGGCGAACAGCCGGCTGTTCGAGGACGCCGCGACGTGGCCTGCCTTCGGCGACGCGAGCCTCTCGGGCTACGAGCGATCGCGCGTGTATCTCAATCGCGGCGTGGCGGGCTGGGTGGACGTCGCGGAGCGCGTCGGCGCCACTGACCTGTACGACGGGCGCGCGGTGGCGATGGCCGACCTCTCCAACCGCGGCGCGGTGGACGTGATCGTCGCGAATCAGAACCAGCGGCCGGTGCTCTATCGCGACACGCCGGATCCGGCCAACCACTGGATCGCCTTCAAGCTCATCGGCACGCACAGCAATCGCAGCGCGATCGGCGCCGAGGTGGAGATCGAGGCGGGCGACTTGCGACAGCGCCGCGTCGTCGATGGCGGCTCGGGATTCGCCAGCCAGAACGACCGCCGGCTGCACTTCGGGCTGGGCGCCCACGAGTGGGTGGATCGCGTCGTGATCAACTGGCCGAGCGGAACGCGACAGGTGCTCGCGCGTCCGCAGATCGACGCGTTCGTCACCGTCACGGAACCGGCGCGGTAGTACGATGAGCGACGTAGCCAACGCGACGGCGCCGGCACAGAGCGCGCTCAGTCGCACGTGGCAGCGCGGAAGCCGGATCGACCCGCGGTACCTCATCGCCTTCCTGATCACAGTCGTGCTCGTGGTCGCGCAGCTCCGCTACCATATGGTGGGCGGCTATGAGCGCCTGCTGCTCTCGCTCGGGGTGTGCGTCGCGACCGAGGCGCTGCTGTCGTGGTTCGATCGCGGCAAGGTGGTGAATCTGCTGAGCGCGTACATCAGCGGCATCAGCCTCACCTTGCTCACGAAGCCGCAGGGTGGCGCGATCTGGCCCTTCGTGATCGGCGGCTTTCTCGCGATCTCGTCGAAGTACGTGCTGCGCTATCGGGAGAACCATCTCTGGAACCCGACCAACTTCGCGATCTGCGCGCTGCTGCTCGCCGCGCCGTCGCGCGTGTCGGTGCTGAGCCACCAGTTCGGCAACGATGTCACGACGAACCTCGTGATCTGGACGTTCGGCCTGATCATCGCCGCGCGCGTCGGCGTGCTGCACATCACGCTCACGTACGTCGTGAGCTTCCTCGTGCTCAACGCCGTGCGCGCCGCCGCGCTCGGCCAGGCGCTGATGCCAGAGCTCGCGCCGATCACGGGCCCGATGTATCAGCTGTTCCTCTTTTTCATGATCACTGATCCGCGCACGGTGGTGAAGGGCAGGCGGAATCAGATCGTCGTCGCGGTGCTGATCGCGGTAGCGGAGACGCTGCTCCGGCTCGCGTCGGACCAGGGTTGGCCGCTGCCGACGGGAATGAACGCGGCGCCGGCGCTGTTCGCGCTCGCGATCGTTGGGCCGGTGGCGAAGTGGTGGGACCTACGACAGAGACCGGCGTAGTGGGGTCAGAGCCCGGGCTCTGACCCCGGGCTCTGACCCCGCAACATTGGCAGGGCATCCACTACCTGCGCGCGCGTCATCCCCAGCAGCGCATGCCGCTCCACGAGCACGTCGAGATCCACCGGATAGAGATTGTGGCGCGCCGGATCGGCGAGTCCAGCGACGTTGCGCGACGCCAGCGCGGCCGCGATCCACTCGGCGAACTCGCGCCGCTGCGCCACCGATCCCGCGTCGCCCTGCCCTCGCGTGATCTCCATGAGCCGCCGATGACTCTCACGCGGCAACGGGCCGAGCACTTCGTCGCCCACACCCAGGAAACCCTTCCACGCCACGTCGTCGCTCGGCGAGAGCCGTTGCATCACCTCGGCGAACGACACCGTCGCGAAATAGAGCATCGCTTGCGCAGCGAAGAGGTCGAAGTGCGCGATCGCCTCGTACGCGCCGGCGACGACGAGATCGATCTGGTCCGCCTCGGCGCTCAGCGCGGCATCGTATCGCGCGAGTGTCCGCGCATCCGGCACGCGCGCGGCACCCGCGGCTTCCTCGAACGCGAGCGCCAAACGCTCCACCGCGCGCAGCCCCCACGCGATCCCGGTTGAGAAGAGCGGATCGACGAACGCGAACGTATGCGGTAGCATCGCCCATCTGTCGCCCGCAGCGCGCGCGAGCCGGTGCTGCACGTGTGGCCGGGCGGCGATCGGCATCACCGGCATCGCATCGGCGAAGGCGCGACGAATCGTCGGATAGCGGTCGAGCAGCTCCGACCACAGAGCCGCCGGCTCGGCATACGACGCGCTCAACGTCGACTTGCCACGCGGCGTGAGCATGAAGCCCGCACTCGTGAGACCATCGTCGTAGCGCAGCGAGTACATCCACCCTTCGTCGATCAGGTGATGCACCGCGGCCCAGTCGTCTGGATACGGACCGTCAGGCATCGTCGGCACGAGATCGCGCATCAAGCGCACGCCCTCGAAATGGCTGAACACGATCCCGGCGCGAGTACGAGTGCGATCCAGTGCGGAGGGAATCCCGAGCTCCCGCTCGAGAAAGCCTCCCGGTCCCGATGCATCGACAACGAACCGTGCACCCAGTTGAAACGGCTCGCCATTCCTCGTGCCGGACAAGCGCGCGGCCCCTGACGAAAGCTCCAGCGCCGTCACCTCCGTTCTGTCGCGGTAGTCCACCCCCGCGTCAACTGCCTGGCGAACGAGGTGATGATCCACGTCGGCGCGCAGCCAGTGGGTGTCCGACAGCGCATCCTCCGGGCTCGCCGCGACGAGCAGTCGCTCCGACTCGAGCCCGTGCTCGGCGAACGGCTCGTGCGGATGATGGCGATAGTACGTGAATCCGCGCTTCAGTCCGCGCCGCAGATGTGGCAGGTGCTCGAGCCATCGACCGTAGGTCGACATCTGATGGCAGTCCGCGAGGCCATATCGCGCACCGAGCCGCTCGAGCGAGAGATTCGCCAGCGGGGTCGTCGACTCGCCGATCGCGAATCGCGGATGCGTGCCGCGCTCGAGCAGCACGACGTCGTAGCCGAGCACGGCGAGCACACGCGCGAGCAGCGAGCCGGCGAACCCGCTGCCGACGATGACCACTTCACACGTCTGCGTCACGCCCCGTCGCACCGCTCGCACACGATCCGCGACTCGGCGCGGCCGGTGCGATTGAGACGGCCAAGCCGCTCGACGCGCGCGGCACGACAGTCGGCACAGGCCGGCAATCGGTCCGCGTCCCACAGATCGGCGGTGACGACCGTTCCCTCGAACCCGAGGCAGCGATCCAACGCGTCCTCGAGCTGTGCGAGCGACGGCGGCGTGAACGCTCCCATCCCTTGCAGTCGTTCAAGCTCGCCGTTGCCACCGCGCACGGGAATGATCGACACCACCGCCGCGCCGCATTCCGCTGCGTGCGCCACGGTACGCGCCGTCCACTCCACTGATTCATCCGCGGGCACGTACGGGGCGCCCAGCAGCACGAACGCGCGGAGATCGATCGCGTTATCGGAGAGAAAGCGCGCCGCGCGGTCGAATCGCGCGACGTCGAGCCGCTTGTTGATCTGTGCGCTCGCGGCGGGATGGATCGACTCGAGCCCCACCGCCACTTCGAGTCTGCCGCGCAGTCGTCGCGCGAACGCCGCCGCTGCTTCACCGATCGTGCTCGCATGCGACTCGACGGTCACAGTCGCGAACACCGACGCGAGCGACGCGATGCCATCGAGGTCTTCATCGGGCACGGCGCGCCGATCGAAGAAATTGCTCGCGTTGTACAGCTTGAGCCGATCGGGCATCGGTCCATCGAGCGCGGCGAGCACGGTTTCGAGCTGCCTGGTCAACGCGCCCGGCGGAGTCGGACCGTCGATCGTGTAGCGCCACAGGTCGCAGAACGAGCAGGTGAACGCACACTCGGCACCACTGAGAAACACCGTGAGCGCCCGCTCGACTGTGCCGTCGGGACGGCGCTCGTCCTCCACCAGCCAGCCGTGCGCCCTGAACGGATCGACGTAGGGCTTGGGAGGCCGCAGCTCCCGGATTCGTTCGTCGACGGCCGACACGCTCAGACGGCGGCGGCGTGGAGCGTCTGGAAGTGGCTCCGGTAGCGCGCCTCGTCCTGCGGGAACAGTCGGTGCTCCTCGGCTTCGGATACCGATCCGTGCTGGAAGCGCCGCTTGGGAAACACCGGCATCTCCAGGCCGAGCACCGCCC
>JBDTOD010000212.1:0-5736 GCA_039933415.1 bacterium
AGCATCGTCGTCTGGTTGGCGACGCCGATCCGGCGCAGGTGCACGTCCGGATCGAACCCTGGCGAGACGGCGCGGGTGAACTTCGCCATGAACGCGGCGCGGTCGCCGCGGCCCTCGATGTAGTCGCACACCAGGCGCGCCTCGTTCATGTCGCGCACCACGAGGTAGCTGCCGCCAGGGTACTTCATCACCTGTGACGCCGTGGCGAGCGTCTCCTCGTGATGATGCTTGCCGTGGATGAGCGCGGTGTAGCCGTCGCGCGCGTACGCGTCCACGCGCTTCCACACGTTGAGCACCGAGCCGCAGGTCGTGTCGACCAGAATGCAGCCGATCGCCCGCAGCGCCTCGAACGCCGCGATCGTCACGCCGAACGCGGGGAGGATCACCACGTCGTCGGGCTGGATGGCGCCGAAGTCGAACGCGCCGACCGCATCGGGCTCGAGGATCTCGATCCCCATCGAGCGCAGCTTCGCGTTCACATGCGGGTTGTGGATGATCTCGCCGACGAGGAGCAGGTGCCGGTCGGGGAACTTGCGACGGGTCTGATAGGCGTACTCGACCGCCCGCTCGACACCGTAGCAGAAACCGAACTCGCGAGCGAGGCGGATCGTGACGTCGTCGACCGCGAGCGTGTAGTCGTGCTCGCGAAGCGTATCCACGACGCGGCCGTTGTAGTCGGCCGACAGGTCGCCCTGGACGTCCGCCTTGAGGCCGAAGCCTTTGCGGAAATAGTTCACCTGTTCGGCGGGACGCGACATGACCGCAATCTAGCGTGCGGGGGACTGCGTTTCACGCTCGCGGCCGGATCGTCGTTATCCGAGCAGGCCGCTGTCTGGCCTTGGCACCATCACCCGCCACCCCCCACCGCCGTGTCCACCACGCCGGATTCCGACTTCATCGCCCTCCAGAGCGCGCTCGCCGGCGAATATTCGCTCGATCGAGAGCTCGGACGTGGCGGAATGGGCGTGGTCTATCTGGCGCGTGAGGTCAGACTCGCACGACCGGTGGCGATCAAGGTGCTACCCCCCGCACTCTCCGCCGATCGGGAGCTGCGCGCGAGCTTCCTGCGTGAGGCGCAGACCGCCGCGGCGCTCACGCATCCGAACATCGTCCCTGTGTACGGTGCGGGCGAGCGCGGCGGCTTCGTCTACATCGTCATGGCGTTCGTCGAAGGGATGACGCTCGGCGAGCGGATCCGCTCGCGCGGCCCACTGCTCCCTGGCCAGGCGGCTCGCGTGCTTCGCGAGGTGGCGTGGGCGCTCGCCTACGCACACGGCGCGCGCCTCGTGCACCGCGACGTGACGGCGGAGAACATCCTGCTCGAGCGCGGCAGCGAACGCGCGCTGGTCACCGACTTCGGCATCGCCGGCGCGATGCAGACGAACACGCTGTCGTGGGACGGCCGCGTGATGGGGAACGCGCACTATGTGAGTCCGGAACAGGCCGTCGGCGAGCCGCTCGACGCGCGCAGCGATCTGTATTCGCTCGGCATCGCCGGTTACTACGCGCTCACGGGGCGCCTGCCGTTCGACGGCGAGACGAGTGCGGAGGTCGTGACGCAGCAGCTCAACGCGACGGCGCCATCGATCACGAGCGTCGCGCCCTCCGTGCCGCCGCGCCTCGCCGCCGCCGTCGAGCGCTGCCTCCACAAGGAGCCGATTCGCCGGTACCGCAACGCCGAGAGCTTCGCCGAGGCGATCGATCTGGCGTTCGAGCACGCCAAGGAGATTCCGGCGCCACTGCGGGTGTGGTTGAATCAGGGACAGAAGGAGGTGCCTGCTCGGTTGGCGTTCGTCGGGATCGGGGCGATGACGGGGATCGGCCTGGGGTTCGCCAACACGGTGGTGCATTGGAGCGCCATCGTGTTCGGCGTCAGCTTCCTCGTACCGTTCGCCGGGCTTGTCGGCCTGAGCTTCGTGCCAAGCTTCTTTCGGCTCCGACGCGTGCTCGCGGACGGATACCATGTCGACGACCTGCACGCGGCGATGCGCGAGTTTCAGCTCGCACGCAGCGAAGAGATCGAGTACGAGCGTCGGCAGAGCTCTCCCCTATTCAAGCGGGTAATGCGTGTGATGTTCGGTGCGTCGCTCGGCGGCGTAGGGCTGGGTACCTACATGCTTCTGACGTTGCCGTCCACGAGGTCCATGTCGTTTGGAAGCGTGGAGTGGGGCCTGTATTGGGATCTCCAAGCACGGGCGATCACCGTCATGTTCGGGTCGCTGTCGGCCCTCACCATCTCGTCCGTCGCGCTCGCCGGCGAGTTCGTCCGCCTCCATCTCGCCAGCCGTATCACCTCGTGCGCCATCGCCTTCTGGAAGGGCAAGTGGGGCGCCCGCCTCTCCAAAATCGCCTCGATCTTCCTCAATAGGGCCGAGCGTCCCACGCTCGGCATGCCGCTCCTCACCGAGATCGCCCTCGGCCGCGCCACCGACCACCTGTTCGAGGCCCTGCCGAAAGCCTCGCGCCGCGAGCTGGCCGCGCTGCCGGAGACCGTTCGCCGCCTCGAGGGCGACGCCGGCAAGCTGCGCGACAGCATCGCCAAACTGGACGACCAACTGGCCATGTTCGATCGCGGGAACGACTCGCTCGCCGACGAGGAGCGCACGAGCGTTGCCGAGGAGCTGCGCTCCACCCGCGCGCTGGCCGCTGAGCGGCTCACCACCACCGTGTCCGCGCTCGAGGGCATCCGGCTCGACCTGCTGCGTCTCCAGATGGGAAGCGCCGGTCTCGAGTCGGTGACCGCCTCGCTCGAAGCGGCGAAGCGCGTCGGCGACCAGATTTCTGAAGCGGTCGCGGCACAGGAGGCGGTGGAGCGGATCCTGCGCGAGACTCCCGCGCGGGGCAATCTCACTCAACGCTCCGGCTCCGGAACGCGAACGGATGCCGACATCCCTCTCGACGGAATTCCCGCCACCCGTGGCTGATCGCACGCCCCTCCTGCGCCCGAAGCCGCTGCAGAAGGGAGACACCATCGGTGTCGTCGCCTCGTCGTACTCTCCGCGCGCCGGATGGCTCGCGCGCGGCGTCCGTGCGCTCGAGCGCGCGGGATACGGCGTGATCGTCGATCCGGACATCGCCACGGTGCGCCGCTACTCACGCGCCGAGGACGAGCGTCGCGCCGCACGCTTCACCGAGATGTGGACCGACCCGCGCATCGCCGCGGTGATCGCCGGCACGGGCGGCTATGGCGCCGTGCGCATGCTTCCCTACCTCGATCCCGGCGTCTTCGCCGCGCACCCCAAGTCGTTCGTCGGCTATTCGGACGTCACGGTGCTCCACATCTGGCTCGAGCGGTTGGCCGGGCTGCGCTCCTTCCACGGGCCCACTGTAGACGATCTCATCCCGAGCGCGCGCGACGCCACGACGGCGTCGATGTTCAGCGCGCTCACGACACCGCGACCGGCGCATCGGATGGGGCGCGACATCGCGCGGAGCGTCAAGCCAGGACGCGCCGTCGGCCGGCTCGTCGGCGGCAACCTTGCGCTCGTACAGCAGACCATCGGCACGCCATACGAGATCGACACCACCGACGCGATCCTCTTTCTCGAGGAAGTGCGCGATCCGATGTCGTTCGTCGACGAGCGGTTGGTGCAGCTCCGCGCCACCGGCCTGCTCGCCAAGGTGCAGGGCATCGTCTTCGGGCATCTTCGGCTCGACCGGTCCGAGGAGGACGAGTTCGAGGATTTCGTCCTCGACCTCGTCGCCGATCTCGGCGTTCCCGTGCTGATGGACTTTCCAGCCGGACACGACAGTCCTAACTTGACTCTGCCGCTTGGTACGGACGTCGAGCTGGTCGTCGAGGAGACGACCGGTTGGATCGTCTACCGGGAAGACGCGCTTGCCCAGGCGGTCTCGGATCCCTCCTCCGCCACGCCGTGACCGCTTCCACGCCCGCCACCGATCGCGGGCATTTCGATCTGATCGTCATCGGGGCCGGTCCGGCGGGCGAGAAAGGTGCCGCGCAGGCCGCGTACTTCGGCAAACGCGTCTGCATCGTCGAGCGTGCGCCAAAGCCCGGCGGCGCCGCGGTGAACACCGGGACGATCCCCTCCAAGACGCTGCGCGAGACGGCGCTGTACTTCTCCGGCTTTCGGCAGCGCGGGCTGTATGGCATCGACCTGCGCGTGAAGCCCGACATCACGATCGGCGACTTCATGCAGCGCGAGCGCTCCGTCATCGAGACGGAGTGGGAGCGGATCGACGAGAATCTCGAGCGGCATCACATCGCCACGGTGCAGGGCGCGGCTCACTTCGTCGACGCGCACACGATCGAGGTCGTCCGCTACGGGCTCGAGCCGCAGCGTCTCACGGCGGATGTCTTCCTCGTCGCGACCGGCGCACGCCCCGAGCCGCCGCGGGGCTACGAGCTGCACGACGACCTCATCGTCGACAGCGACTCGCTGCTCACCATTCAGAAGATCCCAACGTCGATGATCGTCGTCGGCGGCGGCGTGATCGGCTGCGAGTACGCGTGCATGTTCGCCGCGCTGGGCGCGCGCGTCACGCTGATCAACGAGCGCGGACGACTGCTGTCGCACCTCGATCCCGACGTGAGCGACGTACTCCGTCAATCGATGACGGCGCGCCTCAACGTCACCGTCTACGGCAATGCCGAGGTTCGCGATGTCGAGGTGGATGGCGCACGCGCGCAGGTCACGCTCTCCGATGGCACCCTCATCGCCGCCGATCTGGTGCTCGTCGCGACGAGCCGGCTGGGCTGCAGCGCCGGCCTCGGCCTGGAAGCGCTGGGCGCGCGCACGAACGCGCAGTCATTCGTGCAGGTCGACGCGAACTTCCGCACCGCGGTGCCCAACATCTACGCGGCGGGCGATGTGATCGGCTTTCCCGCCCTGGCCTCCGCGGCGATGGAACAGGCGCGTGTCGCGGTGTGCCACGCCTTCGACCTGAAGTACAAGCGCGCCGTCTCGGGCGTGCTGCCGTACGGCGTGTGGACCGTTCCCGAGATCGCCACGGTGGGCGAGAGCGAGGAATCGCTGCTCGCCAGCGGCGTCGCGTTCGAGGTCGGGAGAGCGAGCTTCCGAAACAACGCACGCGGTCAGATCCTCGGCGACATGGATGGCTTCGTGAAGCTGTTGTTCGACCCCGACGACCAGCGCGTGCTCGGCGTGACGATCGTCGGCGAGGGTGCGTGCGAGCTCATTCACGTCGGGATGACCGTGATCGCCCTCGAGGGAAGCCTCGATTTCTTCATTCAGGCCGCGTTCGGATTTCCGTCGCTCAGCGATGCGTACAAGTACGCCGCGTACGATGGACTCCAGCAGCTCCGGCGGAGTCGCGCGCGGATGCCCGGGCTGCCGTCGGGCGCGCGTGTCGCTGCCGACGGCTGAGTCGGCGCCTCAGCTCTTCTTTTTCTTCGCCTGATCGCCGCGGTCGCCCATCCCCTTCGGCGCGACCGTCTTGGACTTGCTCCGCTGGTCGGCGGCGAGCGAGCGCCCTACGTCGTCGCGGCGCACGAAGCGCTCGTCACCTTCGTACGGTTCGATCGTCTCGCGCTCCAACGGATCGTTCCGAGGGCATTCTCATCTGGAATTGGCCAGCCATGCTGCCCGCGGTGGGGCTGGGATCGTCCCTTTGCTCGTATGGCTTCGCATCGGGCTGGCACTGTTTCCTGTGGCTGCTGTCGAAGAAATCACGCCGGCCCGATCGAGAACGAGATTCGGTGCCGAACGCCGGCGGCGCCAACGACACAGCCTGGTGGGTCCTCGGGAGAGCTAG
>JBDTOD010000213.1:0-5685 GCA_039933415.1 bacterium
GTTGAAAAACGCCCATGCTCGGCGCGTTTTTCAACGATGCTGACCCCACTTGATCGGCCCTTTGATCGCTTCGTCGTTCACCAAAAGGCTCTCGCCACCCCACCTCGTTCCTGAACGGACTGATCGGTGCTAGTATTGCCGCGTCAATAGTTGCGAGTTCACGTTTCAGCCCGCCTCCTCGAAGTCCATGCCGAGACAGAGCAGCACGCTTCAAGAAGAGATCAAGCAAACCCGGCCCTTTCGCTCGACGGCGGAGGAGGTCGTGCTAAGCATCCTTCGCACCGCGGCGGTGGTTCAGCGAAGTCTCGCGCAGGTCGTCGAAGCGCAGGGCATCACCATTCAGCAGTACAACGTACTGCGCATCCTGCGCGGCGCGGGCCAGGCTGGGCTGCCAACGCTCGTCATCCGCGATCGGATGGTCGAGGAGGCGGCTGGGATCACGCGCTTGCTCGACAAGCTGGAGAGCGCCGGCTTCGTGGTGCGAGAACGAAGCACCCCCGATCGACGGCAGGTGCTCTGTCACATCACGTCCGAGGGTCTGACCATGATCGCCGCGCTCGACAAGCCGATGGACGCGGCGAACATTCGATCGGGCTCGATGCTCGACGACGCCGAGCGGCAGAAGGTGGTCGAGCTCCTCGGCGCCGTGCGCGCGGCGTGTGGTGGACGCGTGCCGGAACGTGGTCAGGGACCCAGTCGCGCCGGCCACCCACCGCGATAGCCCGCCAGCATCCACACCCGCCGCACCGTCACCGTGTCGCCGCGCCGCACGAGTGGCGCGAGTGCGCCGCGCGTCACGCCGTCGAAGTAGGGGGACAGCCGAGCGACTGCTTCGTGTACGCCGGTCCGTTCATCGAGCGCAAGGACAAGCGTGTCGCCCCGCATCGCGCGATCGGCGAAGCCGGGCCACAGCTCGTACTGATTGCGTCGACCGAAGAGGCAGGTGCAGAACACCGGTGGACGACCGGCCGCGTGATAGGCGAGCTCGCTCACGTCCTGGTACCGCTCCGCACCGAGCCAGGTGTGCGCCGACGCCGAGCCGCGCGCCTCGTCCACGCGCGCGGCGAGACTCTCCCACCCCGCGCTGCGCGCGATCGGATCTCGTCGTGCGGGGAGCGGAAGGATCGGTAGCACCGCTTGAAGGTAGAGCACACCGACGATCAGCGCGGCCAACGCCATCCCGCTCCGCAGCCATCTGTCCGACGTCAACGTCAGCGCATCCGCGGCGAGCAGCGCCACCCCGGGGATGTACGACGGTGCCGGCCAGTTCGGCTCGACCGCACGCCGGAGCGCGCTGTACGCGAAGAACACCCAGCTTCCAACCGCGACGACGGCCAGCACGAACCGCGCATCGTCGGTCGGGCGGCGCAGCGAACGCCAGACGGACGCGGCGACCAGAGCAAAGAGAATCGGAGACACCAGCCCGAGCTGCCCGCCGATCAGGTCGAGCTCGCGCTTCAGTGCCGATCCCTTCGGCGTGCCGAGGCCGTGCTGAAGCTGGAAGCGGAACGAGATCCAGTCGTGCGCCGCGTTCCAACGCAGCACCGGGAGAAAGACGAGCGTCGCGATGACGCACGCGACGTACGGCCCCGGCTCACGCAGCCGCGCGCGCAGTGACGGACGCGCGAGAACGGCGACGACGATCGTGAGCGGCAGCAGGATCGACGTGTACTTCGACGCGAACGCCATCCCGAGCGCGACGCCGGCCAGCGACCACCAGGCGAGCGAGTCGCGCGAGCGGACGTCGGACTGGAACGCTCGCACGACGCAGTAGAGACCGGCGGCGCTGCACGCGAGGAGTGGCGCATCGGGTGTGGCGAGGACGAGACCCGTTGCGGCGAGCGGCATGACCGCGAACACGAGCGCGGCGGTGCGCGCCGCGACGTCGCCGCCCACGCGACGCGCGATGCTCAGCGCACCGAGCGACGCCATCGTGCCGGCGAGCACCGGCACCAGTCGAACCGCGAACGGTGATGGTCCGGCGCCGAGGAGGCCGGCGAGCGCGGTGCCACCGCGGATGAGCAGCGCGATCATCGGCGGATGATCGAAGTAGCCGCCCGCGAGATGCCGCGACCAATCCCAGTAATAGGTCTCGTCCGGGAAGAGCGGGAGCAGCGCGGCGAACGCGAGCCGCACGAACGTCGCCGCCGCCGTCACGAGCAGCGCCGCGCGCCACGCTCGCGCGTCGCGGCGCGTCGTCACTGGCTCGCTAATCCTCACCCGGCAGGCGACGCCGCATCCGTCGCACGCGCGCCAGCATCAGCAGGGCGGCGATCCACGCGAACCAGACCACGCGCTCGTCGACGGAGAGCGTGCGGAACATTCCCCACGCCACGAGCGGCACGGTGAATGGCAGGCTCACGCCCGTCTCGGTGTCGGCCACGTAGCGCTCGACGACCTTCGTCGTGCCGCGTCCGCCCAGCCGAATCACGCCGGCAATCGCCTTCGACACTTCTTCCGGCGGCTCGGCGCGCCAGTTGGGCAGCAGCATGAGCGTCCACGCGCTCGCGGTGTGTCCCCAGCCGTGGTGGTCGCTTCCGGCGACCAGCGCGAGGTTGTTGCTGTCGGCGATCGCGATGATGCGAGCCCGATCGCGCCGAGCCTGGCCGAGCCCGCGTGGTGCGCCGTCGACCAGCTCGATCGCGCGCACTCCGGCGGTGCCCTTCCCCTTCGCCGGCACGACCTTGGAGAGGTCACCCGGGATCGTCTCGATGAGCACGGGCTCGTTGCCGGGCACCAGGCTCGCGAGTCGCACCGCCGTGTCGTCCACATCACGCAGCGTGGCGTCGAGAATGCCGCGGTACATCCGGTCCGCATCGAGAACGTTCACATGCTCACCGCGCCACACCGCTTCGATCGCTGGCAGGAGGAGCGTCGCCTCGCCGGAGTTGGTGGGATTGTTCGCCCACGCTTCGCGCGCGCCCTCGAATGTGCGGTGATCGGTGACGTACGCAACGTCGAAGCCAGCCTTGCGATGCCACTCGCGCACATCCTCTGGAGTCCAGTCGGGGCGTCCGTCGTGCGAGTACTTGGTATGCGCGTGAAAATCGATCACGATCAGGTCCGATCCGGCAGGATCGAGTCCCGCCATCGGCCGCGGCAGCAGCAACGCGGCCGCGTACAGCGCGACGAGCGCCGCCAGCGCGAGTCCGACGCGCGCGGCGATTCTGACCGCGCGGCGCGCCGGCGTGATCGCCACGTCCAGCTCCGGCAGTCGCCACCACCACCAGAGCGCCCAGAGGATGACGAGGGTGGTGATCAAGGCCGTGTGCTGGCGCACGCTGAGCAGCGTCAGCGTGTCGAGGACCGCCGAGAAGGGGGCGAGAAGGAGATAACCCGCCGGGTGATGGAGCGTGGCGTCTGCAACCGGCCCCAGCGTCGCTGCGTCGCGGATGGGGTCGATCGTCCACGCTGCGCTGAGGACCAGCATCGCAACGATGACGATGGCACCCCACGGCCACCGGCGGAGGCGCGCAAGGCGTCGGGAGAACGGCGTGTCTGCGCGGGCAGCGTCGTCGCGTGGCACGGGGCTACTGTTCGTGGAATGAAGTTCGCGCCTGTTCAGTGGTCAGGCCGCGCCGCAACATACTCGCTCGGCTGCGTCACCGCACAGTCGAGCGCGCCGATTCCACCGATCTTCCATTCGCCCTGCCATGGCCAACCATCTCGTCGGCGAGACCAGCCCGTATCTGCTCCAGCACGCGCACAATCCCGTGGAGTGGTGGCCATGGGGCCCCGAAGCGCTGTCGCGCGCGAGGCGCGACTCCAAGCCGATCCTGCTGAGCATCGGCTACGCGGCGTGCCACTGGTGCCATGTGATGGAGCGCGAGTCGTTCGAGGACGTGGCCACCGCAACGCAGATGAACGAGGAGTTCGTCTGCATCAAGGTGGACCGTGAGGAGCGCCCCGACATCGACGGGATCTACATGCAGGCAACCCAGGCGATGACCGGGCACGGCGGATGGCCGATGACGGTATTCCTCACGCCTGAAGGCGAACCGTTCTTTGCCGGTACGTATTTCCCGCCCGAGGACCGCCACGGCTCGCCGTCGTTTCGCCGGGTGTTGACCGGCGTGGCCGACGCGTGGCAGAACAGACAGGACAGCGTGGCGCGCACGACGGCGTCGATGCGCGAGCTGTACGCTGCGAGCATGGAGCGCACGCGCGTCACCGGTACGCTCGACGAGTCGCTGCTCCAGCGTGCCGTCGCCGGGTTGCGCCAGCGATTCGAGCCGCGGTTCGGCGGCTTCGATGGCGCGCCGAAGTTTCCGCCGACGATGGCGCTCGACTTCGCGCTGAGACACTGGGCGCGCACCGGCGACGCCAATGTGTTGCACATCGTGATGCACACCTTCCGGCGGATGGCGCGCGGCGGGATCTACGACCAGGTGGGTGGAGGCTTCTCGCGCTACAGCGTCGACGCGACCTGGCTGGTCCCGCACTTCGAGAAGATGCTCTACGACAACGCGCTCCTCGTGCGACTCGGCGCGGCGCTCTGGCAGGCGACGCGCGACGACGAGGTGCGACGCGTCACCGAGGAGACACTCGGCTGGGTGGCGCGCGAGATGACGTCGCCCGACGGGGGCTTCTACTCATCGCTCGACGCGGACAGCGAGGGACACGAGGGCCGCTACTATGTCTGGGATTCCAATGAGCTGGACGCCCTGCTCGGCGAGGATGCGTCGCTGCTCGAGCAGTACTGGGGCGTGACGAGCGACGGAAACTTCGAGGGTCGCAACATCCTCTTCGTGCCGAATGATCCTGACGACGTCGCACGCGCTGAGAGCGTGACGATGCCGGAGCTGCGCACGGCGATCGAACGTGCGATCCGCATTCTCTACGACGCACGAGAGCGGCGCGTACGGCCGGGCCTCGACGACAAGATCCTCGCCGGCTGGAATGGCCTGATGCTGCGCGGCGTCGCTGAAGCGGCGCGGGCGTTCGGCGACGAGACGCTGCGCGCGCTGGCGATTCGCAACGGCGAGTTCCTGTTCCGCGAGATGGTGCGCGGAGGTCGTGTCTATCGCACGTTCAAGCATGGCACGGCCAAGCTGATGGGATACCTCGAGGACCACGCCGCCGTCGGCCTCGGCGCGCTCTCACTGTACGAGCTCACCTTCGACCGTCGATGGCTCGACCGCGCCCGAGCGCTCGGCGACGAGATTCTGGCGCGCTTCTGGGACGACGGTGCGCAGGCGCTGTTCGACACGGCATCGGACGCCGAGTCGCTCGTGACGCGCCCACGTGACGTGACGGACAACGCGATGCCGAGCGGCAGCTCGCTGGCGATCGAGCTGCTGCTTCGGCTCGGCGAGTTGTTTGCCACCGGGCTGTATGCCGCGAGGGCGCGCTACCTGCTCGAGACGATCGCCGAGCCGATGGCGGCCTATCCCACGGCGTTCGGTCATGCGCTAGGCGCGGCGGACATGGCCGTGCGCGGCGCGATCGAGGTCGCGATCGCCGGCTCGCCATCGGACGAGCGGTCCCGCGCGCTCGCCGCCGTCGTCGCGGAGCGGTATCTCCCGTCGCTCGTGCTCGCGGGCGGTGCCGGTCAGGACACACGCGGGATCGCGCTGCTCGATGGACGCGGTGGCGACGCGCCGGTCGCGTACGTGTGCCGCGCTTATGCGTGTGATGCGCCGACGAGCGACGTCGCCGTGCTAGCGGCGCAGGTCGCCGCGATCA
>JBDTOD010000214.1:0-5595 GCA_039933415.1 bacterium
ACGAGCTCAGGGAATCGATCGGTGACGAGCTCGCCGCCGCGCGACCAGATGTACGTGCGACCGTCGCGACGGATGACCTGTGCGCGGATGCCGTCCCACTTCCACTCCGCTTGCCAGTCGGTTGATGCGCCGAGCGACTCGAGCTCGCCCTCGAGCGCATAGGCCAGATAGAACGGGAAGGGGCGTGAGCGGTCGTCGTCCGCTCCGCCGGCCGGCGCCACGAGCGCGGTGAAGCTTTCCGCGGTCGGCGTCCAGTGTCCACTGAGCCGGTGCGCGATGATGCCTTCCTCCACTCCGCTCACGCGCGCGAGCGCTCGCGCGACGAGCTGCTCCGAGACGCCGACACGGAAGCTGCCCGTGATCAGCTTGTTCCAGATGTAGCGCTCCGTGCCAGCGAGCTCGCGCCACGCAGCGAGAACCGCGACGCGTTGCTCGTCTTCGGTCATCGTCGCAAGCGGGAGCAATCGCTGCTCGACCCACACGTGGAGCGAGCTCTCTGTTCGCGCTGCGGGGAGTGCAGCGCTGGGTCCCGTCTCGCTCGACGGCAGCAGCAGCGCAATCGTCTCGGCCAGATCGCCGACGGCGTGATAGCACTCGTCGAACAGCCACTCGGGCACGCCCGACACGTCCATCGCCCATGCCGCGATGCGCCGCACGGGGATCAACCGCTTCGGTCGTCCGCCCGAGAGGAAGTAGACGGCCCATGCGGCGTCAGCCGGCGCGGCCTCGCCAAAGTACGTCGCGATGGCGGCGACTTTCGCATTCGTCGACGTCGTCGAGTCGATCGCCGAGTAGAGGCGCGCGAACAGCTTCACGCGATCGCCTCTTCGTCGGCGACGGCCGGCTCCTGATCGTTCTCTCCTTCCCAGTGACTGGCAATCGATCTGGCGTTGAGTCCTTTCTCCGAAAGGAACCGCACCACCTGGTCGCGATAGCCGTGGGTCACCCACACGTTCTCCGCGCCGGTCGCGTCGATCGCGTCGATCAGCGCGGGCCAGTCGACGTGGTCCGACAGCACGAAGCCCCGGTCGAGCGACCGGCGACGCCGTGCGCCGCGCACCTGCATCCAGCCCGACGCGAACGCGGTCGACGTATCGCCGAACCGTCGCAGCCACGGACTGCCGGCCGCGGACGGCGGCGCGACGATCAGGCTGCCGGCGTAGCTCGTCCCTTTTGGCAGCGACGCCACCGGCGTGGTCTCGTGGAGCGCGATGCCGCTCGCCCGATAGTCCACCGTGAGGCGCTCTACTGCCCCGTGCGTGTACACCGGCCCGATGTCGGCGCCGAGCATGCCGGCCAACACACGCTGTGCCTTGCCGAGCGCGTACGCGTACACCAGCGACGCGCGTCCTCGCGCCGCGTTCTCGCGCCACCATGCGCGCATGTCGGCGAACGTCTCCTCCTGCGCACACCACCTATAGATCGGCAGACCGAAAGTCGATTCGGTGACGAAGGTGTGGCAGCGCACGGGCTCGAACGGCGAGCAGGTGGGATCCGGCTCGGTCTTGTAGTCGCCCGAGACGACCCACACCTCACCGCGATGCTCGAGCCGCACCTGCGCGGAACCGAGGATGTGGCCGGCGGGCACCAGCGTGATCTGCACGCCATTCACGACGCGCGCTTCACCGTACTCGATTCGCTCGATGTTCGCGTCGGCCCCGAGCCGCGTGCGCAGCACGAGCGCGCCCTCGCGCGAGGCGAGATAGCTGCGGCTACCCGAGCGAGCGTGGTCGCCGTGCGCGTGTGTGATCACAGCCCGATCCACGGGGAGCCATGGATCGATGTAGAGGTCGGCGGCGGCACAGTAGAGGCCGCGATCGGTGATGCGGAGCATGAATCCCGGTTCAGCGGGCAGAACGGTGAGCGCTCGATGTGGGCAAGAAGCATGACGACGAGTTTTCCGACCCGACGGCGCGGCATCTGCCATCAGAGACGTGCGCCGCGATCGACGCAGATTGCGAGCTCATTAGTTGTCTCGGATTCGGCGCCCAGGCGCCGCGTTCGTCACCCGAACCGGGAGATGCACCATGTCCGTCGAGGCCTCACGCGTCCAGACGATGATCGACGCTCCGCCAGCCGCCGTATGGAAGGCGCTGATGACACCGAGCGAGTTCAAGCAGTTCTTCTTCGGCTCCGATGTGGAGACCGATTGGAAGGTCGGCAGCCCGATCAGCTTTCGCGGGGAGTGGAAGGGAAAGCCCTATGAGGACAAGGGCGTGGTGAAGGCGGTGGACGAGCCAAAGCGACTGGCCTTCACGCACTGGAGCGCACTCTCCGGAATGACCGACTCGCCCGAGAACTACCACATCGTGACGTTCGATCTTCGGCCATCGGGCGCGGGCACCGAGGTCGTGCTGACCCAGACCAACCAGAACGACGCCGAGCCCGTCACGGCGAAGAACCGGGCGGAGTACGACAAGAACTGGACGACGGTGCTGGCGGGGCTCAAGCAGGCGACGGAGGGGTGATGATGGCTTGACGCGCTCGCTTGGCGGCTGCACTCTCGTCGCTCCACCGCTCGGAGCAATCTGAATGCGAAAGCCGCTGCGCATCGCGGGCCGGATCCTCGCCGGCCTCCTCGCGCTCGTACTCCTCGTCGTCGGCGTGTCGTACTTCGTCAGTGCGTCACGATTGAAGAAGCACTACGCGGTCTCCTCGCCCAGCCTCGTCATACCCACCGACTCCGCGTCGCTCGCACGCGGTCATGTGTTCGCCACGCTCGCCGGTTGCACCGGTTGTCACACCGCCAATCTCGGCGGCTCGGTGATGATCAACTCGTTCCCCTTCGCCAAGCTGGCGGCGCCGAACCTCACGCATGGACGGGGCGGCGTGGCATCGAGCTACACCGATGCGGACTGGGAACGCGCCATCCGTCACGGGATCCGGCGCGACGGCACGCCGCTCTTCATCATGCCGTCCGATGAGTTCAACCGGTTCCGCGACGAGGAGGTCGCCCGGATCATCGCCTACGTGAAGTCCGTACCGCCGGTCGACCGCGTCACGCCGACGCGCACGCTCTATCCGCTCGCACGGGCACTGCACACGTTCGGAGCGCCACTGGTGGCAGCCGAGAGGATCGATCACGCCACGCAGCGCAACCCTGCTCCACTTCCGGCGGCGACGATCGAGTATGGCGCGTATCTCGTCGCCTCGTGCAAGTTCTGTCACGGCGGGAATCTCGGAGGGCAGCAGGTGGGCGGAGAGCCCGGCGCGCCCCCCTCGCCGCCGATCGGGCCCACGGCAGCTCCGTCGCGCTGGACGGACGAGCAGTTCGTGCAGGCCATGCGCACGGGCGTCACTCCCGAGGGACGCAAACTGCGGAATGAGTACATGCCCTGGCAGGCGATCGGCCAGCTCAGCGACGACGAGCTGCGCGCTCTGCTGATGTATCTCAAGAAAGGCTCGTCAACGGTTGCCACACGCTGAAGAGGAGGACATGTGACCACTATCCGATCGCTCGGCATCGCCTCTATCGTCGCCGCAGTCGTCGCGCTCGGGGCGGCCGCTCCTCCATCGGCGGCGCCGACCGTCTCCGTCGGCGCTGACGACATCGGCGGTGTCGTGACCGGTTCTCGCGGGCCAGAGGCCGGCGTCTGGGTCATCGCCGAAACCAACGAGCTTCCCACGAAGTTCGTGCGCATCGTCGTCACCGACGAGCAGGGCCGCTACCTCATTCCCGACCTGCCCCGCGCGACGTACGACGTGTGGGTTCGCGGCTACGGTCTCGTCGATTCGCCCAGGTCGCGGTCGGCGATCGGACAGACGGTCGCGCTGAAAGCTGTTCCCGCACCGGACGCGCGCGCCGCAGCAGCGTACTATCCCGCCGGCTACTGGCTCTCGCTGCTCAGGGTGCCGGATAAAAGCGAGTTTCCCGGCACCGGACCGACCGGCAACGGCATCTCGTCGAACGTCAAGTCGCAGGCCGACTGGATTCGCACGATCAAGTCGGGCACGTGCATGTCGTGTCACCAGCTCGGCAGCCGCGGCACGCGCGAGATCCCGGCGGCGTTCAAGACGTTCCCAACCAGCTTCGCGTCATGGGAGCGGCGCGTGCAATCGGGCCAGGCCGGTGCGCAGATGATGGGCGCGATCGGGCAGCTCGGCCACAAGCGCGTACTGGAGCAGTTCGCCGACTGGACCGATCGCATCGCCGCCGGTGAGGTGCCTCCCGCGCCGCGCCGGCCGCAGGGGATCGAGCGCAACGTCGTGATCACCGAATGGGACTGGGCTGATCCCAAGTCGTATCTGCACGACGTCGTCTCGACCGACCGGCGCAATCCGCGCGTCAACGCGAACGGGCTGCTCTACGGATCGCTCGAGCTGAGCTCGGACTACCTCCCCGTGCTCGATCCGGTGCACAACACCACGAGTCGTATACCGCTCACCGTGCGCGACCCGAACACGGCGCTTGCCGCGGGACCAGCCGCCGGAGCGCCCTCTGCCTACTGGGGCGACAGCGCGATCTGGACGGGCAAGACCAACGTCCACAACCCGATGCTCGACGAGCTCGGTCGCGTGTGGATCACGTCGACGATTCGGCCGCCCGACAATCCTGCGTTCTGCAAGGCCGGCTCGTCGCATCCGTCAGCGAAGCTGTTCCCGGTGAATCGGTCGGGACGCCAGCTCGCGATGTACGATCCGAAGACGAAGAAGCTCACGCACATCGATACCTGCTTCGGCACACACCACCTGATGTTCGCCGAAGACGCGAATCGCACGCTGTGGACGAGTGGCGGCGGCCCGGTCGTCGGATGGCTCGACACGAAGATGTTCGATTCGACCGGCGACGAGCAGCGCTCGCAGGGCTGGACCGCGCTCATCGTCGACGCGAACGGCAACGGCAAGCGCGACGAGTACACGGAGCCGAACCAGCCGCCAGATCCCACGAAGGACCGACGCATCACCAACGGACTCTACGCCGTCGCCCCCGCACCGGACGGCTCGATCTGGGGCTCGTCGCTCGGCTTCCCTGGCGGCGTCGTGCGACTCACACCGGGCGCGCACCCGCCCGAGACAGCGCTCACGGAATTTTTCGAGACGCCGTACGACGCGCCGAACGTGCCGGTGCACGGGTACTCGCCGCGCGGCATGGACGTCGACCGCGATGGCGTCGCGTGGGTCGCGCTGGCGAGCGGTCACATGGCGAGCTTCGATCGGCGGAAGTGCAAAGGTCCGCTCAACGGCCCGACCGCCACGGGCAAGCATTGTCCGGAAGGTTGGACGCTGTACACCGAGCCGCTGCCGCAGCTGAAGGGCGTCACGGAGAATGGAAGCGCCGAAGCGAGCTATTACACGTGGGTCGATCAGTTCGACGCACTCGGGCTCGGGAAGAACACACCGATCAACACCGGCAACTCGTCCGAAGCACTGCTCGCGCTCAAGGATGGCCAGTTCGTCATCATGCGCGTCCCGTATCCGCTCGGGTATTACACCAAGTGGATGGACGGGCGCATCGACGATCCGTCAGCGGGTTGGAAGGGTCGCGGCCTGTGGACGACGGTGAGCACGCGCGCGCCCTTCCACATGGAGACGGGCAACGGGACGACGAGCAAGGTGGTGCGGTTCCAGTTGAGACCGGACCCGTTGGCGCAGTGA
>JBDTOD010000215.1:0-5565 GCA_039933415.1 bacterium
CTCTGGCCGGACATCGCGCGCGAGCTCGCCGAGGACGGTGAGGGCGCACTCGCGATCCGCGCGGTGCGGACGGCGGTGCGACACGATCCCGCGGTGATTGGAAGGCCGAGGGATCTGATGCACCTCGCGGCGACGGTGGCGAGGGCGCTTCGAGGGAGGAAGGTTGGTCGGTAGGGTGTCCAACTGCACTACAACGGCGTGTACGCGGGTAGAACGAGTATCAGGATACTCGGATTGGCATACTGGCCATCCAGATTTCGGCCTCTTTTGGAGAGATCCGACCAAGGGTCAGGATCAAGGGGTCAGCATCGTTGAAAAACGCGGCGAGGCATGGGCGGATTTCAACGATGCTGACCCCTTGAAGCCACTTGAAACGGCGCGAAAAAATGCTCCAGGCGCTGCGACGGTCAGAGGTCATCGCCGCAGAGTCGTGTCCACAAATTGTGGTTGGGTCATGTGCCAATCCGGGTATTCCCGTACTACGCCGTTGCCGGTGTACTCGTCGTTGTAGTTGCACTAGTCGGGGTCAGAGTCGCGACTCTGACCCCGGGCTCTGACCCCGTCGGCTCACCGCCACCGAAATATCCTGAGCGCCACCACGAACGACCCGACGCCCCACACCAGCACGACGAGCATCGGCATCACTACCGCGTCCCATCCCGCGCCCTGAAGCATCGTCGCGCGCAGCGCGTTGATCGTCGCCGTCAACGGCAGCGCCTGAATCACCGGCTGCGCCACGGCGGGAAAGTTCGTCGACGAGAAGAACACGCCGGACAGCACCCACATCGGCATCATCACCAGGTTGGTCAGCCCGGACACGCCCTCCGTGGTCCGCGCGCGCGATGAGATGAGCAGCCCGAGCCCGCCAAAACCCAACGACGACACGATGCACACGACGGCGAGCTGCACGAGCGACCCGCGCACCGGCACGCCGAACAGCAGCACCGCGCTGCCGACGATCACGATCACTTCGACGATCAGGAACGCGAAGCGCGAGAAGACGAACGACACGAGATAGTGTGCATGGCGCATCGGCGTCGACACGAGTCGCTTGAGCAGGTGCTTGCGCCGCGCGTCGACGATGGCGAATGCCAACCCCCAGATCCCGCCGCCCATGATGTTCATCCCGAGCAGGCCGGGAATGACGAAGTCGATGTAGCGCGAGCCCTTCTCTTGCACCTTTCGCTCGGCCACGCGCACCGGATCGCGTCGCCCCGCGCCGCGCTGCACAGCGTCGTCGACGAGGAAGCGTGCCGTGCGTCCCTCCGGCCGCGTGTCGTCGAACTGATACTCCACCGCGCCGGCCGGCGTCGTCACGGCGACCAATGCGGCCTCACCGGTTCGGAGCGCACGCCGCGCTGCCCCATCGTCGGCGAGCGCGATCACCTTCAGTCCGCCCGCCTTCGTGAGACGCGCCACGAGCGAATCGGCCGTCGCGCTGCCACCCACCACGCCCACCGCGATCACGTCGGCGGGCTTGTTCCTGAAGGCGATGCCCAATCCAATCGCCAGCACGACGGGGAAGAGAAAGGTCCAGAACACCGCCTCGGGCTCGCGGATGAACTCGCGAAAGCGCACGAGCGTGAGCTGTGCGAGCGAACTCTCTCTCCACGGCAGACGCGCCCCGGTCACTGCGCGCAGCGGCGTGCCCCGCGTCGGCGCGGGCTCGTCGCGCTCCGGTACTCTGATCGGCTCAGCCATCGCGCAACTGCCTCCCCGTCAGCGAGACGAACACATCCTCGAGCGTGGCCGAGTGCGTTGCCAGCTCGCCGAGTGGAAGTCCTCGTCGTGCGAGCTCTTCGAGGAGGGCAGGCACGGCGCGCGCGAGCTCCACGACCTCGAGCGTCCACCGACCGTCGTGCTCGCGCGCCGACTGCACGCCGTCCAGTGCGCCAAGCTGCTGGACCGTAAGCGCACCAGGCGCCGCGCTCGGCGCCGTGAACTCGACCACGTGCTCCGCGCCGAGACTGGCGATGAGCTCGCGCGGCGAGCCGAGCGCGATCACGCGGCCGTGATCGACGATGGCCACCTGGTCGCACAGCTTCTCGGCTTCGTCCATGTAGTGCGTCGTCAGCACGATGCTCCGACCGCTCGCGCGCAGCTCGACGATGAGATCCCAGAGCTGTCGCCGCGACTGCGGATCGAGGCCCGTCGTCGGCTCGTCGAGAAAGAGCAGCTCCGGGTCGCCGACCATCGCGCAGGCGAGCGCGAGACGCTGCTTCTGTCCACCACTCAGCTTCCCGACGCGCGCGCCGCGTTTCTCACCGAGCTGCACGAGGTCGATCACCTCGTCCACCTCACGACCGCGCGCGTAGAAGCTGCGGAACAGCCGCACGGTCTCCTCCACCGTGAGCTTCTCGGCGAGCTGGGTCTCCTGGAGCTGAATGCCGAGGCGCTCGCGCAACGCGTGCTCGTCTTCGTCCCAGCGACGGCCGAGCACCTCGACGATCCCTTCGTCGGGCATGGTCAGCCCTTCGCAGATCTCGATCGTCGTCGTCTTGCCCGCGCCGTTGGGGCCGAGCAGGCCGAAGCACTCACCCGCCGCGACGGTGAGGTCCAGGCCATCCACGGCGACGACGTCGCCGTAGCGCTTGCGCAGGCCGGCGACGCGAAGCGCCGGCGTTCCCGCCGGAACCCTCCCCGCGAGCGAGCCGGCAACCGATGCACTCATTGTCATGCGGGAAAGCTAGACGGTGGGCTCGCGCGGGGTGAGCGCGCGCAGAGGCTCGCCATCGAACCAGTCGCGCCCGTCGGTAAAGCTCTCTCGTACACCGTCTTCTCCCGCTGCGAGCCGCTCGCGGAAGAGCCGAAGCTGCAGCTCCATCGTCGCGAGCGCTTGGAGAATGGCGGGCGCGTTGTCGCTCATGATCCCCGTCCACAGCCCGGGGTCGCCCCCCGCGAGCCGTGTCATGTCGCGGCCGCCGGGCCCGAGCGCCGAGCGCGACACGCCGGCCTGGCGCAGCGTGAGCGCGAGGGTGGTGGACAGCGCCTGCGGAAGATGACTGCGCCACGCCATCTGCTCATCGTGCTCGGCCGCATCGAGCACCTCCACGCCGGCGCGCAGCGCGCGCCAGAACGACTCGGCCAGACGCAGCGTCTGCGGCGTAGTGCTCGCGCTCGGACAGAGGAAGACGCGCGCGTCGTCGAACAGGTTGGCGCGCGACGCGCCCCAGCCCGAGCGATGACTCCCCGTGAGCGGATGCGCGCCGACGTAGCGCGGCCCGAGCCCCGCGGATTCCGCCGCGGCGACGATGCTCTTCTTCGTGCTCGCCACGTCCATGATCAGCGACGGGCCCTGCAACGTCCGCCCGAAGCGCGTGAGGAGTGCCGTCGTCGCCGGCACGGGCGTGGCGAGAACGACGACGTCCGCGCGCTCGATCCCGGCGAGTGTCTCGTCGAGCGGTTGGTGCACGATCCCTTCGGCGACCGCGGCGTCCATCGAGCTCTGCTCGCGATCATAGCCCAGCACCTGCACGCCGCGCGCGGCAAGCGCCCGCGCCAGCGATCCTCCCATCAGTCCCAACCCGATGACGCCGACGCGCCGAGAGCGCATCACTCCGTCTCTTCTTGCACGCGGCGCGAGAGCCCGACGATGTGCCAGAAGATCTGTCGCACCGCTTCCGTCGGCAGACCCTTCGCGCGTGCCGCAACGACGGCGCGGCGAATGACCTCCGCTTCCCGTTGCGGATCGAGGATCGGCAATCCCGCCGTCCGCTTCAATCCCGCCGTGCGCTGGCCGAGCGCGACGCGCTCGGCCAGCAGGGCGATCATCCGCAGGTCCAGCTCTTCGATGGCCGAGCGACAGCCGGCGAGCTCCGACCGTGCGGCCGCGATCTCTTCGTCCTCGACGCGATCGGCCACGGCGATCACGCGCCCCGTCCGCCCGCGACGGCGGGAACCTCGAACGTCCTACCCGCCGCGGCGGCGAACGCGCCGATGCGGTCCATCAGGGTGGCGAACGCCGCCGGGTTGAGCGACTGATCGCCGTCGGAGAGCGCCGACTCCGGATCCGGGTGCACCTCGATGATCAGTCCGTCCGCGCCGGCCGCGACCGCGGCGAACGAGAGCGGCGCGACGAGATCCGCGATGCCGCCCGCGTGGCTCGGGTCCACGATCACGGGGAGATGCGTCTCGCGCTTCAGCACGGGGATCGCCGACACGTCGAGCGTGTTGCGCGTCGCGCGCTCGAAGGTGCGGATGCCGCGCTCGCAGAGCACCACCTGCATGTTGCCGTGCGCCATGATGTACTCGGCCGACATCAGCAGCTCGGTGATCGTGGCCGACAGGCCGCGCTTGAGCAGCACGGGGCGCTGCACCCGGCCCAGCTCCGCGAGCAGCGCGAAGTTCTGCATGTTGCGCGCGCCCACCTGCATCATGTCGGCGTGCTCGGCGACGATGTCCACGTCGCGAGTGTCGAGCACCTCCGTGACGACGGGCAACCCCGTCAGCGCCCGCACTTCGGCGAGCAGCTCGAGGCCCTGCTTGCCCAGCCCCTGGAAGCTGTAGGGCGAGGAGCGCGGCTTGAATGCACCGCCGCGGAGGATCGTCGCTCCCGCGGCCTGCACCACGTTCGCCGTCTCGAGCAGCATCGCGCGGTTCTCGACCGAGCACGGACCGGCGATGATCGTCAGCGCCTCGCTCCCGATGGTGGCGTTGGCGCCCACGCGGACGAGCGTCGAGCTGGCCGAGAACTCCTTGGACGCCAGCTTGTACGGCTTGAGCACCGGCATCACCGACTCCACGCCCGGCAGGGAGCGCAGCGGCACTTCCTGGAGCTTCGCCTCGTCACCGATGCAGCCGATGATCGTGCGACGCTCGCCGCGCGAGAGGTGGGTGTGGAGTCCGGCGGCTTCGACCCGCTCGCGGATGTGATCGAGCTCGTCGTCGGTGATGTCTACGCGCGTGATGATGATCATTTGGAAGGCCTGGGGGGTGAAGGGCGCCGTCTCCGCTCGACGGCAACAAAAAAGGCCAGTGGAGTTTCCACGGGCCGGTCTGGTGTCGTGTGCGGTGAGGGCGTTCAGCTCTCTTTACTCGCGCGTACGTCTCCAGTCACGGCCCGCCAGGGGAAAGCCGTAATAAAAGAAGCCGCTAAAATAGAAGCTGCGCGAGGTGTGGGTCACGAGAGCAGGATAGGGATGTTGGGCGGGGTCGTCAAGGCTGAGTTTTGAACACGGTGAGTCGGTGAGTCGGATAGTTGGATAGTTGGTCGGTGAATTAGTGCACTGAATGGCTCCGATCACAACCAGCCTAGCGATCCCTCGGTTGGGCCTCCAGGCCGGTTCGTGGCGTGTGCAGTTCAATGCACCAATCCAACCGACCAACGAACCAACTATCCAACCAACCAACTCACCGCTTCACTGGGCGTATCGCAGCACGTCATAGAGGAAGTGAATCCCGAAGCCCAGCGACTTCACCGACAGCCGCTCGTCGTTCCCGTGCACGCCCTTCTGCTCGTCGGCGTCCTCGGTGCGGAAGGGATCCACCCCGTAGACGGCAATCCCGAGCCGGCGGTACATCGGCCGGTCCGTCGCGCCGGTGAGCATCGAGCTCGTGACGAAGGCG
>JBDTOD010000216.1:0-5565 GCA_039933415.1 bacterium
GCTCTGACCCCGGGCTCTGACCCCGGGCTCTGACCCCAACCGGCTAGTCGGCGGAACGTGGCTTGTCGTGGCAGGGTCGTATCGTACCTTCGCACCATTCCTCGACGCCACACCACGATCATGCTCCTCGCCGTTCTCGTTCGACGACGTGTTGTCCGCCTCGCGGCAGCCTCGCTTCTCGCCGCCTGCTCGCCCACGGCGCCCGCGGAGGTGCCCGCGACACAGCGCGCCGCCATCGGGGACACGCTCCGAGCGCTGCTCGTCAGTGCGTACGATCTGTCCAAACCGGGGGACGCCGTCGAACGGCTCATGAGTCTCTACCCCGACTCCGGCAACGTCGTCTCGGCGAGCGGCGGTCAGGTGTCCACGTCGCGCGACTCCCTTCGGGCGCAGCTCGCCGCGTTCTGGGAGAACGTCGGCCGGAACATGCGCCATCCCAAATGGAACTGGGGCCAGATGCACGTGGACGTTCTCGCGCCCGACGCCGCCGTGCTGACGACGACGTACAGTGTGCCCCATCTGACGCCGGCCGGACAGCCACACGTGATCGCCGGCGCATGGACCGCCGTCTTCCAGCGGCGCGCAGGCCGGTGGGTGATCGTCCAGGAGCATCTCTCCGATCTCCCCCCCGCCCCGACCATGCAGCCGGCAACGGACACGGCCGCAGCGATGCCGATGACCCATCAGCACTGAGCCGACTTCATATCACGAGGATCCACGTGAGATTCGCCATGCTTCCATCGTTGCGATCGCTGCGCGTCGTGTTGCCACTCGTCATCGCCATCCCGCTCGCGGCGCCCGCGCGGCCGCGCACGCTGGCGGAGCGCCATCTGCTGTACGTGGCGAGCCCCGGCACCCGGAACTACGTCGAGTACGGGGGCGTCGGCATCCTCGTGTTCGACATCGACGACGGCTACCGGTTCGTCCGCCGCATTCCCACATGGGCCACCGCGGATGGCACGCCAACCGAGAACGTGAAAGGCATCGCCGCGAGCGCGGCGACCGGACGCGTGTACGTCTCGTCACTCTCGCGCGTCGTCGCCATCGATGCCGTCTCCGGCGCGACGATCTGGGATCGGCCGTTCGACGGCGGCGCCGATCGCCTCGCGATCTCCCCCGACGGACGCACGCTCTACGTGCCGCAGCTCGAAGGGCCCTCGTGGCATGTGGTGGACGCGGCGACGGGCGACGTGCGCGCCACCGTGGAGACGAAATCCGGGTCGCACAACACGATCGCGTCGGCCGACGGTCGGTTCGTGTACCTCGCCGGACTCAAGTCAGCGGTGTTGTCCGTGCTCGACACGAAGACGGGCCAGGTCGAGCGCCTCGTCGGACCGTTCGGCAACGTCATCAGGCCGTTCACGGTCGACGGCGGCAACACGCGCGCGTTCGTCAACGTGAACGACCTGCTCGGCTTCGAGGTCGGCGACATCGCCAGCGGGAAGCCACTCTACCGCGTCGAGGTCGCCGGCTTTCAGAGGGGCGTGGTAAAGCGGCACGGCTGCCCCAGTCACGGCATCGCCCTCACGCGCGACGAACGCGAGCTCTGGATCGCCGACTGCGCGAACGGTTACATCCATCTCTTCGACGTCACCGTCAGCCCGGCGAAGCAGATCGCGAGCGTGAAGATGCGCGACTGCGTGGGATGGGTGAGCTTCAGCATGGACGGTCGAGTGGCGTATTCCTCCACCGGCGAGATCATCGACGTCGCGACGCGCACGGTGATCGCGACGCTGCGCGACGAGACGGGGCGCGACGTGCAGAGCGAGAAGATGCTGGATCTCGTCATCGCCGACGGCAAGGTCGTGCGCGCAGGCAATCAGTTCGGCGTGGGCGCCGGCCGCAACTGAGCCGTTGCTCGGCGAGAAACTGCGTCTGCTGTGCTCGGTGCGAGAGATCACGATCAGCCATCATGCCAGACAGCGCGGCCGCGCCGCGCTACCTTCAGGGATGGCCCAACGCGACAGTCGGCACCACCACGCCAATCGGCGGCGCAAGCTCGAAAAGGAGCACGCCAGCCGCGCGCAGAAGAACGACGCGCTCGCCGAGCGCATGCCGCTCGCGGGGTACGAAGCGCTGTACGAGATCACGCGAAAGGGACAGATCTTCTCACGCGCCACACGTGCGGTGTTGATCGGCAACTACCATCACAGCCGCTTCATCCGCCTGATCGTGAACGGCGCGGTGGTGACGCTGGACAAGGAGCGAGCGATCGCCGACAGTTGGGCGGCCGAGCCGTCCTTGTGAAATCCTTGTGCCGTCCTGGCGAGCCCTTGTGCGATCCTTCGTGGTACGCCCGTAACATTCGTTAGGGGCTCGCGGCGACGCCGGCGCTCGTATCCACAGCGCGCATGTCAGCCGATTCCGCCTTCGCACACCCTCTGCACACCGAGTCGCCCCCGTGACCCCCGTGACCGCCGTCCCCGCTGCTGAACGCCGCGACGGCTCGCATCACGACCACCTGGCGACGACGGGCCCGGACGAAAGCCACCTGGCCAAGCCCTCTCCGCACGGCCGGCGGCTCGCGGTGCTCACGCTCACCGCCCTCGGCGTCGTCTACGGCGACATCGGCACCAGCCCGCTGTACACGATCAAGGAAGCGTTCGGTGCGGAGCATGGGCTCGCGCCCACCGTCGGTAACGTGTACGGCATCCTGTCGTTGGTATTCTGGTCGATCATGCTCATCGTGGTCGTCAAATACCTCATCTTCATCCTCCAGGCGGACAACCGGGGCGAAGGCGGTGTGCTCGCCATGCTCGCGCTCGTCCTGCAGCGCCAGCACCGCAGCGAAGACCGGCATCGCCGCGCGGTGCTCGTGATCCTTGGCGTCTTCGGCACGGCGCTGCTCTATGGCGACGGCATCATCACGCCCGCCATCTCCGTGCTCGGCGCAGTCGAGGGACTGAAGGTCGTCGCGCCCGGATTCGAGCGGTACGTGGTGACGGCCACCGTCGTGATCCTACTCCTGCTGTTCGTCGTGCAGCGATTCGGCACGGCGAAAGTCGGGCGAGCCTTCGGGCCGATCACGCTCACCTGGTTCTTCGTGATCGGTGGGCTGGGCCTGGCGGAGATTACGCGCGCGCCGCGCATCCTGGCGGCGATGAACCCCTGGTATGCCGCCAAGTTCTTCCACACGCACGGGCTGGTCGGCTTCGCCAGCCTGGGTGCGGTGTTTCTCGCGGTGACGGGCGCAGAGGCGCTCTACGCCGACATGGGGCACTTCGGGCGCAAGCCGATCCGGCTCGCCTTCCTCGCGCTCGTGCTCCCGGCCCTGCTGCTCAACTACTTCGGCCAGGGAGCGCTGCTCCTGCGCGAACCGACCGCGGTGTCGAATCCGTTCTACCTCCTCGCGCCTCGCTGGTTTCTCTATCCGCTGCTGCTTCTCGCGACGCTCGCCGCGATCGTCGCGTCCCAGGCGCTCATCTCTGGCGTGTTCTCTCTCGCTCAACAGGCCGTGCAGCTCGGCTTCTCGCCGCGCCTGACGATCGTGCACACGTCGGAAGAGGAGCACGGCCAGATCTACGTGCCGCAGATCAACCAGGCGCTGATGATCGGGACGCTCTGCATCGTGTGGGGCTTCAAGTCGTCGAGCGCGCTGGGATCGGCGTATGGCATCGCGGTCACGGGGACGATGTCGATCACGACGCTCCTCTTCGCCGTCGTGGCGCGCACTCGGTGGAACTGGCCGCTGTGGCGAGTCGTCGCGCTCTCCGCGTTCTTCTTCACGTTCGACTTCGCCTTCCTCGGTGCGAACGCGCTCAAGATCTTCAGCGGCGGATGGGTTCCGCTCGCCATCGCCGTGGGCGTGTTGACCCTGATGACGACGTGGAAACGTGGCCGCGAGGTCCTCACCGAGATCCTGCGCGACACGGGGCTCCCACTCGAGCTCCTGCTCGGCGAGATCGTCCGTCGTCCGCCGCTGCGCGTGAGTGGCACGGCGGTGTTCCTCACGTCGGCGTCCGGCAGCACACCGGTGGTGCTGCTGCACCATCTCAAGCACAACAAGTCCTTGCACGAGCAGGTCGTGCTGTTGTCCGTCTCGTCTACCGACGTGCCCTACGTCGAGGACGCGGACCAGGTCCGGGTCGAGCCGCTTGGCCAGGGATTCTACCGTGTGCTCGTGCGCACGGGGTTCATGGACACGCCGAACATTCCGCACATCCTCGTGCTCTGCGCCGACCACGGTCTCATCGCGAAGCCGATGGAGACCAGCTACTACCTCGGCCGCGAACGTCTCATCTCCACCGGCCGCTCGAAGATGGCGCGGTGGCGAAAGAAGCTGTTCATCCTCATGTCGGCCAACGCGCAGTCCGCGGCGCACTTCTTTGGGCTCCCACCCAATCGGGTCGTCGAGTTGGGTGCGCAGATCGAGCTGTGATGAAACGACGCGAACACGCAGGCACCAGAGGGTGATGCCGAACCGGCAGGATCAGCGCGTCAGCCACTGATCCCGTGGGTGTGGCGGACGGTTCGCCGCGCCCACGTTGCGACATCGCGGCACGAGGGACAGAATTGGCGCTTCCGCGCAGTTGGTCCGCGCTCGCGCACCGTCCCTCGCATCGCCCACACAGTGTCCCGAGAAGATTCTCCCACCTCGCCCTCGCGCCGCGCGTTCTTCGCGTCGGCTGGTGCGGGCGCCGCGGCGCTCGCCGCCGGTCCTCTGCTCGCCGGCCCGCTCGGTTCGACGCTTCACGCCGCCGAACGCGTGAGCCGCGCATCGGTGGCACCAACGACGTACCCGATCGGGCTCGAGCTGTACTCCGTGCGCCGAGAGCTCGCACGTGATCTGCCGGCGACGCTGCGGGCGGTGGGCGGAATGGGGTACAAGGTCGTGGAGTTCTATGCGCCGTACATGCAGTGGACGCTTCCGTACGCCAAGGGGGTCCGCACCCAGCTCGATGATCTCGGGCTTCGCTGCTACTCCACGCACAACTCGTCCGCCGCGCTCTTTCCCGGCGACATGATGGGCAAGGCGATCGAGTTGAATCAGATCCTCGGCGCGCGCCACATCATCATGGCATCGCCGCCGCCGAACACCGCCTCGCTCGAGGACTGGACGCGTGTGAGCGGCCAGCTCGCGGCGGCGTCGGAGCAGCTCAAGCCGCACGGGCTCTTCGCCGGTTTTCACAACCACAAGATCGAGTGGTCATCGCTCGACGGTGGCAAGCGTGTGATGGACGTCCTCGCCGACAACACGCCTGCCGAGTTCGTCCTTCAGTTCGACGTCGGCACCTGCATCGAGGCGGGAGCGGATCCGATTGCGTGGATCACGTCGCATCCCGGACGGATCAAGAGCGTTCACCTCAAGGACTGGGCGCCCGGCACCGAGGCGGAGGAGAAAGGCTATCGCGTGCTGTTCGGCGAGGGACGCGCGCCGTGGAAGCAGATCTTCGCCGCAGTGGAGTCGACCGGCGGCGTGGAGTTCTATCTCATGGAGCAGGAAGGCAGTCGGTATTCCGAGCTCGACACCGCGAAGCGCTGCCTCGCGAGATGGCGGAAGATGCGGAGCACGGCGTGATCTGAGCGCCGGGAAGGTGTGACGAGGGGAGAACGTCGGGGTCAGAG
>JBDTOD010000217.1:0-5486 GCA_039933415.1 bacterium
CGGCGATGCAGGCGGTGAACGAGGGCGCCTTCTATTACATCCAGAAGCCGTTCCGTAACGACGAGCTGCTGGCGATCCTCAAGCGCGCCGGCGAGCATCGCGAGCTGCGCGTCGAGAACCGCTCGCTGCGCCAGGAGATCAAGCGTCACGAGCTCACCACGGCGAGCCGGCCGGTCGGTACCAGCAAGAGCTGGCTGGACGTGCTCCGACTGGCGGAGACGGTGGCGCCGACGGATTCCACGGTGCTCATCCAGGGCGAGTCCGGGACCGGTAAGGAAGTGATCGCGCGGTACATCCACGACCTGTCCAGTCGTGCCGACAAGAGCTTCGCGTCGATCAACTGCGGCGCGCTCCCCGAAGGACTGCTCGAGAGCGAACTGTTCGGCCACGTGAAGGGCTCGTTCACCGGCGCTGTGAAGGACAAGGTCGGACTGTTCGCCGCCGCGGCAAAGGGGACCTTCTTCCTCGACGAGATCGGCGAGACGACGCCGGCCACGCAGGTGAAGCTCCTGCGCGTGCTGCAGCATCGCGAAGTCATCCCGGTCGGCGCGACCGACCCGATGCCGATCGACGTTCGGCTCGTGGCGGCGACGAACCGCGATCTCGACGAGGAGATCCGTCGCGGCGCGTTCCGCAGCGATCTGTACTACCGGCTCAACGTCATCGCGCTGCATCTCCCGACGCTGCGTCAGCGCGCCGACGACATCCCGTTGCTCGCCGAATACTTCCTCCAGCGCATCGCCGAGCTGCGGCGCGAGGAGCAGAAGCATCTTTCCGCCGACACGCTCGACGCGATGGTGAGCTATCAGTGGCCGGGAAACGTGCGCGAGCTGGAGAACGCGCTGGAGCGCGCGGTGATCCTCACGCCGGGCGAACAGATCAATCTCGCGTCGCTGCCGGAGCGTGTCACGACGCGCGTGAGCGAACCGCTGGTGTCCGACCGCGCGCCGGCCAACCCGACGCTCGAGGCGGTGGAGCGGGCGTACATCATGTGGGTGCTCCAGAGCGAGGGCGGGAACAAGAGCCGCACGGCCGAAGTGCTCGGCATCGATCCCTCCACGCTGTATCGCAAGCTTTCGCGCTACGGCGTCGAGGCGTGACCGTTTCGTCCGCCGCGTTGGAGGCACGACCGCGCGTGGAATCCTCGACGGAGTCGGCCCGCCGCCGCATCGGGTGGTGGCCGCTCTCGCTCGTGGTCACGGCGGGCGTGGCGCTCGCCACCGGGCTCTCCGTGGTGGACGGGATGCCGGTCGGCGTCGTCGCGGACGACTCGATGTACGTCATCCTCGCGCGCGCGCTCGCCACGGGGCAGGGGTTCCGTTTTCTCAACGTTCCAGGGCTCCCCGCCGGAACGCACTTTCCGCCGGGCTATCCCGCGCTGCTCGCCGTCGTGTCGATGCTGGCGCCGGCGTTCCCGGCAAGCGTCGTCGTGTTCAAGGCGATCAACGCCCTCTTCCTCGCCGTGTCGGCGGTGTGCGTCGCGCGATTGCTGCGCGAGCGCGCGCAGCTCGGTGCCACGTGGGCCGCGACGGCCGGTGTCGTTACCGCGGTCAGTGTCCCGCTGCTGATCCTCAGCAGCCTGGTGCTGTCGGAATTGTTCTTCCTCGCGCTCGTGCTCGCGCTGTTGCCCGTACTGGAGCGGCTGGTGGATGCGCCGGCGCGTCCGGCGCGGGCACTGCTGTTGGGTGCAGGGATCGCGGCGTGTGCGCTCGTGCGCACGCACGGCGTCGTGCTGCTGCCGGCCGTGGTCATCGCGCTTGGGGCGCGCCGCCGCTGGCGCGACGCGGCGCTCGTGTCCGGTGCGACCATCGCGACTTTGCTGCCGTGGCAGCTCTGGGTCGCGCGGCATGGCGGTACCCTGCCCGCCCCGCTGCTCGGGATGTACGACTCGTACACCGCGTGGTGGCTGCGCGGACTGCGCGACATGGGTCCGTCGATGATCGTCGCCACGGTGGCGAAGACGGTGCCCGAGACGACGGTGATGCTCTCGGTGCTCTTCTCGCCGCTCAAGGGGAGTGCGGCGCACGCCGTCACGCTCACCGCGCTCGCGCTTCTCGCCACCGCGGCCTGTGTCGCGTCGTGGCGTCGGATCCCGGTCACGCTGCTCTTCCTCGCCGGCTATCTGACGATCGTGCTGATCTGGCCCTTTCAGACCGCGCGCTTCGTGTGGGCCGTGTGGCCGTTGCTGCTCGCGCTCGTGCTGACCGGCGCCGGAGCGGCGGCGAGCCAGCGCCACTGGCCGCTCGCAATGCGTGCTCTGCTCCTCTCCGGTTTCGTCTGGGTCGCGTGCGGCTACGGCGCCTACGAGATGCGTGCGATCCGCGGGCAGTGGTGGTCGAGCATCGCGCGCGCCAACACGGCGCGGATGGCGCCTCTCGTGCGCTGGATCATCGGCAACACCACACCGGGCGAGGTGGTCGCCTCGGAGTACGAGGGCGCAGTCTACCTCTACGCGAATCGCCAGGCGCTGCCGATCGTCTCCCTCACGCCAGGCCAGTACCTGCACGACTACACCGCCGAGGAAAACGCCCGCGAGGGTCTGCTCCCCCTGATCGATGCGTATCCGGTCCGCACCGTGGTCGTCGGAAACGGCAAGGCGTTCGATGCCGCGCAGTATCTTGTCACCCGAGCCGCACCCCGCCTCGCGCCGCGCGAGCAGTTTGCCGGCGGCGCCGCCTACACCGTCCTTCCCCGATGAGCTCAGAACCGTCACCCGCCGCGACCAAGCCGTTCACGCTCGCCTCCAAGCCGCGTGAGCTCACTCCGCTCGACCCGGATACCGCCAAGCTCTCCGTCCTCATCCCGGTCTACAACGAGCTCAATACGATCGAGACGATCCTCGACCGCGTGCACGCGACGCCGATCCGCAAGGAGATCATCTGCGTCGACGACTGCTCCACCGACGGCACGCGCGAGCGACTCGTCGAGCTGCATGCGGCGGGCTACATCGACCTGCTCATCCTCCAGCAGGTAAATGGCGGCAAGGGCAAGGCGATTCGCACGGCGCTCACCGCCAGCACGGGTGAGATCGTCATCGTGCAGGACGCCGACCTCGAGTACGACCCGTCCGACTGGCCGGTGCTCCTCGAGCCGATCGTCGCCGGCAAGGCGGACGCGTGCTTCGGCTCGCGCTTCCTGGGCGGACCACATCGCGTGCTCTACTACTGGCACTCGGTGGGCAACACGCTGCTCACGCTGTTCAGCAACATGCTGACGAATCTGAACCTCACCGACATGGAGACGTGCTACAAGGCGGTACGCGGCGATCTCGCCCGCACGCTCGCCCTCACGTCGGACCGGTTCGGGTTCGAGCCGGAGATCACGGCGCGACTGGCCAGGGAGGACGCCCGCATCTATGAGGTGCCGATCTCGTATGCCGGTCGGACGTACGCGGAGGGAAAGAAGATCAACTGGAAGGACGGCGTCGCCGCCTTCTGGCACATCCTGAAGTTCAACACCTTCGCATGACCGGGCGCGCGCGCCCCTGGCTACTCCCCGCAACGGTCGCGCTGCTCGCACTGGCCGCGTGCATCACCAGCCTCGGTCACGACTTCACCTACGACGATCGGTACGCCATCCTGATGAACCCGCGCGTGCACAGCGCGCGGACATTCTGGAAGTTCTTCGCCCAGAGCTACTGGAACCCGAGCTTCGGCGGCGACGGCTATCGTCCGATCGTGCTCACGCTGTTCAGCGTGGAGTGGGTGATCGGCAACGGCGCGGCGTGGGTGTTCCACCTCACGAACATCCTCCTCGCCGTGGCGACGGCGCTGAGCGTGTACTGGATGTGCCTCGCGCTGCTCCCGCCGGCGGGCGCGTGGCTCGCCGCCGCGCTCTTCGCCGTACATCCCGTGCACGTCGAGGTCACGGGCAACATGGTCGGCCAGGCGGAGCTCCTCGTCGGCCTCTGCGCTGCCCTCGGCATCGGATGGTATCTGCGCCGCCGCGCCGCCGGTGCTCTGCGCTGGCGCGACGTCTCGCTCGTCACGCTGCTCTTCTTCATCGGGATGTTCAGCAAGGAGCACGCGATCGTGTTCCCCGCGCTGATCGTCGCCGCGGAGTGGCTCGTCGTGCGCGACGAGCGCCCGTGGCGTGCGCGAATCGCGACGGTGCGCCCGCTCCTCCTCGCGCTCGTCGCCGTCTCGCTCGCGTACCTGTACGCGCGCTCGCTGGTGCAGGAGAATTTCGCCGGCTTCGCGCCGTATGCGGCGTTCCGCTTTCTCAACATGAACGCCGTGGCGCGCATCGGCACGATGATGCACGAGTTCCCCCGCATCGCGCAGCTGATGCTGTTCCCGACGCGCCTCAGCGCCGACTACTCCCCCAACGACGTCATCATCGCCGACGGGATCGGATTCTCCGAGGCACCCGGCCTGATGGTGGCGATCGGCACGATCGTCGTCGCCTTCGCGTTCAGACGTCGGGCGCCGGTCGCCAGCTTCGGGCTCTTCTGGTTCATCCTCGCCTACTCGCCGGTCAGCAACGTCCTCATTCCCACCGGGATCGTCACCGCCGAGCGCACGCTGTTCCTGCCGAGCGTTGGGATCGTGATCGTCATGGCGTCGGCCGCGCTCTGGTTCGCCGGCCGGCTCGAGCCGAGCGGTCTGCGCGGATTGCGGGCCGTCATCGGAACACTCATCGTGCTCGGCCTGGCGAAAAGCCTGGAACGGCAGCAGGTCTGGAAGAACAACGACGTGCTGTTCGACCGGATGGTCGTGGACGCGCCGGACAACTACCGCGCGCACATCATGCGCGGCCGCAACCTCGCGCTCAAGAAGCGCATGCAGGATGCAGAGCGGGAGTTCCGCCGCGGCATCCATCTCTTTCCCTACGACGCGGGCGTGACCCTCGACGTCGCCGAGAGCTACCGGCGCGCCGGGTACTGCGAGCCGGCCCTCCCTCTATATGAGTGGAGCTACGCGCTCGACTCGACGTATCGCGATGGCCGGCTCGGCTATGTGTACTGTCTCGCCGTGCAGAAGCGATGGCAGGAGACGCGGCGCCAGGCGCTGAGCGGACTGCGCTACGGCTTCTATTGGGAAGGCAAATATCTGCGCAACGCCGTCTACGTTGCCGATTCCGCCCTTGGCCGTCCTTTGAGGAAGCATTCACCACTGTGAGTCGCGAGCACGATGCCGTCTCGCAATCTGCACCGGACCATGCAGAATCCTGCACGATGACGCCCGGTCGGCGTCAAGTCATAGGAGCGTAAAGCGAGACAACAGAACGACTTACAAGAGCGGCGCCGACTGGCCCGCACGTTGCTTTACACCAGGCCAGCCGCACCCTCGCAGGCTGAAACTCCCGCCCGACGGCCCGACACCGCGCCGTCATCCTCTACCCCTCCGGAGAGAGCACTCACATGAAGAACATGCGCAAGGGCTTTACCCTCATCGAGCTTCTGATCGTCGTCGTCATCATCGGCATCCTGGCCGCGATCGCGATCCCGAAGTTCGCCAACACGAAGTCGAAGGCGTACATCGCCG
>JBDTOD010000218.1:0-5452 GCA_039933415.1 bacterium
CGAGCAGGATGGCCGCGGCTCGCTGGGCGAGCTCGGCAGACGTCGGTTCGGGCAGCGGAGCAGGGGCGGCCATGATGTTCGAATCCCGGGACAGGTGCGCGTGTGTGGCGAGAGCGGTGCGCGGTGACGCGGTCCGCTCAGAAAGCAGGAAGGGGCTCCGTGATGGAGCCCCTTCGCACTCTGGATGCGACGTTACTGCTTGATGACCCAGACGCGGATCTCGGGCTTCACGTCGGCATGGAGCTTGACCGGCACGCGATAGACGCCGAGCGCCTTGATCGGCTCGTGAAGGTCGATGAGCCGCTTCTCGATGTGAAAGCCTTGCGACGTGAGCTGCTCGGCGATGTCGGCCGAGGTGACCGACCCGAAGAGCTTGCCCTCTTCACCGACGCGCGCGGAGAAGGTGAGCTGCACCTCCTCGAGACGCTTCGCCAGCTCCGTGGCAGATCCGATGCGCTCGTTTTCGGCGGCCTCGAGGCGACCGCGCTCGAGCGAGATGCGCTTCAGGTTTCCGGGCGTCGCCTCGAAGGCGAAGCCGCGCGGAAGCAGGTAGTTGCGGGCGTAGCCGTTCTTGACGGTGACGACGTCCCCTGGCTTGCCGAGGTTCTCGACCGCCTGACGAAGGATGATTTCCATTGGATGAGCCTCAGTTACGTGGTAGGGCGCGCGCGGCTGCGCCAGTCAGCCCAGGTATCACCCAGCCCCAGCCCGAACGCGGCGAGAGCGAGGAGCATGAACCCGAGCACGGCGACCGCGTTCAACACCGGCCACCACAACATGGCGAACCCCACGAGGAATGCAGCCGCCAGCGCGCCCGGCGCGAGAAACCAGGACAGGACGCCGAAGCCACGGATCGCGTAGAGCGCGCCGAAGAAGACGAGCAGGTTGCGGCCAGCACCGTCGAGAAAGTCGAGCGCGGGCACGAGCACGATCGTGAGCCCGACGATCACTCCCCAGACGAACTGGTCGTTGAAGCGAAAGTCCTTCAGGAACCCGAGCGGTGCGCCGAGGCGCGTGCGCGAGATCCGGTGATAGATCCCCCATGCGAGCGCGAGCGCGACGAGCGACTCGAGCAGCAGGAGCGACGGGAAGAGCTTGGTCCCCGTCTCGGCGACGACACGCAGTTGCGTCTCGAACTCGGTCGGCAGATTCGCGACCTGTGGCATGGACTTCACCACATCCGGATACTGCTTGAGCGCGGCGCGAAACGTCGTGATCGCCTCGGTGTTCCTCCGCGCGAACTCGGCCTGCACGGCCAGCTTCGCACGGCTCGGCGTGAGCGGCCCGCGCGTGCCCATGATCAACACGAGCGTGAGCGCGAGCGAAATGGCGGAGAGTGCCCGCGAGAAGAACGGACGACGCGTGCCGAGCAGGCACACGAGCCCGAACGAGCCGGCGAGCAGGAGCGTCCAGCCCCGAACGAGATTGTAGAACGCTCCGGCCGGTGCGGGCTGCGCGAGCATCCACGCCGCCAGTCCGACCCAGGTGATCGCCAACAGCAGCCGGCCACCGGCCCACCATCCCACCAGACAGCACGCGGCGAGCGCCGGGAGCAGGAGGAGGAACGTATCCTCCACCGGCAGCAGCGCACGCAACGGCGTGTACGGCGGAATGATCAGGAACGCCAACAGTGCGAGGAGGAGCTTCCCCCACCCACGCTCTGATGGTGCCTGGGCCTCGGCGTCCTGCATGTCAGCCCTGTAAACCCTTCGTGTACGGCAGCAATGCGAGGTAGCGCGCGCGCTTGATCGCGGTGCTCAGCTGACGCTGATGCCGCGCGCACACGCCGCTCAGGCGGCTCGGGAGGATCTTCCCGTGATCGGTGATGAAGCGTCCGAGGGTGCGCTCGTCCTTGTAGTCGACGAAGCGCACGCGGGTCTCGCAGAATGGACAAGCCTTGGATGGGCGTCGCATGGTCTACTCCTCGTCCTCGTCGTCGTCATCGCCGCGCTTCTTCGCGAGCGCGAGATCTTCCTCGCTCATCGGCGGGGCGCCGACTTCGTTTTCGTGGATGGTGAGCAGATAGCGGATCACGGTGGAGTCGAGCTTCATGGCGCGCTCGTACTCGGGGATCCCGCCCGATTCGGCCTCGAAGCGCGCGACGACGTAGTAGCCGTTCTCGCGCGGGCCGATCGGATAAGCGAGCTGACGACGGCCCCAATGGTCCAGCGTGACCTCACCCGATGGGCCGAGGAGCTGGTGGAAGCGGTCGAGCTTTTCGGTGACGGCAGAGTCTTCGAGCGTGGAGTCGAAGACGTAGACCGCCTCGTATGGACGTGGCATGTCCTGGCAATCCTCCCTTTGGTCGTAGCCGCCCCCCGCTGGTTGCCGGAGTAGGGGGAGGGGAAATGGAGCGCCGATGACGAAGGCGCGTTGTGGTAGCCGATAAGGATAGTCGGCTCGCGTGTTCACGAGAAGTGCCCCCCCGAGCGCTTCGCTGGCCCCGACCGCGAATGACTCTCGCCATCGAGGCCAGCATGTCACCTGTCGCGACGATGCCACGGAAGTGACGGCGGCGCGTCGCAGCGTGATTGCTCCGCCACGGGGAGCTGGTGGGACACCCAATTTCCAAGTGGTTGCAATCCCATGGTTTACAGACTGGCATCGGTGGTCTGCGAGTTGCCTTGTCCCATCCCGAGCGAGCGATCCCCACGACCTCGCTGCAGCCCACCGAGCAATCCAAGGCCAATGCACAAAGCCGCCGAATACTACGTCCCGATGTCGGATGTTCATTGCATCCAGCGCGAGCACGACAAGGTGCTGTCCTCGCCGGGCACGAACCAGCATCGTCCCCTCTCGGCCACGGGCGAGGAAGTGTGGGCGCTCCTCCAGGGAAGCCGTCGGACGGTCGATCGGCTCGTGATGGCCATGGCGCGTCGCAGTTCCGGCCAGGCGCTCGCCCAGGTGCCCGATCGCGTCATCGAGGAGCTCGACGGTTTCGTGAGCCAGGGGTTCGTGCGGCGAGTCGCCGACCTCTGATGTGCCTCGGCGACAAGTGCACTGCTCCGGTGCCGTGTGGACGGTGCGACCGTTCGGCGACCGATGGCCCGAGCGAAGCTGCTGAACTGTCTGCCGAGACTTCGGCGGCGAGTGCGGAGCTGCTCCAACTCGAATCGCGGCTACCTCGCCGCTCGGACCGGGGTGTTTCTGGCCGCGAGTCCGGTGTAAACCGCTTCCGGTGGTAGCGTATTGTTCCGGTCGCGCACAGTTTCGAGCATGCGAACCAGTTTCCGCCTCGCCGCCACCCTCCTCCTCTTCGTCGCCGTCGGCTGCGAATCGGAGGAGGACAAGACCGAACGTCTTCGTGCGGCCGCGCAGGATGACTGTGTCTCCGTCTCTCTGCGCGAGTCGAATCCGCAGTCGGCCACGCCGACCGAAGCGGATCGCGCGAAGTGCGAGAACGCGCGAGCGGCGTACACCGCGTTTCTCGAAGGGCGATAGGAGAAAGAGCTACACGTTGAAGCGGAACAGCAGCACGTCGCCATCCTGCACGATGTACTCCTTTCCTTCCGCGCGCATCAGCCCCTTCTCCTTCACCCCTTTCCATCCGCCGTTCGAGATGAAGTCGGCGTAGCCCGCCGTCTCGGCCTTGATGAAGCCGCGCTCGAAGTCGGTGTGAATGACGCCAGCGGCCTGGGGTGCGGTGTCGCCGCGGTGGATCGTCCACGCGCGCACTTCCTGTTCGCCCGCCGTGAAGTAGGTCTGAAGGCCGAGCAGATGAAAGCCGCCCTTGATCAGTCGATCGAGGCCGGCTGACTCGAGGCCGAGTGACGCGAGGAAGTCCTTGCGATCTTCCGGCGGAAGCTCGGCGAGCTCGCTCTCGATCTTCGCCGAGAAGGGGACGATCTCCGCCTGCTCTCCGCTGGATGCGATCGCGGCACGCAATGCCTTCAGATGCGAGCCTTCCTCACCGGCGAGCTCCGCATCGGTGACGTTCGCCGCGTAGAGGATCGGCTTGGCGGTGAGCAGCGAGAGCGGCTTGAGCAGTGTGAGCTCGTCGGGGCCGAGCCGCGCCTCCCAGAGTCCGCGCCCATCCTTGAGGAAGCTGTGCGCCTTCTCGATCGTTGGCAGCTCGGCGAGTGCTTCCTTGTCGCCGGTCTTGGCGGAACGCTTCACGCGATCGAGGCGCTTCTCCACCGTCGCGAGATCGGCGAGCGCGAGCTCGAACTCGATCACCTCGCGGTCGCGCACCGGATCGACGGAGCCCATCACGTGCAGGATGTCGTCGTCGTCGAAGCATCGCACGACGTGTACGATCGCGTCGGTCTCGCGGATGTTGGCGAGGAACTGGTTGCCGAGCCCTTCGCCCTTTGACGCGCCGGCAACGAGACCGGCGATGTCGACGAACTCCACGGCGGCCGGTACGGTGCGCTGCGGCTGCACGACGCCGGCGAGCACATCGAGGCGATCGTCTGGAACGTTGACTCGCCCGACGTTCGGATCCTTGGTCGCGAAGGGATAGTTCGCGGCGAGCACGCCCGCGGAGGTCAGCGCGTTGAACAGCGTGGACTTGCCGACGTTGGGGAGACCGACGATACCGAGTCTGAGCATTCTGATGTGCGGAGGGTCGCGCGCGCGGATCGCGGCGTGATGTCGAGATCGAGCGTCATAAGCTAATCGTTCGCCGTTGAGCGCAGCCCGATCAGCTCTTCGGCGCGCGGCTCTGGATGTCGAGCGCGGCTTTCATCCCGTCGCGCGCCCACGCTTCGATCGCCTCGGTCATCACCGGCATCAGCGCGCGGATCGACTCGGTGTCGCGCTTGCCGACGGCGCCGAGCACGAAGTCCGTGAGCGGGCCGCCGGCGGGACGCTCCGGGTCGCCGACGCCGATGCGCAGTCGCGGATACTGCTGCGTGCCGAGTGACTGCTGCACCGACTTGAGGCCGTTGTGACCACCGGCGCCGCCTTCACCGCGCAGCCGCCAGCTGCCAACAGGGATGGCGACCTCGTCGACCAGGACGAGGAGATCGTTGGCCGCCGACCAGAAGGGACGACGCGCGTACTGCACGAGCACCGCGCCGGAGAGGTTCATATACGTCTGCGGTTTCACGAGACGCATCGTCTCCTTCATGCCCGGCAGTTGGCCCTGCGCGACCTTGGCCTGGCCGTCCTTTTTCCAGCCGTCGAAGCCCCAGCGCTCGGCGAGATGGTCGGTGAGCCACCAGCCCACGTTGTGGCGGGTATGCTCGTATTCTTTCCCCGGATTCCCGAGGCCCAGGATCACCTTCATCGGCCTGTCGTCGGCGTGAAGCGACGACGGCTCCAGCCCGGGTGGGCGGAGCCGTCGTCGGAGTGCGGCGAGGAGCGCGCGAATGCTACTTCGCGTCCTCTTCTTCCTTCGCCTTGCGGATCAGCTCGGGCTCCGGGACGGCGTCGCCTTCGGCCACCGCCTCGACGACGGCGCGCGGCGCGATCACGGCGCAGATCGTCGCATCCTCGTCCGACAACACCT
>JBDTOD010000219.1:0-5369 GCA_039933415.1 bacterium
GACGTGACGCCGATCCCGCACAACGGCTGCCGTCCCCCGAAGCGTCGGAGAGTCTAAGTCATGGGTCGCTATACAGGACCGAGCTGCCGTCAGTGCCGCCGTGAAGGAACCAAGTTGTTCCTCAAGGCGACGAAGTGCTTCACCGAGAAGTGCCCGGTCGAGCGCCGTCCGTACGCGCCGGGCCAGCATGGCCAGGCGACCGCGCGTCGTCGCAAGGCGTCGGAGTTCTCGAAGCAGCTCCGCGAGAAGCAGAAGATCAAGCGCATCTACGGCGTGAGCGAGAAGCAGTTCCGCAACACGTTCGAGAAGGTGGCGACGCAGCCCGGCATCACGGGACACAACCTGCTCGCCGCGCTCGAGACGCGCCTCGACAACGTCGTCTACCGCATGGGCTTTGCCGGGAGCCGCAAGGCCGCGCGCCAGCTCATCCGGCACCGGCACGTCGAAGTGAACCAGAAGTCGGTGGACATCCCGAGCTACCATGTGCAGCCGGGTATGGAAGTGCGCCTTCGCGTGAAGTCGCGCGAGCAGGTGTCGGTGCTCACGGCGATGGATCAGTCGTCGCGTGGCGCGCCGCTCTCCTGGATCGCAGTGGACAAGGAGTCGTTCAGCGGCCGGGTGCTGGAGAAGCCCGCTCGCACGAGCATTCCGATCGCCGCGCAGGAACAGCTGGTCGTCGAACTTTATTCGAAGTAGGCGGTTTAGCCCTTCCTCGAATAAGGCCGTGTACTTGGAGCGGGCGACGCCTGTCGGCGTCGCCCGCGTCGCACCCGCATCACCGCATCACCGCATCACGCAGGTCGGGGCCGCAACCCCTCTACGAGTCTGCCGCGCGTTGCGGGCGAGGCAGAGCGTTTCCGGTGGATCCCGTTGGATCTCCGCCGGAATGACCCAGTAACTCAAGAGTACACCATGGCATCAACGATCGATCTTCGTGGGCTCGTCCGTCCGCAGCTGGTGGAAGCCACCAAGCGCGAGGACAACCCGCATGTGGCCGAGTTCCGCCTGCAGCCGCTCGAGCGCGGCTTCGGACACACGCTCGGCAATGCGATGCGTCGCATGCTGCTCTCGTCACTCCGAGGCGCGGCTGTGTGGGGTGTGCGTATCGACGGCGTCGTGCATGAGCATCAGACGATCCCCGGCGTGGTCGAGGACGTGCACCAGATCATCGGCAACCTCAAGACGCTGACGCTGACGCTCGCGGACGACGTCGAGAACGCCGTGCTGCACATCCAGAAGGACGGGGCGGGGGCAGTCACCGCCGGCGACGTGTCGTCGGTGTCGGGCGTGAAGATCATCGATCCCTCGCACCACATCCTGACACTGCACGACGACCGCGACCTGAACATCGAGCTCTACGTCAACAAGGGCCGCGGCTACATCGAGGCCGACCAGCATCCGCTCGACCGCGGCCTGCCGGTCGATCTCGTCCGCATCGACTCGATCTACAACCCGGTCCGCCGCGCGAACTTCTCGGTCGCCGAGACCCGCGTCGGCCAGCGCACCGATTACGATCGGCTCACGCTGACCGTCGAGACGAACGGCACGATCACGCCGGAGGAGGCGGTCAGCTACGCCGCCGCGCTCGCGCAGACGCACTTCCAGTATTTCGTCGAGTTCGGCTCGCACAGCTCCGCGCCGCTCGCCGGCGGCGGCCCTGACGGCGCCGCCACGGACGGCGCGCGCATGCAGCAGCTGCTCAAGACGCCGATCGACGACCTCGAGCTGTCCGTCCGCTCGGTGAACTCGCTCAAGAACTCCAACATCCGCAGCCTGGGCGACCTGGTGCGGCAGACGGAGAGCCAGATTCTGCAGGTGAAGAACTTCGGCAAGAAGTCGCTTCAGGAGATCGCTGATCTCCTCGAGCGCGAGGGGTTGAACTTTGGGATGCGGTTCGAGGAGAACGGCGAAGGCGTTCGCGTGCTCGATTGGGGCACGCCGCCGAGCCAGGCTGCCGCCGCGGCGCCCGACGACGAAGAGGAGTAACACCAATGCGTCACCGGAAGGCTGGACGTCAGCTGCGCCGCACGAGCGAACAGAAGCTCGCGCTGATGCGGAACCTCGCGACCTCGCTCATCGAGAGCGAGTCGATCGAGACGACGGAGGCGAAGGCAAAAGAGCTTCGCCCGTTCGTCGAGAAGTTGATCACGAAGGCGCGCACGGGCACGCTGCACGCCCGCCGGCTCGCCATTCGCCACATCCACAAGCGGGAAGCGGCGGACAAGCTGTTCCAGGAGATCGGGCCGCGGTTCGCCACGCGGAACGGTGGCTATACGCGCATCCTCAAGACCGGCCACCGCAAGGGTGACGGAGCCGAGATGGCGCGCATCGAGTTCTGCCGGGATTGAGATCATGGCCATCCAACGCAACCGCTGCTTCCACTGCGACAAGGGCGTCGCTTTCGGCAACAACGTCTCCCACGCGAACAACAAGACGCGCCGGACGTGGAAGCCGAATCTCCAGGTCGTGCGCACCCTGGTGGACGGCAAGATCACCAAGGTGAAGGTCTGCACCCGTTGCCTCAACGCGGGCAAGGTGCCCCGCGCTCCGCGCGGCGTCCAGGTGGCGTGACGGGGGGGCTCCGCTGACCGTCTTGCAAGGGAGCTCTCTCCGGGGGGCTCCCTTTTTTATGGGTGGCAGTGGTGAGTGGGGGGGTGACTGCTTCCGCCGTCACTCGACCCCCCCCTCAGCACTGAATTCCTTCGACACCTTCCCTTCCTTCAGCGGCCAATGCCTACCGCATTAGTCACCGGTATCACCGGTCAGGACGGCTCCTACCTCGCCGAGCTCCTCCTCGCCAAGGGCTATCGGGTCGTCGGCGTCGTCCGGCGCAGCTCCACGACGCCGTACGAGCGCATCGCACACCTGGTCGACCGTCTCGAGCTGGTGTCGGCCGACCTGCTCGATCAGACGTCGTTGACTGACGCGGTGCACGATACGAAGCCCGATGAGATCTACAACCTCGCCGCGCAGAGCTTCGTCCAGACATCGTGGTCCCAGCCGGTGCTCACCGGTGAGTTCACCGCGCTGGGCGTGACCCGGATGCTCGAGGCGATGAAAAAGGCCGCGCCGAAAGCCCGTTTCTATCAGGCCAGCTCCAGCGAGATGTTCGGCAAGGTCGTCGAGGTACCGCAGCGCGAGTCCACGCCGTACTACCCGCGCAGCCCATACGGAGTCGCCAAGCTGTACGGACACTGGATCACCGTGAACTACCGCGAGAGCTTCGGCCTGTACGCGGTGTCGGGAATCCTGTTCAACCACGAGAGTCCGCGGCGCGGGCTCGAGTTCGTGACGCGCAAGGTCACGGACGGTGCCGCACGCTGCAAGCTCGGCATCTCCACGACGCTGAAGCTCGGCAACCTCGAGGCGCGCCGCGACTGGGGTTTCGCCGGTGACTACGTGGACGCGATGTGGCGCATGCTCCAGCTGGACGAGCCGGATGACTTCGTCGTCGCGACCGGCGAGACGTGGTCGGTGCGCCAGCTGTGCGACGCCGCGTTTCAGGCCGTCGATCTCGACTATCGCGACTTCGTCACGCACGACACCAAGTTCGATCGCCCTGCCGAGGTGGATCTCCTCGTCGGAGATCCGTCGAAGGCTCTGGAGAAGCTGGGCTGGGCGCCCACGGTACGCTTCCAGGAGCTGATCCGGATGATGGTGGAGGCCGATCTCGCGCGCCACGCCAAGACGCCGTGAGTCGTCGCGCGCTCGTCACCGGCGGCAATGGGTTCGTCGCTCAGTGGGCGGTTCGGGCGATGCTCGAACGCGGCTGGGAGGTGACGGCGGGCGGCATCGGACAACCCTCGGACGTTCCCGTGCTGGACGCCGCGCAACGCGATGCGGTGCAGTGGATCTCGATGGACGTGACGCGCCAGGACGACGTCGCGGCGGCCGTGGACAATTCACGGCCCGACGTGGTCCTGCATCTCGCCGCGATCAGCCACGTGCCCGACGCGATGCGGAATCCCGGCTACGCGTACGAGGTCAACACCGTCGGCACCGTCAGATTGCTGGCGGAAGTCGGACGACTGCGTCGCGCCAGCACGGCCGATCCGTTCGTGCTCGTGGTCGGGTCGGCGGAGCAGTACGGACGCCACGAGCTGGCCGAGATGCCGCTCGCCGAGGACGCCGAGCAGCGTCCGCTGACGCTCTACGCCGCGTCCAAGGTGGCGCAGGAGGTCGCGGCCCTGCAGGCCTTCCGCAGCGAAGGAGCGCGAGTTGTCTGCACGCGAAGCTTCAGTCACTCCGGCCCGGGGCACGCCGAGCACTTTCTTCTCCCCGCGCTCGTACGGCGCGCGCTCGCCCTTCCGCGTGCGGGAGGCCGCCTCACGATCGGCAACGGTGAGACCGTGCGCGACTTTCTCCACGTAGCGGATGTCGTCGAGGCCTATCTCGGCCTGCTCGACGCAAGCGTCCCCGGCGAGGCCTACAACGTTTGCAGCGGCGCTGGGCTCAGCGTGCGCGCGCTCGCTGGGTTAGTCTTGCAGCGGGTCGGTGTCTCTGCCGACATTTCCTCCGATCAAGCCTTGGCGCGACCCGTGGACGTGCCCGTGCAGATCGGCAGTAACGCCAAGCTCCGGCGCGCAACCGGATGGGCCCCCCGTCACACGCGCGAGGACATCATCGACGACCTGATTCATGCCGCGACGCGCTGACATCCATCGTATCCTCGTCATCGGCTCCGGCCCGATCGTCATCGGGCAGGCGGCCGAGTTCGACTACTCAGGGACGCAGGCGACGAAAGCGCTCCGCGAGGAAGGGTACGAGGTGATCCTCATCAACTCGAACCCGGCCACGATCATGACCGATCCCGAGATCGCGGATCGGACGTACATCGAGCCGGTGACCCCTGAGTTCGTCGAGCTGATCATCGAGCGCGAGAAGCCCGATGCGCTCCTGCCGACGATGGGTGGCCAGACGGCGCTGAACGTGGCGATGACGCTGGCCGAGCGCGGCGTGCTCGAGAAGCACGGCGTCGAGCTGATCGGCGCCTCGGCGCGGGCGATTGCGATCGCCGAGGATCGAAAGCAGTTCGGCGAAGCGATGGAGCGCATCGGGCTGGGCGTCGCCAAGGGTGGGATCGCCAACACCTTCGACGAGGCGATCGCCCTGATCGAGGTCACCGGCTTCCCGTCGATCGTGCGGCCGTCGTTCACGCTCGGCGGCACCGGCGGCGGCATCGCGTACAATCGCGAGGAGTTCGAGGACATCGTGCGCCGCGGACTGTCCGAATCGCCGACCAGCCAGATCCTCCTCGAGCGGTCGCTGATCGGATGGAAGGAGTTCGAGCTGGAGGTGATGCGCGACCGGTACGACAACGTCGTGATCGTCTGCTCGATCGAGAACCTCGATCCGATGGGCGTGCACAC
>JBDTOD010000220.1:0-5351 GCA_039933415.1 bacterium
TTGGACTTCCAGGTGAAGCTGCGCGGGTTCCGCATCGAGCTCGGCGAGATCGAGACTGCGCTGCTCGAAGCGGACGGCGTTCACGCCGCGGCAGTGCTCGTGCGTCGCGACCGGCCGGGCGACGAGCGGCTCGTGGCGTACGTCGAAGCTGCGCAGGGACACGAGCCCACCGCGGCCGCGCTGCGCGCGCGACTCTCGGCCCGCCTGCCCGACTACATGGTGCCGACGGCGTTCGTCTTCGTCGACACGATGCCGCTCAGCCCGAGCGGAAAGCTCGACCGTCGCGCGCTTCCCGCACCCGACGCGCCGACCGACAGCGCCGTCGCGTACGTCGCGCCGCGCACGCCGACCGAGCAGCAGATCGCGGCGGTCTTCTCCGACGTGCTCGGTGTCGAGCGGGTCGGCGTGCACGACGACTTCTTCGCCCTCGGCGGGCACTCGCTGCTCGCCATGCGTGTCGTCGCGCGACTGGCGACGGTGCTGCCGACACGCCTTTCACTCGGCGTGCTGTTCGAGGCGCGCACCGTTGCCGCGCTGGCGACGATCGCCGAGGCGAGTCACGGCACGACCGATGTCGTGCACGCCACGCAACAGACCGACACCGATCGCATCGAACGCTCGGCCGAGCGTGGCGTGGCACCGCTCTCGGCCGCGCAGCAGGCGGTGTGGACGGCGGAGCAGCGGAGCCCGGACACGGCGGCGTACAACGCGCCAATGGTGCTGCGTCTCCGCGGCACGCTCGACGAGGCCGCGCTTGAAGGCGCGCTCGACGCGGTCGTCGCGCGACACGAGGTGTTGCGGACCTCGTTCGAGGAGCGGCTTGGCGAGGCGGTCCAGGTGCCGCACGCTTCCGCGAAGGTGCCGGTGCAGCGCGTCGATCTGCGCAACGATGCAGTGCGCCTCGACGATATCCTGCGCGCAACGGTGCAGACGCCGTTTACGCTGGGCAGCGCGCCGCTGCTCCGCGCGTTGATCGCACGCACTGGCGACGCCGAGTGGGTCGTGGCGATCGTCGCGCATCATCTCGTGTTCGACGGAGGGTCCGAGCCGCTCTTCCGGCGCGATCTCGCCGCCGCGTACGACGCGAGCGTGACGCACGAGGCTCGTGTGGTCGAGCCGCTGGCGATCGAGTTTGCCGACTACGCGCGCTGGGAGCAGTCGCGGCGCGACGAAGGCGGGCTCACGACGGCACTCGCCTACTGGCGCGAGGCGCTGGCTGGTGCGCCGTCGGCAATCGACCTGCTCGCCGACACGCCACTCGACGGCGCTCGTGACGCGCGAACGGACGACGCGGCCGCACGCGTGACCGTGACCTATCCGCCCGCGCTGCTCGAAGCGCTGACCGCGCTGGCACGCGAGCAGAACGCGACGATGTTCATGGTGCTGCTCGCCGGGTTCCAGGCGCTACTGTCGCGATTCGGTCGACAGGACGATCTGGTGATCGGCGTTCCGGTCTCGGGACGCGATCGGCCGGAGACGCAGCAGCTGATCGGATTCCTGACGAACACGCTGCCCCTTCGCGCCACCCTCGAGCCGCGCACGACGTTTGCCGCGCTCGTGGGCCAGGTGCGCGAGCGGCTGCTCGGTGGCTTCGCGCACGCCGGCGTTCCGGTCGAGCGCGTGTCGGCCGAGTTGGGACGCGCGGCGCTCTTCGACACGCTGTTCGTGCTTCAGGACGGCGAGCAGAGCGCGACGACGCTCACCGGGTGCGAGGTCGAGTCGATGACGTCGGAGATCGGCGCGGCAAAGTTCGATCTCTCGCTCTCGATGACGATCTCGCCGCGCGGGCTGCGCGCGGTGCTGATTCATCGCACGTCGCGGTTCGGGCGCGAGACCGCGGAGCGACTGCTGGAGCATCTCGGCCGGCTGCTCACATCGGCCGCCGGCGCTCCGTCGATCGCCATCGCCGACCTGCCGCTGCTCGGCGACGACGATCGCGCACGTCTCGCCGAGTGGAACGACACGCAGGCGAGCTACCCGCTGGATCGCTCGCTCACCGAACTGCTCACCGCTGCGGCTGACGGCTCGCCGAATGCGATCGCCGTGGAGGACGAGCACGAGAGTCTGACGTACGCCGCGCTCCATGCGCGCGCGGGGGATCTCGCGCGTGCGCTGCGCGCGCGCGGAGTGGGACCTGGCATTCTAGTCGGGCTCTGCGCCGAGCGTGGCGTATCGATGGTCGTCGGCCTGCTGGGCGTGCTCAAGGCGGGTGGCGCGTACGTGCCGATCGATCCGGAGTATCCGGCGGAGCGCGTGGCGTACATGCTCGCGGACTCGGGCGTGTCGGTGCTGTTGACCCAGAAGAGACTGGCCGACACGCTGCCGGCACTCGGCGCGAGCGGAGTCGAGCTCGTACTGCTCGATGATACGTTCGATGCGCCGGGTGAGGTGCAGCTCCCTCGACTCGCTGCGCTCGCTCGGGATGACAGCATGGTTGTCATCCCGAGCGCCGTCGAGGGATCTGCACCTGCATTGCCACTGCCGTCGCCCGACGATCCGGCGTACATGATCTACACCTCCGGCTCCACGGGGCAGCCGAAGGGCGCGCTCAATGCGCATCGCGGGATCGTCAATCGGCTGGCGTGGATGCAGGCGGAGTATGGCCTGACGCCGGACGACGTCGTGCTCCAGAAGACGCCGTTCAGCTTCGACGTCAGTGTGTGGGAGTTCTTCTGGCCGTTGATGACGGGCGCGAAGCTCGTCATGGCACGGCCGGGCGGGCACCGGGACACGAGCTATCTCGCCGCGGTGATGCAGCGGGCGGGGGTGACGGTGTGCCACTTCGTGCCCTCGATGCTGCGGGCGTTCCTGGGCGACGAGCAGGCGGGCCGCGTGACGTCGCTACGCGCGGTGATGGCGAGCGGCGAGGCGCTGGCGCCGGATCTCGTCGCACAGTTCTACGGTGTGCTGCCCGACGCGCGGCTGCACAACCTGTACGGGCCGACGGAGTGCGCGGTGGACGTGAGCTACTTCGCCTGTCCGCCGTCCACGACGACGCCTTCAGTGGTGCCGATCGGACGGCCCGTCGCCAACACGCGGCTGTACGTCCTCGACGCCGAGTTGCGCGAGCTGCCCATCGGCGTTGCGGGCGAGCTGCACATCGGCGGCGTGCAGGTTGGACTCGGCTACCACGGCAGGCCGGATCTCACGGCCGCGCGGTTCGTGCCGGTTCCGTTCGCCCCCGCGCAGTCCCGCACCTCGCAGCCCGCAGCCGGTACGCCGCGCTTGTACAAGACGGGAGATCTCGCCCGCTGGCGGACCGACGGCACGATCGAGTATCTCGGCCGGCTCGACTTTCAGGTCAAGCTGCGTGGCTTCCGCATCGAGCTCGGCGAGATCGAGCAGCGCATCGCCGCGTGCGCCGGTGTGGACGGATCGCTCGTGACGATGCACACCGATGCCGTGGTTGGCCCGTATCTCGTCGGCTATTACGTCGCGCGAGACGAGAGCGCGACACCCGACGCGATCACGGCGACGCTGCGGCGTCAGCTGCCGGACTACATGGTGCCGTCGACGCTCGTGCGCCTCGACGCATGGCCGCTCTCGCCCAACGGCAAGGTGGATCGCCGAGCCCTACCAGCACCGCAGCTCGCGCGCGCCGACGACGATGCCGGCGATCCGCCCGCCACCGCGGTCGAGCGTGTCCTCTGCCGCCTCGTGGCGGAGACGCTCGGCCGTGAACGTGTTGGGGTGAAGAGTGACTTCTTCGCGATGGGTGGTCACTCGCTGCTCGCGACGAAGGTGGTGACCCAGGCATCGCGACTGTTCCGCGTGTCGCTGACCCTGCGTGGCTTCTTCATGGCACCGACGGTGGCCGGCCTCGCCGACGCGGTGACGGCGGCGGTTGGTGCCGAGCGCGTGGAACGTATCGCGGCGCTGGTGGAGAAGGTTCAGAGCATGACGCCGGAGGAGCGCGCGCGCCTCCGGTCGGAGCAGAGTAGCACGCAACGGAGCACGGGAAACTCATGACGAATTCGACGCCGACCGCCGGTTCCGCCGGTGGCTTCGACGAAGAGCTGGAGCTGCTCGCGCAGCTACTCGGCGAGGATGATGCGCCGCACGCCGGCACGATCACGGCACGGCCGCGCGGTGCCGCGATGCCGACGTCGTTCGCGCAGGAGCTGCTCTGGTTGCTCGACCGCGCGAACCCCGGGCTCACGGCGTACAACATGACGATCGCGCGGCGCCTCACCGGGCCGCTCGACGTCGCCGCGCTGCGTACGGCGCTCGACGCGCTCGTCGCGCGGCACGAGGCGCTGCGCACGCGGTTCGCCGCCGACGAGGCACGCCACGAGCCCGTGCAACTGATCGATCCGCCGACGCCGGCGCCGCTCGAGGTGGTCGACCTCGCGACGTTCCCCGCGGACGAGCGCGAGCGTGAGGCCGAGCGCATCGTGCGCTCGCGGGCGCGCGTGCCGTTCGACATGGCGCACGAGCATCTCTTCCGCGCCACGCTCGTGCGGCTGTCCGGCGACGAGCACGTGCTCGTCATCGAGACGCACCACATCGTGATGGACGGCTGGTCGCTCGGCGTGCTCTTTCGCGAAGCGCGAGACGTGTACGAGGCGCGAGTGGGTGGCCGAGCGGCGGAATTGCCACCGCTGTCCATACAGTACGCCGACTTCGCCGCATGGCAGCGCGAGCGGCTCGCCGGTGACCGGCTCGATGGGCTGCTCGCCTTCTGGCGCCAACAGCTCGACGGCGCGCTCGATCCGCTCGATCTGCCGACCGATTTCCCGCGGCCGGCCGTGCCGAGCTTCGCCGGCGCGCGGCACTCGGTCGTGCTGCCGGTGGAGCTGCGCGACGCCGTACACGCGTTGGCGCAGCGCTCCGGCGCGACGCCGTATCTGGTGCTGCTCGCCGCGTACATGACGGTGCTGCATCGCTACACCGGCCGGCCGCACGTGCTCGTCGGGTCGGGTGTGGCGGGCCGCGCCGAACCGGAGCTCACGGGCGTGGTGGGCTACGTGAACAACACCGTGATCCAGCGCGGCGACTTCGACGGTGATCCGACGTTCGCCGAGCTGCTCGGCCGCGTGCGCGAGCGCGCGGCGTCGGCGCTCGATCATCAGGAAGTGCCGCTGGAGCGGCTCGCGCTCGAGCTGCGCGACGCCGACGGAAAGGTGCGGAGCGCGGCGCCGTTCGACGTCGTGCTCACGATGCAGGACGCCGAGGCGACGACGCTCACGCTCGGCGACGTGCGCGGGAGCGCGTTCGGTGTGGACGCGGGGGCGACGAAGTTCGATCTCACGCTGTTCGCTGCTGATCGGCTGCAGGGCTTGGCGCTGACGCTCGCGTATCGCACGGATCTGTTCACCGAGGCGTATGCGGCGCGGTTTCTCGGGCATCTG
>JBDTOD010000221.1:0-5324 GCA_039933415.1 bacterium
TCTAGAACTTCCAGTTGTATCCCACCCGGATGACCTGCGTCTCGAGGTAGTCCGTACTCACCAACGTGAAATCCGTACCGCGGATCGTTCGCCGTAGCTGATTCGTGTTCAGCAGATCCGTGGCGTTCACGACGATCTCGCCCTTGCCGCGCTGGACGCCCTTCTTCATTCCGACGTCGAGCGAGAAGCGGCTCTCGGCGCGGCCTTGCGGCAAGAGGTCCGGGGCAAGGTAGACATTCGAGAGCTGCGTCTGCCAGTCGCCGGGCAGCGTGATGGTCGCATTCGCCTTGACGATTCCCGACGTGAGCTGCCGGCGCGGCGCTGAATAGCGGACCGGCACCGGATACTGATTGACCACCGAGAAGGCACCGATGGTTCGGCGATAAGCGTTCGCGTTGGCGCCGAGTGAAACGCGGCGAGAGACTTTCTGCTGCCACGCGATCTCGGAGCCCGTGCTCCAGCTGCGCCCGGCATTCTGGAAGACGTTGTATAGCAGCACGCTGCCTGGCGCCTGGGTGGCGATACGCGTGATGGTCCCATCGACGATCCGGTGATACGCCGCTGCATACACGTTTCCCGTCGACCAACCGGTCCTGAATCCCAACTCGCCAGACGTGGAGTACTGCGGTTGCAGCGCCGGGTTGCCTACCTTGATCAGCTCGGGCTCGTCGTACTTGGGAAAGATGCGGATGTCGACTTCGTTCGGACGGTCCACGCGCCGATTGAAGAACAACGAGAGCTTGTTGGATTCGTCGAACTTGTAGGCCGCGCGCACATTCGGGAACGGCTGGAAGTAACGGTATCCGTCGCTCTTGTAGGTGTTGTGGTCGGGGTTGACGTCGTAGTTCAGGTGCACCCCCTCGAAGCGAACACCACCCTCGAGCTCGATGCGATCACTCTCGAACACATAGTTCCCGTAGATCGCCGGAATCGTTTCGCGATAGACCGCGCGGCCGCCGGCCCCGGTGTCGATGACGGAGTTCAGCCCCGCGTCGAACTGCATGTCGACGGGAATCGAGCGGTAGCGCCCCTTGAAGCCGGCTTCGACGCGCCCCTGCCTGAGCGGCTTGATGTAGTCCGCGCTGACGTCCACGACGTGTTCGTCGGAGAGCAGCTTGAACGCGTCGGTGCCGACGAACGTGGGCAGCGTATTTGTGAAGAAATACTTTTCGTCTTCGCGATGGAACGAGTAGTTCCCCGTGAACGCGAGCGTGTGCCCCGGTTGTGGAAAATGGTGCGTGAAGGCCGCGGTCCCGAATGCGGTGTACTTGACCTCGTCCTCGAGAAACTGCCACAAACGATGTCGAGTCTCGAGAGAGCCATCGAAGTACGGATTGTCACCGTGGTCGATGATCTTCTCCCGATTGAACAGGCCGGAGACGCTCACGGTGTTCCGTTCACCGATCGCGTGGTCCACGCCCGCATTCAGCGTGGCATAGTCCGTTCGCCGGTTGCGCTTCACTTGCTGGTGGATGACCGACCCGTCGTCGTACGTGCGCGTCGAGAACTCGTTCTTGTTCAGCGTCGGCGAATACAGCCAATCTCCCTGCACGAACGTGTTCGTCGCCCCTTTCCGATAGTTGAGGGAGAGGGACGGATTGAACTTCGGCGTGCGTTGAAACTGCGGACGAATCGTTGGCAGGTTCTCCCGCTGTACCCACAGCGCGCCCGCGCCGCCCATCAGGCCGAGCTTGCCGTTCAGCCCGTCCTGCTCCTGCTTCTTGAAGACCAGGTTGATGATGCCGGCACTGGCGTTCGCATCGAACTTTGCCGACGGGTTGTTGATGATCTCGATGCGCTCCAACGCCGACGACGGGAGATTGTCCAGGCCGCTCTGCGAGCCGAAACCGGTCAGCGCGGTCTGCTTGCCGTCGATCAGCACGACCACCTTGTCGCTGCCGCGCACCAGCACCTTCCCGTCCTGTCCGATCGACACGCCGGGTACCGTGGACATCGCCTGCAAAACGGAGCCGCCCGCCTGGCTGATGTTGTCCGCCACGGTGAACGTCTGCTTTTCCATCGACGCGGAACGCCCGTCCGCACTGGCGCTGACGACGACCTCATCGAGCGTTTGCGGCGCCTCACGGGTCATCGTCAGCGTCCCCAGATCCAGGAACGCGCTCAGCTCACCGACCAGTACCCGTTGGCGCAGGGGCCGATAGCCGATCGACCGGACGACCAGCACGTACGCACCCTTCTTGAGGGCCGCGAAGGTGAACTCGCCCGACTCGTTGGTCAGACGCCCGCCCACGAACGCGCTGTCCTTTTCCGTTTGCAGATGGAGGGACAGGTACGAGAGGGCGGCTTTGGTCTGTGCGTCGTGCACCGTTCCGAACAGCGTGACACCGCCGGCCGGCGACTGCGCCGACAGGGTTGATGAGGCACACAGAACAAGAAGAAGCAACAGGAAGGATAGGCGATACGTCACGATGCTGGTGTTTGAGGGTCGACGACCGATACGGCATTCGGACGAGCTTCGAAGGCGGTTGCGCGCACGGCTCGCGCTCGATCGAAACGTGGAACCCGCCGGAGTGAACCGGCAAGACCAAACGCGCTAGAGGCAAGGGTTCGTATTTCGTCAGACAACACGATCGCGATGACCTCCTTCCCTGAGACGCTCGAGCAACGCATAGCCCATGGGCCACGCGCCGAGATTGCTCGCACCATTGACGTGGCCAGCCGCACCGACATTCACAAAGACGCTGCCCCACGCCTCGGCGTACGAGCGCGCTTGCTCGAGGCTCACGTACGCATCGTCCTCGCTCGCGACGACCACGCTGGGGAACGGGAGCGCGAAGCGGGGCATCGGCGCGAAGCCCGACGGCCCGTCCGGATAGTTCGGACCTTCCGGATCTGACGGACCCACGAGGAGCGCGCCTCGTACGCGCGCCGCCAATTCTGACGTGGCGATCGCGGCCCAATGAGCGACCAGCGCACACGCGGAACTGTGCGCGACGAACACGATGTCGCTCTGCGCCGACGCCACCGCTCGTCCGAGGGTCGCCACCCAGTCCTCGCATCGCGGATCTTCCCACTCGTCCTGGAGGATTCGCTGACACTGGGAATCCATACGCTCCCAGTAGCTCTGCCAGTGTTCCGGCCCCGAATTGGATAGGCCCGGCAATATGAAGGTGATCAACGCGACCTGTTCTGTCAGTGTCACACTGCGGAAGGCTATCTCGTCTCCACTGCAGACTCGAGACAGGGAGATTAAAGATGCGCGTTTTCATTGCCGGCGGAACCGGGGTAATCGGCAGTCGATTGACCACACTGCTCGTCAGGCGCGGGCATACGGTGTTCGCCACGACCAGCACGCGGGAAAAGCTCGACCGTCTGCGACGGGTCGGCGCACAGGCGCTGGTGATGGATGGGCTCGATGCAGGCGCAGTGGGACAGGCCGTCGCGCGCGCCGAGCCGGACGTCATCGTGCACCAGATGACCGCACTCGGCGGCATGCCGGATATGCGGCGGTTCGACCGCTGGTTCGCCACGACGAACGAGCTGCGCACGACAGGCACGCGCCACCTGCTGTCTGCCGCCGAGGCCGTCGGAGTGAAGCGGTTCGTGGCACAGAGCTTCTGTGGGTGGCCGGGCCCAAGGCAAGGAATGAAACCGGTGACGGAGCGCGATCCCTTCGACGACCACCCGGTCGCGGCGCAGCGGGAGACCCTGCGCGCGATACGATACGTCGAGCAGGCGGTCACGAGCGCGCCGCTCACCGGGCTCGTGCTCCGCTACGGAAGCCTCTATGGCCCGGGCGCGTCGGACGCGATGGTGGACATGGTGCGACGCAGGCAGATTCCCATCGTCGGATGCGGCAGGGGCGTGATGTCCTTCATTCATGCCGACGATGCCGCGGAGGCGACGGCGATTGCGGTGGAGCGAGGAGACGGTGGCGTGTACAACATCGTGGATGACGAACCGGCGCCGCAGGTCGAGTGGCTGCCCGCGATGGCGGCGGCACTCGGTGCCCCGTCACCGCGCACGGTGCCGGTGTGGCTCGCCCGGCTTCTCGCCGGCGACGTGGTCGTCCGCATGATGAACGAGGCGAGCGGCGCATTGAACACCAAGGCCCGACACGAGCTGGCTTGGACCCCGCGCTGGACCTCGTGGCGCGACGGCTTCCGCGAAGGACTGGTGGATGACCCGCGAGTGGTCCATGCCGCCTGACACGCGCACGAGCGACGCGACCAGCTTCGAGCAGCTTCGGCCGGCACTGTTCGGCCTCTCGTACCGCATGCTCGGCGAGGCAGGCGATGCGGAGGACATCGTGCAGGACGCGTATCTGCGCTACGCGCGTACGCGCGAGGACGGTGTGCAGATCGACTCTCCGCGCGCGTACCTGACGGCGATCGTCACCCGTCTGGCGATCGACCACCTGCGGTCGGCGCGCGTCCGCCGCGAGCAATATTCAGGACTGTGGCTGCCGGAACCGCTGCTGAGCGACGGAGCGTTCGTGGACGGCCCGCACACGCTGGACGCCGAGTCGGATTCGCTGTCGATGGCGTTCCTGCTTTTGCTGGAGCGGCTGAATCCCGTGGAGCGCGCGGTGTTCCTGTTGCACGACGTCTTCGACTACTCACATACGGAGGTCGCTGGGATCATCGGCAAGACGGAGGCAAACTGCCGGCGTATTGCGAGTCGGGCGCGGAAGGCGATGGAGTCGCGCCGATCGCGATTCGTCGGGACGCCGGACCAGCGAGAGCGGCTCGCGTCGAGATTCTTCGCTGCGGTGCGCGTGGGTGACGTGGACAGCCTGATCGGCATGTTGGCCAGCGACGTCGTCGTGTATGGAGACGGCGGAGGCAACGCGCCGCAGTGGTCGAAGCCGATCGTCGGGGCGAGCAACGTGGCGCGGCTGCTGGCTGGATTGGGGAAGCGGCTCGGCGAACTCGGCGGGACGTTCGAGCTACGCGAGGTGAATGGCGAGCCAGGCGCCGTCACTCGCGACCGCGACGGAGGGGTTATCTCCGTCTTCGTGCTCGAGCTATCGGTTCAGGGACGCGTGCAGACACTCCGGTCCGTGATAAACCCGGACAAGCTCCGGCACCTCGGCCCCGTTGCCGATGTGTGGGCGTTGACTCGCGAGCGGGCGTGAGGCCTGCTCGATCGCCCCGTTCTCTCTGCGCACATCGCAAGAAAGATCACTGATCCAGACGCGGCCTGCCTCAGCGCGCAGTGACAGTCGCGCGACGTGCGCGATCCTCTTCCCACTCGATGAAGGGGCCGTCGAAGTCGGTGAGGCGCGTCCCGTCGAACGACCACACCCGCGTCGCGACCTCGCGCAGGAAGGCACGGTCGTGGCTCACCAGCAGCACCGTGCC